>CP085928.1:600000-815000 GCA_020735665.1 Lachnospiraceae bacterium GAM79
AGAAAGTATGACAGGCGGGAACGGTTCCTGCTAAATAAGTGATTTGGAGAGGTATTAAAATGAATGAGAAAAAGGGCAGAGCGATCGCACTGTTACCGATCGGTGTATTTCTGGTATTGTATCTGGGACTTGGGATTATATTTGAATATGTGATGAAAATTCCGATGGGCTTTTATAATGTGCCTATCATCGTGGCATTTCTTGCAGCTATTCTGGTCGCATGTATCCAGAACCGGGAATTGGTATTTGATAAGAAGCTTGAGATTATGGCACAGGGAGTTGGGGATAAGAATATTATAACGATGCTGTTGATCTTCCTGGCAGCGGGTTCATTTGTCGGGGTAGTCGGAAGAAGCAGCGCAGAGAGTGTAGCATATTTTATGCTGACACTGATTCCGGCAAGATTTTCAGTAGCGGTTTTGTTTGTTGTTGCCTGCTTTGTATCAGTTGCTATGGGCACTTCGGTTGGAACGATCACATTGTTAACACCGATTGCTGTAGCAGTGTCGAGAGCGTCTGGCTTTGATATGGCATTTTGTGTTGCATCGGTTATGGGTGGAGCAATGTTTGGGGATAATCTTTCTTTTATCTCAGATACGACGATTGCGGCATGTAATGGACAGGGATGTGAGATGAAAGACAAATTCCGGGAGAATTTCTGGATCGCGTTTCCGGCAGCGGTTATAACGCTGATATTAATTCTTGTACTTTCATTTCAGACCGACATACGGGGTCAGGTCAGCCAGTCTTATAATCTGGTGCAGATCATACCGTATGTTCTGGTGCTGATCGGTGGAATTATAGGGCTGAATGTATTTATCGTATTACTTACGGGAATTGTATCCGGAGCATTTATTATGCTGATGTGGGGACATACTGCACCTGTTGATCTTCTGACAAATATGGGCTCCGGTGTTTCCGGAATGTTTGAAACCTGTATGGTAGCAATATTAGTAGCGGCGTTATGTGCACTGATCCGGGAATATGGCGGTTTCGATGCACTTCTCAGTTGGATACACAGGATCTTTCGAGGAAAGAAAGGCGGACAGCTCGGAATGGGGTTGCTAGTCGGAACAATGGATATTGCAACTGCAAACAATACGGTAGCAATCGTTATGGCAAATCCGATTGCCGGAGAAATGGCACAGGAATATGGAATCTCTCCGAAGAAGACTGCCTCTTTGCTTGATACCTTTTCCTGTATCTTTCAAGGGATAATCCCATATGGTGCGCAGATGTTAGTTGCAATTGCCGCGGTAGGAGAACTGGGTGATTCCATTTCTGCTTTTCAGATCATGCCGAAGCTTTTTTATCCGATGTTCTTGCTGCTGACATCACTCGTTACCATAATAAGAAGTGATAAATAATAGAGACAATTCAAGAATATAGAAAACGCTGATCTGTTTCTATACGAATTAAGTGAATTATAAAAGAGTTTATCGGCGATGTGAACATGTATACTATTATGAAGCAAGCCTGTTTTAACGCCGGTTCTTAGTGAGTCGCCATAGGCGAAGAACTTAGTACCGTTGCGTTGAAATAGAGTGCAAGCGTCTTGCGTAATAATAGGTGTGCATATTCACATTACCGATAAACTCTTTTTGTAATATTCACTCACATAGGAACAGATCAGCGTTTTCTGTTTTATTTGCCAAGTAACATATTTTCCAGTTCCTCCGGTGAGAAGGTGTAAGACGAGTTGCAGAACTGGCAGTTTACCTCGATCGGCTTATTGTCTGCGAGCAGATTTGCGATCTCTTTTTTACCGAGACTGATAACGGCCTGTGAGAAACGTTCCTTACTGCAGTTGCAGTGCCACTTCGTAGGAATGGTATCGGTAACTTCTACATTATAGCCTTCAAAGATCTGCTTCACGATATCAAGCGGTTCCATACCCTGGTCGAGGAGAGCGGTAATGGATGTGAATTCACCCAGACGTTTTTCCAGATCAGAGATCAGTTCCTCGGATGCAAATGGCATAAGCTGAATGATAAAGCCCCCGGCTTGTTTTACTGTGTTGTTCTTCTCCATCAGAACACCTAAAGCTACAGAAGTTGGAATCTGTTCTGAGGTTGCAAAATAATACGTCAGGTCTTCTGCAATCTCACCTGAAACAAGCTGGGTCTGACCGATATAAGGCTCTTTTAAACCGATATCCTTGATCACGGAGAGCACGCCCATATCAAGAGCTTTAGCGACATCCAGTTTTCCCTTATCATTTGCATGCAGGATAACCTCCGGATTGTTGACATAGCCTTTGACATTGCAGTGCGCATCAGCAGTCACTGTTAGTCCGCCGATTGGACCGCTGCACTGGATCTGGAGCGTTAGCAGATCGGAGTCATTCTTACATGCAGCCCCCATCAATGCACCTGCGGTTAGCAGACGACCGAGGGCAGCGGTAGCAACCGGACTGGTATTGTGAATACTTCTTGCTGTTTCAACGATTTCCTTTGTGGTGCCGGCAAAGAAACGAACCTGTCCATCTGCCGCCATACCTCTGATAATATAATCACTCATATGTTATTCCTCGTTCTTTCTATATATAACGTAAAATATTGCACTTTTAAGGTGCCTTTTTAAAAATAATACCTGCATTTATAAAGTGCTGATTAATAACAAAATAATGCTTGTACTTATAAAAGTAGTGCTTAATAAAAAATTGATGACTAAAATCACTACGGGCAGGAGATCAGATATATAATTTGCCTTCGTGATGTTTTTCTCTGGCTATCACATAGACACGTTCACTGTCATCGGTTGCTGGCGTGTGCGTAAATGCATCATACATGGCAAGAAGCTCCATACCTGCCTGTTCTACACAACGAATCATGTCCTCACAGGTCAGTCCGATCTGGTAATGGAATTCCTGCGTTTTTCGGTACAGGTCGTTCTCCTCTTTCAGAAACAGGCTGAGTGCAAGCTCGTTGACATTTTGTTCCTCATCATAATAATTATCCCAAATGAAGCTGACATCATCCCGATCCTCAGCAATCACTGAATCTGCAACGACATCCCGGAAATAGTGTTTGGTCTTAAAATCACAGATAAAGATACCCCCTGCTTCCAGATAATTATTTGCAAGAGAAAAAACGGTAGTGATCTGATCTGTATTTGACAGATAGTTGATGCTGTCACAGACGCATACAATGGCATTTACTGTTCCATATAATTCAAAGGAACACATATCCTGTTGGAGATACATAATGGATGAGAAACCATTCGCAATCTTTTTTTCATTTGCAATCTCCAACATATCGGAAGACACATCAATTCCGATCATATCATAGCCTGCGGCTGCAAGTCCTTCCGTGATCGTTCCCGTTCCGCAACCAAGCTCGGCAACCAGACCTTCGGTGATATTGTATTCATGGAGCAGGCTGGTGATATAAGATATCCATTCGTCATAAGGAATGTTATCCATCAGCTCATCGTATACCTGCGCGAAGCTTGTATAGGCATCCATAGAAAAACCTCATTTCATAAAATCTCAATGCCATCATTATATACATCTCAGAAAGGAAAAACAACCGTTTCTTTTGGAGCAGTTTTCTATTTGCTGCGGCAGACAGAATGTAAAAAATAAGGTTTGAGATTGAACATGGTGGGCTTTTGTGTTAATATAAATTCGGTTAGAAATCCTCATATGGAAGAAACCATATATGAAAGTGGGTAGTTTGGAATGATAAAGTTCTACAGAACAGATCATAAGGTTTTGTCAGAGATAACAGAATATGAAGACAATATGTGGGTTTGTATGACGAAACCTACAGTAGATGAGACCAAACTGATTGCAGAAGATTTTGAGATTGATCTGGCAGATGTCAGAGCTGCATTGGATGATGAGGAGAGCTCCCGTGTGGAGGTCGAAGATGGTTATACACTGATCCTTGTCGATATTCCGTCGATCGAGATGAGAAATGAACGCGAAGCATATACAACTATTCCTTTGGGTATTATCCTCGTAAAGGACATTCTGATCACGGTATGCGCGGAGGATACGCCTGTTCTGGATGCATTTATTGAGTCAAAGGTAAAGGAATTCAGTACAAAGAAACGGATGCGCTTCATGTACCAGATTTTATATAGAAACTGCATGACCTATCAGTATTATCTGCGAGTTATGGATCGCAGAAGAAATCTGATCGAGCAACGGATCCAGGATGAGACAGAGGATGCGGATCTGATTGATCTTCACGAACTGGAATCTAACCTTGTATACTTTGCAACATCACTTCGTGCAAACGGAGTTGTATTAGATAAGCTTGCAAGATACAGCAGTATCAAGCAGTATCCGGAGGATCAGGAGCTTCTGGATGATGTTATGGTCGAGAACAAACAGGCTATCGAGATGACCGGAATCTATCGAGATATCATAAGCGGTACAAGAGAACTGATGACGACGATTATCAATAACCGCCTGAACAATATCATGAAGTTCTTAGCGGCTATCACCATCGTAATGGCGATCCCGACGATCATATCCGGTATCTATGGAATGAACGTATCAGGTAAGTGGATGCCTCTCGCAGAAACCCCATACGGCTTCTACATTGTATGTGGTATCATTGTCCTGATCTGCATAATCATAGCCCTAATCCTCAAGAAAAAGAAAATGTTCAAGATGTAAAAATAAATCCGTCAAGCAAATAAGCAGCGTGTCTGTGTACAGACAACGCTGCTTATTTATTTGACGGATAAACACACATAAGCATGAAGGACGATAGTCCGGAATGCGCATGTGTGTAGCGATTTCGAAAGTTCGAAGAACGGAGAAATCGTATTATTTTTACAGGTAGAGGGAGGGTGACACATAAGCATGAAGGACGATAGTCCGGAATGCGCATGTGAGAAGCGATTTCGAAAGTTCGAAGAACGGAGAAATCGTATTATTTTTACAGGTAGAGGGAGGGTGACACATAAGCATGAAGGACGATAGTCCGGAATGCGCATGTGAGAAGCGATTTCGAAAGTTCGAAGAACGGAGAAATCGTATTATTTTTACAGGTAGAGGGAGGGTGACACATAAGCATGAAGGACGATAGTCCGGAATGCGCATGTGAGAAGCGATTTCGAAAGTTCGAAGAACGGAGAAATCGTATTATTTTTACAGGTAGAGGGAGGGTGACACATAAGCATGAAGGACGATAGTCCGGAATGCGCATGTGTGAAGCGATTTCGAAAGTTCGAAGAATGTTGACCCTCTTGCCTCATAATGCTAAACTTAACTTATTTAAAAACCAACATTCATTTCAAAGACAGAAAGTTTCTATCCTTAGAACTTATGGAACAAACCTGTTTGAATGCCGGTACTTAGCGATCCACGAAGTGGGAGCTTAGAACCGCTGCATGAAAACAGAGCGAGAGCGATTTGCGTAATAAGTTACTAAGGATAGAAACTTTCGTCTGGGAAACGTGGGAAAGGAGACAACAACGATGAAGCTGTTTCATTTGTCGGATCTGCACATTGGCAAGATCGTAAATGGATATGAGATGTGGGAAGACCAGCGCTATGTGTTTGACCAGATCCTTGCATATGTAAGAGAAGAACAGCCGGATGCCGTGATGATCGCAGGAGATATCTATGACAAAGCAGTTCCATCCGCAAAAGCAGTAACAGAATTTGATGAATTCCTGACTGAACTTGCAGACAGCGGAACGATCATCCTCATTATCAGTGGCAATCATGATTCGGCAGAACGTCTGGATTTTGCCAGCAGTATCATGAAAAAGCAGAATATATATATGAAAGGAACCTATGGTGGAGAAGCCATGAAGGTGACGATGCAGGATAAATGGGGAGATGTGAATTTTTATCTGATGCCGTTTGTAAAGCCGTCAAACGTAAAAAATACATTATCGGATTTAACAGAAGAACCGGAGAAAGAGTCAGCAGCCTTAACATATACAGAAGCCATGCAGCAGGCAGTTGCAGCCATGCAAGTTGATCCGGGGAAAAGGAATGTACTGATCGCCCATCAGAACGTAACAAATAGTGGAGTGAACCGGCGGTCGGATTCGGAGACAATATCGATCGGTGGACTGGATAATATTGACCGTACTGTATTTGATATATTTGACTATGTGGCACTTGGACATCTTCATTCTCCACAGCAGATCGGAAAGCCGGAGATTCGGTACTGTGGCACACCGGTTATCTATTCTATGTCGGAAGCCGACGATCAGAAATCTGTCACAGTGGTAGAACTTGGAGAAAAAGGAAAGCTTTCGATCCGTGAACTGCCCCTGCACCAGCTTCATGCGTGGTACAATTTTACGGGTACACTTGATGAAGCCATGAGCCGGGAAGCAAATGAAGATTATGCGAGAATTGTGCTAACGGATAAGGAAACGATCATTGATGTTCAGGCGAGACTTCGGACCGTGTATAAGAACCTGATGTCAGTAGAATTCCAGATGGCAGATGGCAGCAGACCGGAACAGGAACGGACACTTGAGGATGTGAAGAATCTTGCACCTGATGAGGCATTTGCGGATTTCTATAACAGAAAGATGAAACGGGAGCTGTCCGATGAAAATGCGGTTTATATCAGACAGTTGATCCGGGATTATTATGAACAGAGACAGGGGTGAAGATGATGCGGCCACTGGTACTTACAATGGAAGCGTTTGGAACGTATATAGAAAAAACGGAGATTGACTTTCGAAAATTTGGGAAACAGGGACTTTTTCTGATCTCGGGAGATACCGGATCGGGAAAGACAACGATATTTGACGGAATCATGTATGCCCTTTACGGAGAGACCAGCGCAGGAAGCGGGAAGAATAACACCGGACGAAACGGTGAAATGCTCCGAAGTGATTTTGCAGATCCAAAGCAGCTTACTTATGTAGAGCTGTTATTTGAAAGCGGCGGTCATGAATATAAGGTCTGGCGAAGTCCGGCGTATGAGAGACCGGGATACAAATCCATGAAGCAGGCAGAAGTGCGCTGGATGGAGGATGGACAGGAGACAGAGCTGAAAGCGGCAGATATTGATGGTAAGCGGACAGCAGGGGTGATCGGCAGGGTAAGAGAGGTGCTGGGACTTACGGCCGATCAGTTCCGACAGGTTGCGATGATCGCACAGGGAGATTTTAAGAAGCTGTTAGTTGCGGATACGAAGACCCGAAGCGATATCTTTAAGACGATATTTGATACGAAGATTTATGAATATATCCAGAACAGGATCGCACAGGACTGTAAAGAGGCAGAGGGGGTCTATACAGAGCTTGTTGCAAAGGTAGATCGTACGATAGAGGGAGTAGAGCTGCCGGATGAAACGGAGCTTTATAAAACAGGGCTTCAGGATCTGCCGGAGCATCTGGAAAATCGTCATCTGGCATTTGATGATATTCTGGAAGAGCTGCACAGCCTGAATCAGATCGAAGAAAAGCAGGCGAAAGATCTGCATCATCAGATTGAGAGTTATACACAGACCAATAACCAATATGACAACTGGTATACAGCAATCGAGAAAAATAAGAGAATCATTGGTCAGACCTATGATGGCTATGTGGCACATCTCGATGCATACAGACAGGTGAAGCAGGAATTTGTCAGTGCAGAAGCACAGAATCATAGTATGGAAGCACAGTCTACAGAACCGCTTATGCTGAGACAGGCGGAGCTTCAGAAACAGGCAGATTCTTTTGTGCGGTTAAATGAGATGGAGAAAGAACTGCTGCTTGTGGAGCAGGTATGCCATCAGGCAGGAAAGAAAAGACAGGATATTCTTGCAACAAAGAAGAAACTTCAGAAGCAGACCGAGGAGCTGGAACAGATCGTGAATCCGGGTGACACTTCACAGGTGAAGCTTGAGAAGGTTCAGACAGAAAAGAAGCAGATTGCAGAACGTATGCAGCGGTTACAGGAGCTTGAAAAAGAATGTCTGGAGATTGATCATCTGGAAATTAAGAAACAGCAGATGGTGGTTGATAATCGGAGCGCATTTGAGAAGCGGAATCAGGCAAATGCGAATTACGAGGAAGCTATCAGAAATCGGAATGATCAGATCTGTGGAGAACTGGCAGCGAACCTACAGGAGGGAACACCGTGTCCGGTCTGTGGAAGTAAGACACATCCGGAAAAGGCACATTGTGACGGAGCTGTTGTAACAGAAGAAATGGTAAAGAAGCTTCGTGCTGCATTTGATCAGGCGGATGCTTCATTCAGACGAAAAGAAAATGAACTTGGAAGCCTGAATGGTCGTCTGGAAGAAAAACGGAATCAGACAACAGCAGCGGTTATGGAGATGGCAGCCTTTACCATACCGGATCAGACAGCACAGGCTGATGTTCTGATAGATGAGGTCAGAAAACTACATGTAATCTGGGAGAAAAGGACAGAGGAAACAGAAGCCAGACTGCGGACACTTGAGAAAGAGCACAGAAGTTATCAGGAACATAAAAGGCAGCTTGGCGAGCTTCGTTTGCAGATAAAAGAACTGGAAGAAACGGAAGTGCGGGTAACAGAGGAATATCAGGAGGCAGACCGGAGTTACACGGCAAAGCAGGCAGCCGCGGCACAGATGCGACAGGAGATCCGGGGGGATGAGTCGGATATCCTGAAGCAACTGCAACAGGTGAGAAATGAGATTGCCGAGGTGAACCGGAAGAAGACAGAGGCAAGAGATACTTATAATAAACTTGCAAAGGAACTCTCTGCACTGGAAACAAATCTGAAACGTGATGCAGAAGATCAGAATATGCAATACAGACAGGAATGGCAGTTGGAGAAAGATGTTCTTTCTGCACTTGAAACGGACAGCGGAGAAATGAACACATCTGTAAATGACGAAAGTGTGATACAGAAGCTTCCTGACAGCAATCAAGAAAATGATTTTGCAGATGAACAGGAACTGGAAAAGCAGGCAGGCGGCTACGGAGAATGTTATACACATTTCTGTACGACATCAACGGTTCTGCTTGAACAGATATCCGGGCAGATAGAACGCACGATCCGGAAGAAAAACAGTGTTGCCATCAGGCATGATGCAATCGCGGAACGATTAGTTAAGAATAAGGCAGCATACAGCAAATTAAAGAAGGATTATGGAGCATATCTGAATATCTATAAGAAATACAGTAAGCTTCAGGATCTTTCACAGGCCGCACTTGGTAATTATAAGCTGGAAACCTATATACAGGAGGTCTATTTTGACCGCATTATAGACAGTGCGAATCACAGACTGCGCCAGATCGTATGCAACCAGTTTGAGCTGAAACGCGGACAGAAGACTGCAGGAAACAGAGGGCTTGATTTGTTCGTGCTGGATCATCGGACGGGAAAAGAAAGAGATGTCAAAACACTGTCCGGCGGGGAAGCATTTGTAGCATCTCTGTCTATGGCACTTGGACTTGCCGATATTGTATCTGCAAATGCGGCAGGTGTAAGAATTGATACATTATTTATCGATGAAGGCTTTGGCTCACTGGATTCTGATATTCTGGAGCAGGCATTAAATGTACTGGCTGAGTTGTCCGAGTCCGATCATCTGGTTGGTATCATATCTCATGTGGAAGAGCTGAAGCATCGTATCGACCGCCAGATCCTGGTTACTAAGGATCATCAGGGCGGCAGTCATGTGGAGATACAGGTGTAAAAAATATACCCCACTGATCATAGGAAGATATCTGCTTACAGGCATTTGTATGATCAGTGGGGCATTTTTTAATATTTTACAGGAATTCCGTTTACGGATACTTCATCTGTGATCTCGATTACGATACATTTCCGTCCATCGATCTCACGGGTCTCTACGAGATCGGCGCGGTCAGGATTGACCTTGATCACAACCTCCGGAGTCTTTACTTCAAATGATTTTGTACTGGCGATATTATTTGCATAGAGCTGTACTTTTCCCGGAGCCGGTGCAGGCAGCGTCTCTTCGGAACCTTCGGCAACCGGACGCTGGTTCACGGAAGCAGCAGCGGCGCGATCAAAGTTTGCATCAAAGGTCTGCAGTTTTTCTTCGGATACTCCCGAGGTTTCCAGAAGATTCTTTAATGAATTTCTGGATAAGGTCAGTGGCTCCGGACTATCTTTTTGTTCCTCGATCATTTCATTCAGATTCTCATGGATATTCCGGATCACTTCATAATCACAGTCCATTCCGAGTGTATCGGTGATGATCGTCTGGAACGCCTCTTTCTGATTACCGGCAGTTACAGGCATTCCCGTTCCGAGAATATAGCGGATAAATTCTTCATGGATTTCCTCCGGCTTCTTCGTATAGTAGAGGACATTATGGATATCGGCTGTCCGGTCGATAAATGCAGGGAACAGGAAACCGATATCAGGAACATCCACGATCCAGTCACGGATACGGTTGTGGAAGGTGTTCTCCGAATCAAAATAACTAAGTCCTGCCTTTGACAGATTAACATGGCAGATACAGCACATGATGTATTCGTAGATCTCATCCGAGGCATCATCCATTGTCAGTCCGTCTGTGGTCTTTCCGGGTACGTCATATATATCATGGATCAGCAGGATCAGATAGTTTCCGGTATAGTCATAATTCTCGATTACCTTATCATAGAACTGGTCGATCAGTTCATCATCCTCTAATTTGCTGTTACGCAGCTTTAACAGAAATTCCTGCGTACCGCCGTCAAATTCCGAATCTGTGGGAAACGGCATCGTGATCAGATTCTTTCCGATCGAGCCGGACAGATTTTTCTTAAAGATCTCAAAATATTTAAATGCTTCCTCCTCCGGCAGAGAGAGAAATGCTTCCTTCATTGTCGCAATTTTACGTCTGTCACCATCCACATAGCAGCCACAGATCTTATCGATCGAACAGGTAGCCTGCGCAAACTGATGCCGGATTTCCAGAACCTCTTTCTTTGTCATATGTATCAAACTCCTTTATAAAAACTTTAATAGTGCATTATGTGTTTCATGCATTCTATGCATTTAAAAAATCTAAAATAAGCCTAATAAGTGTATCACCTAAAAAAAACAAAGACAAGAATTGACATCCATAACTTTTAATATTTCACATGGTTAACAATGATATTTAGATTTGTAAAAACAAATGTGTAATAAGTATATTGCCATACCAATATACAGATAGAAGTGTGGAATGATATATTTCATGTAGCAAACCTATCCGAGTGCCGGTACTTAAGTTGCGTCTTTTGCAACTTTATGTACCGCTGCATCGAGGATAGAACGAGAGTGATTTGCGAAATGAAGATATATCATTCCACACTTCTATCGTCCCCACATCTTAATAAATCTTAAGGATATCCCAAATTGTATCTTAATGGTAGAAAGCCTTACAATGATACCGTCAAAGAAAGATATGGAAAATATCAGCGGTTTGCTGTATCCTAAAAAGGAATGCGTGGTGCGCACACGTACCCGATAAGATACAGACAACAATCATATTTTCGGACGAGGAGAAAAGAAATGTATAATATACTAATTTGCGATGATGAGAAAGATATCGTATCAGCTTTAAAGATTTACCTGAAAACATCCGGCTACAATATTTATGAAGCTTACAACGGAAAAGAAGCGTTAGAGCAGATCAAAGAGCATGACATCCATTTGGTGTTAATGGATATCATGATGCCGGAGATGGATGGGATCACAGCGATGTTAAAGATCCGCGAGGAGACGAATCTGCCGGTTATCCTTCTGACCGCAAAGAGTGAAGATACAGATAAGATCCTTGGACTGGAAGTGGGTGCAGATGATTACATTACCAAGCCGTTTAATCCGGTAGAGGTGATCGCCAGAGTGAAATCGCAGCTTCGAAGATATATGCAGCTTGGAAGCGGACAGATCAAGAAAGATGCGATCGTGATCGGGGGAATTGAGTTGAATGATAATTCCAAGCAGGTTACGGTCGATGGCAAACTGGTCAGTCTGACACCGACAGAATATGATATTTTAAGACTTCTGATGGAACATCCGGGACAGGTATTTTCACCGAGAGATATTTACAAGGAAGTCTGGAAAGAAACACCGCTCGGAGCCGAAGGTTCGGTAGCTGTCCATATCCGTCATTTGCGTGAAAAGATAGAGATTAATCCCGGAGAACCAAGATATATCAAGGTGATCTGGGGCAGAGGTTATAAGATGGAATATCAGTAAACCTCTATACAGTCTGACAGGAATGGAGAATGCGAAACATGAATAAGTTAAAAAATAACAATCCCTTTAAATTACTGATCTATACGTTATTTTTTATCACCTGCAGCGTTGGATTTATATTGGGTTATGTACTGCTTGATATGTATGAAGCCGGAATATTTCAGGGCAGATCGGAATCGGAGCTGCGGGCAGAACTGGAAGCGGATTATCAGAGCGAGATGTTGACTACCTGTGTGAATCGTGGTGCCGAGTATATTAGAAATACTCTGGATATCAGTTACAGTGATGATGAATGGGGAGACTATGAATACGATCCCGATGCTTTGCAGAAAAAGGATATGAATCATGATAATGTTGTCGATGCAAGTGATTTTCTGATGCTGTTGTCGGAAAAGGAAAATGCATTTGATAAATATGATCGTACCTATAAAGAGGATTTGGAGAAAATATATGGATATGCGAAAACAGATCTGTATGTGAGTGTTGGTGATGATTGGGATTCTTCAAAAACGGGTGAATCAAATTCCATTATGCTGGCGCAGACAGATAATCTGCCGGAAAAAGCATTAGTATATGGAGTTTTAGGAGAGAAAGCAGTTGTCAGTACGACGACCGGTATTCCTACAGGAAAGATTCTGAGATATGATACCTATAAGGAAGCACAGAGTATCGGTGTGGAAAAAGAAGGAAACAATTATAATTATGTTAACCTGCGTATGCCGGATGAAGCAGCTCTTTCCAGGTCAGAGGTGTCTGATGATTATGGAATTGATCTGAGTGATCTGGAGGGAAATACCACAGATACGGAAGCAGAGACGGAAGCCGAAACCAAGAATTCAGGAATATCGGAAGAGTCTGCAACATCAGAAGATTCAACAACAATGGAGGAGGAAATAGAGAGTTCCGGTTCATACAATACGCCGGAGGGAGTAACGATTTCTTATAATAGAAATCAGATAGCGATCACAGCAAACGGAACGACAAAGCAGTACGAGTATTATGCGGAGGATGATATGTATTATCCGATCATAAAAGATGGATATACCGTAATCGTTGGCAATTATGCAGGAGACGATATTACGATATATGCTTCCGGTAATTTATATATCGACGGCACATCTGACGTTTCTTCACGTATGAATAAGAGCCTACAGGCGATCAGCAAGGCTGCTTCGGGAAAGAACAGAATCCTGCTCTTCTTTGGACTTGATTTTGTTTTGTGTATCATATTCATGATCACAAGTATGGTATTATCCGGTAAAGACGGTGTTGTAAGAAAAACAGAAAAGGTTCCGGTTGAAATTATATTGACTGGAATAGTCGTTTTGATAAGTCTGTTGATTGCTTTTGCACAGAATATCAGTTATTCCTTATCATATGCTTATTATAGTTACAGCGGTACAGACCGGCTTCATTATTTTATTGATAGCAATATTACAGGACATGATATTGAGACTATTGTATGTCTGATCGGTTTGGGTTGTATCTGTACGGTCGGACTTTTACTGATCAACAATCTGATCGCAAGAGTCAAACAGTCGAATCTGCTTAATACATCATGGATTGTCAGACTGGGTCGCAAACTATTTGGAAAATCGGGAAAGATAACCGCATTTTTCCGGTATGTATTCAGCAAGGTTCCATTTATAATAAAAGCGTTCCTTTTGTATATCGTAATTACGATCGTTGAAATTATAGTAGCATTGCTTGTTTTTAATGCTGTATATATAAATGAAGCTGGATTTATTGTATTAATGCTGTTGAAGATCATCTGTGCAATTGCCTATATGGCATTTGTCTGTATGATGCAGGAGCTTTTCCAGGGTGGTGACAAGCTTGCAAAGGGCGAGTATGGTCATAAGGTAAATACAAGATTCATGTTTGGAAAGTTCAAAGAACATGGCGAGAATCTGAATCATATCAATGAAGGTGTCCAGCTTGCGGTAGATGACCGGATGAAAAGTGAACGGATGAAGACGGAGCTTATCACGAATGTATCGCATGATATCAAGACACCGCTTACTTCTATTATTAACTATGTCGATCTGCTTCAGAAGGAGGATATTGAAAAAGAACCTGAGGCTTCTTATATAGAAGTAATAGCAAGGCAGTCAGCAAGGTTAAAAAAACTGATCGTGGATCTTGTGGATGCTTCTAAGGCATCGACCGGAAATGTAAAGGTAGAGCTTGTAAACATGGATGCGAATATGATCGCAGAACAGGCATCCGGTGAATATATTGACAAATTGATGCAGAAGAACATCACGCTGGTAACGAATCTCGCAAAGGATCGCGCAGGGATCGAAGCAGATGGCAGACACCTCTGGAGAGTATTTGATAATCTATTAAATAATGCATTCAAATATACGATGCCGGGGACTCGGTTATATGTAAATACTTATATAACCGATGAAGATGGAAATGTGATCCGTGATCTTAAAAAGAGCATCAAAGAACCTGCGAAGGTATGTATAGAGTTCAAGAACATATCAGAAGCACCGCTGAATATTTCAAGTGATGAACTGATGGAACGCTTTGTAAGAGGTGACAGTTCCAGAAATACAGAGGGAAGCGGACTCGGCTTATCCATTACAAGAAGCCTGTGTCAGCTTCAACATGCGGATTTTAACATTGTGATCGATGGAGATCTGTTTAAGGCTGTGATTACATTTGCATACTGTAAAGAACCACAGGAAGATCAGGATGTGGATCAGACAGAAGCTGCAGAAGCCATAGATATTGAACAGTAGTCACCGGGATTCGGAAAAAACAGTTATTTGTTCACAAAATATATAAATAATTATTGACAACTAACGAATGTTAGAATATACTAACCAACATAAGAACGTAGTAGTTATATTTATTGATATAAAAATGGAGGAATAAAATGATTGTTCAGGAAATCCGTAATGACAATGTGTTTGGTTATGTAAGATATCAGGGAGAACCAAACCGGAAGGATGCAGTGATCGAGAAGCTTAGAAAACAGGGATTTCGCATTACAAAACAGAGATGCATTCTGTTAGATATTATTCTGGATGAAGACTGTTCTTCTTGTAAGGAAATATATTACAAGGCTGTCAAAAGAGATGACAGCATAGGAATCGCAACGGTATACAGAATGGTGAACACTCTGGAAGACATAGGTGTGATCAGCAGAAAGAATATGTACAAGGTTGCGTGTTTCTAAAAATGGGATCATCCCCCACCGGAATGTACACTCAGGTGTAAAAACACATACAAACATACAAACGGGACATCCACAATGGCGTGGATGTCCTTTTTTGTGTATCGTAGTTCTGTAGTTGCCCCTGCAGCCTCCTGTATAATAAGCCTGACTTGCTAAGTTTCTATTCGACTCGCACGCCGATTTGTCAGCAGTCGCCCTAACTCACCCTTATGGGTTCAAACAAGGGCTTGGTGCTGACAGCTAGTGCAAGTCTCATAAACGAAACTACGCAAATGTCAATACTTATTATACAGGAGATTGCAGGGGCAACTACGAAACTACGATGCACAAAAAATTAAGGCAGCTACAAATGTGAAATTTTCATATTTGTGGTTGCTTTTTTTAGTTAAGTAGTATAGAATTACCCTATAAGTGGAGTGAAGTGGTGGATTGGTGCCACAAAGTGGAGGAAATGAGTCGAAAGAAGGTGGAATGAGTGTCCAAGTGTTTAACAGGTGAATATGAACACAGATTAGATACCAAAGGGCGACTTATCATGCCATCCAAGCTTAGAGAGGAACTCGGCTGCACCTTCATGATCACAAAAGGTCTGGACAATTGTCTGTATGTTTATCCGAATGATGAATGGCAGCAGTTTGCGGACAAGCTGAACCAGCTCCCGATGACGAATAAGAGTGCGAGACAGTTCAAGCGTTTCTTCAACTCAGGAGCAGTAAAGTGCGAAACGGATGCACAGGGTCGAGTGATCATTCCACAGACACTTCGTACATTTGCCAATATCGAAAAAGATGTTGTCATCATAGGTAACGGAGAAAAAGCAGAAATCTGGAATAAGGAAGCATGGGATGAGATCAATAATGAAGAATCCCTGAATATGGATGAGATTGCAGACAAGCTGGACGAACTGGATTTCAGAATATAAGGACAGAAGTGGTAGTTATGGAATTTAAACATACATCGGTTTTACTGGATGAAACCATTGAAAATTTGAATATCAAACCGAATGGTGTTTATATGGATGGAACCCTTGGGGGAGCCGGACATTCGAGAGAAATAGCGAAAAGACTTGGATCGGATGGTCATCTGATCGGCATCGATCAGGATGGTGAGGCGATCGCGACAGCGAAAGAACGACTGGCAGAGTACGGTGATCGTATCACAGTCGTAAGAGATAACTATCAGAATTTTAAAAGCATACTAGACGAGCTAAATATAAGTCAGGTGGACGGGATACTGCTGGATCTCGGCGTATCTTCATATCAACTCGATAATGCGGATAGAGGATTCACATATCGGGTTGATGCTCCCCTTGATATGCGTATGGATGATCGCCAGACAAAGACTGCGAAGGATATCGTAAATGGATATACCGAGCAGGAGCTCTTTCATATACTTAAGGAATATGGCGAAGAACGATTTGCAAAAAGCATTGCATATCATATTGTGAAATATCGTGAGAATAAAGAGATAGAAACGACAGAAGAATTAAACGATATCATCCGTGGATCGATTCCCGCAAAAGTAAGAAATGCTCAGGGACATCCTTCAAAGCAGACATTTCAGGCGATTCGCATCGAATTGAATCATGAGCTTGAAGTACTGACGAATTCCATTGATGGAATGATCGACTGTTTAAAACCGGGCGGAAGATTATGTATCATCACATTCCATTCGTTAGAAGACAGGATTGTGAAAAATGCATTTCGTAAAAATGAAAACCCGTGCATTTGTCCACCGAATTTTCCGGTGTGCACATGCGGAAGAAAATCAAAAGGAAAAGTGATAACAAGAAAACCGATTCTTCCAACAGAAGAAGAAATGGAAATAAATTCAAGATCCAAAAGTGCAAAACTCAGGGTGTTTGAAAAAGGTATGAATATATAAAAGGGGTGTTTTAAAATGTCAGAAAGACGGAATCACTACTACATAGACGGAAGTACGGTTCGAAAGCTGGATTATTCAGCAGAACCGGTCAGAAGAGAATATGAACCTGTAAGGAAAACTGAGATGCCGGAACGTCATCCTGCCGGAAGAAGACCGGAGAGACAGACAGCAGCACCTGCAAGAAAGCAGATGCCACAGAGAAAGAAACAGGTAAGAACAAAACAGGCACCGGCTGTCAGACAGAGAGACAGAAGATGGGTAGATGAATTAAGGCATGGACTGTTCTTGACATTTGCGGTAATATGTGCAGTAGGATTATGTTTTATTGTACTGAAATTATCTGCAGATGTAAAAGAAAGCAAGAAAGAGGTTACAAGCCTTCAGAGCCAGCTGAATGAACAGCTGAATGCAAATGCAGAATACAGCTCAGGTCTGGACAGCATGACAGATCTGGATGAAATATATAAGATCGCTACAACAGAACTTGGTATGACATATTCAAAGCCGGGACAAACTGTTTATTATTCACAAAACAGCGATGATTATGTTGTACAGTACAAGAACATTCCTGAGACTAAATAAGCCTCAGGAAATTTTGCGTTATGCAGGAGCAGGAAGAACAGCATAACAGAAAAATATTTTATAAAGGTGGAACTATATGTCAATAAAAGGAAAACAGTTCTTAAAAAGAATGAAGACAAGACTGCTTATCATTTTTTTCGCGGCAGTAATATTCTTTGCGGTATTAGTTGCAAGAGTTATTTATATCAGTGTTGCAAAAGGTCAGGAGTATCAGGAGGAAGTGCTGGATCAGAAATCTTATGATAGTCTTGATATACCATTTGAACGGGGAGATATCGTAGACCGAAACGGAAATGTTCTTGCAACAAGCGAGAAGGTATATAATCTTATACTTGAGCCAAAAAATATTCTGCGGACAGAAGCAGGCAAGAAAGCAACAAAGGCTGCGCTGATAAAATATTTCAACATGGAAGAATCGAAGTTCGATGAGTGTATGCAGAATACGGATTCCTTTTACAGTGTCGCCATGAAGGGACTTGCTTATACAGATGTGAAAGCCTTTCAGGAATTTTGCAGTACAAAAGACGGCGCAGATGTGATCGGTGTGCGCTTTGAAGAGGAATATAAAAGAAAATATCCAAATGGCAGTCTTGCCTGCCATTTGCTTGGTTATACAGTAAGCGGAAATGTCGGACAGGGTGGAATCGAAGGCTACTATAACAGCTATCTGAATGGCGTAAACGGTAAGACCTACGGATATCTGACAAATGATAATACCGTAGAATCGGTTACGGTGCCCGCGCAGAATGGATATACAGTAGTATCGACTATCGATCTGAATATTCAGAAGATCATTGAAGATAATATAGAAGAATACATGAAAACGACCGGCGCAAAGAAGATCGGTGTTATTGCGATGGATCCGGATACAGCAGAGGTTCTCGGTATGAGTACATCTTACAGCTATGATCCGAATGAGCCGATGGATACAGATGCGCTTCGTAATATGAAAGTTACTGTTACAGAGAGTACAGAGGCTGCGACGGAAGACAGCAGTGAAGAAGGATCTTCTGAGGACACTACAGATGCAACAACGGAAGAACCGAAAGATCCGGAAAAGATCACATATGATTTTTCATCCATGACAGATGATGAATTTAAGAAGACGATCGATGATCTGACAAGTGATCAGACATATGAAGCCTTAGATGCGGTTTGGAGAAATTACTGTATCAGTGATATCTTAGAGCCGGGTTCTACATTTAAACCGTTTACGATTGCAGGAGCGATTGAAGATGGTGTGGTCAAAGACGGAGATACATTTTATTGTAAGGGTTACGAGATCGTAGCGGATGGTACAGATCCGATCTATTGTCATAACCGAACTGGTGACGGTACACTTACATTAAAGCAGGCATTAGAACAGTCCTGTAACGTGGCATTAATGCAGATTGCAAAGTCAGAAGGAAAAGAAACCTTTTCCAAGTATCAGGATATATTTAATTTTGGAAGCCAGACAGGTATCGATCTTTCCGGTGAGGGAAGCGGACTTGTATATTCGGAAGAAAATCTGAATCCGGTTGAGCTTGCTACTTCATCCTTTGGACAGGGTATCAATGTAACAATGATCCAGATGGCAGCGGCCTTTTGTTCATTGATCAACGGTGGTAATTATTATACACCTCATACGGTCAGACAGATTGTAGATGAGGATGGAAGCATCATAGAGAACAATGAACCGGAACTTGTTCGTAAGACAGTATCAAAGAGCACATCGAATCTGATGAAGCAGTATATGGCCGGCGTAGTTACTGAGGGTACCGGTTCCAGAGCAGCGGTTGAAGGCTATACGATCGGCGGTAAGACAGGTACAGCAGAAAAGATCCCGAGAAATAAGGGAAATTATGTATTATCATTTATAGGATTTTCACCTGTAGAGAATCCACAGATCATGCTCTATGTAGCAGTAGATGAGCCGGATGTAGAGAGTCAGTCTACATCAGGTGCCGGAGCACTTTTATTTCATGCAATCATGGAAGATCTGCTTCCGTATATGAATGTATATCAGAGCAGTGATGAAGATGTAACCTATAATGGTAAAGATGAACCGATCAGTTCTCCATTTGAAGGTGATGTAGAAGATTCGACAGGAGAAGCTTCTTCTACAGAAGAAAGTACAGCAGAAGACGATACCACAGAGGATGATACAACAGCGTCATCCGAGGACACAACAGAGGGTACGACAGAAGCCAAGGTTACAGATGAATAAAAATGGAAATATCCGGGACATTATCGCCGGTGGCATATTTGTCCGGGAAAAGTAATAAGATATAAGGATAAACAAACGCGGCGGTCAGCATGAAGCTATATAGTTTTAACCGACGTAAGATATATTTTATGTGTATCGCACTGGTAATGGCAGCGGTATTGCTGATGGGAAGACTCGCATATCTGATGGTTGCAAAAGCAGACTATTATGACAGCGCAGCGACACAACTTCACGAAAGAGAGCGAAGCATCAAGGCGCCGAGAGGAAAGATATATGACAGAAATGGCAACATTCTGGCTGATAACAAGGCAGTCTGTTCTGTATCTGTTATCCACAGCCAGATTGAAGATGAGGAAGAAGTTATCCGTGTCTTAAATGAACGTCTGGATAAGGCTGAAGCGGATATCCGCAAAAAGGTGAAAAAGGTTTCATCGAGAGAATTGATAGCAGCCAATATAGATAAAACAACCGGAGATGCCATAAGAGAATTGAATGTTGCCGGAATTAAGGTTGACGAGGACTATAAAAGGTATTATCCTTATGGAAGTCTTGCTTCCAAGGTCCTTGGATTCACAGGATCTGACAATCAGGGTATTGTCGGTCTTGAGGTATGGTATAATGCGATATTGGCAGGAGAAGATGGCAGCATCCGTACAGTAACGGATGCAAAAGGAATCGAATTACCAAATGTAAAGGAAACGAGAGTAAGTCCTGTACCGGGAGATAATCTGGTACTTTCAATGGACTTGACAATACAAAAATATGCAACACAGGCAGCGCTTGCTGTTATGGAAGAAAAGCAGGCAAAACGTGTGGCGATGATTATCATGAATCCGAAAAATGGCGAGATATATGCCATGGTTGATGTTCCGGAGTATGATCTGAACCATCCGTTTCAGTTAAATACAGGGATTGACGGTTATGAGAGTATGACGGAAGCGCAGAAGATGGATGCGCTGAATAATATGTGGCGTAATTTTACAGTCAGTGATACTTATGAACCGGGATCGACATTTAAGATTGTAACAGCGACGGCGGCATTGGAGGCAGGAACAGTGTCCTTATCCGATACCTTTTACTGTCCGGGATATAAGATCGTAGAGGATCGACGGATTCGATGTCATAAGACGACGGGGCATGGTTCGGAAGACTTCCGGCATGCACTGATGAATTCCTGTAATCCGGCATTTATGACGATCGGGGAACAAACAGGAGCCACGAATCTGTATCAGACCTATCAGAAGCTTGGCTTGTTTCAGAAAACCGGGATTGATCTTCCGGGTGAGGCAAATTCCATTATGCATAAGCTTTCCGATATCGGGCCGGTGGAACTGGCAACAATGTCATTCGGACAATCGATTCAGATATCACCGATCCAGTTTGTGACAGCAGCAGCTACTGTTATAAATGGTGGAAATAAGATTACACCGCATATCGGTATGAAGGTGACGGATGCAGATAATCAGGTGACAACAAATCTGGAATATCCGGTCACAGAACAGGCAGTCAGCAGTGAAACATCAGCATTGATGCGGGATCTGTTGGAATCGGTAGTAGCGGAAGGCGGTGGAAGTAAAGCCCAGGTTGAAGGCTACAGGATCGGTGGCAAGACAGCAACCAGTGAGAAATATCCCAGAGGAACGGGAAAATACATATCATCGTTCATAGGTTTTGCACCGGCGTATGATCCGCAGATAATGGCATTTGTTATGATCGATGAACCGATGGGCATATATTATGGCGGTACTATTGCAGCTCCGGTTGTACAGGAAGTTTTTTCCAATATTCTGCCATACTTGGGAATACAGAAGGAAGAATAAGAAAGTTACCTCATACATGAGGAAAAAATATAGCCGTTTCATAAAAAATGGCAGGTAAGGAGTACAAAAAATGAACTTGGATTTTTCAATTATTTTACCGATACTTATAGCATTTGGAATCAGTGTGGTGTTAAGCCCGATCGTAATTCCGTTTTTAAAGAAACTGAAATTTGGACAGTTTGTACGAGATGATGGCCCGGAAACGCATTTGAAGAAGTCAGGAACCCCGACGATGGGTGGTTTGATCATTCTGCTCAGTTTGGTGATCACCTCGTTATTTTATATGAAAGATTATCCGGATATTCTGCCGGTGTTATTTGTAACACTTGGTTTTGGATTGATTGGATTTCTCGATGACTACATTAAGGTAGTGATGAAACGTTCCATGGGGCTTCGTGCTTGGCAGAAGATGTTGGGACAGTTCGTTGTAACTACCATATTTGCATATTATATTGAGAAATATACCGAGATCAACAATGAGATCATTATTCCGTTTATCGGGAAGACAGTTGTTCTTAATAAGTGGTTTTACATCGTATTACTGTTCTTTGTAGTACTTGGAACTGTAAACGGAGCAAATTTTACAGACGGATTAGATGGCCTTGCATCATCTGTAACAGCGCTGATCGCTACATTCTTTACAGTTGTTGCAATCGGAACCGGTTCAGGACTTGCACCGATCTCCTGTGCAGCTACGGGAAGTTTATTAGGATTCCTTGTTTATAACGTATACCCGGCAAGAGTGTTCATGGGTGATACCGGCTCACTTGCGCTTGGAGGATTTGTAGCATCGATCGCATATATGCTTAAGATGCCGTTATTTATTCTGATCGTGGCATTCATTTATTTTATAGAAGTATTATCGGTTATCATTCAGGTAGTTTCATTCAAGCTGACCGGAAAACGAGTGTTCAAAATGGCACCGATCCATCATCATTTTGAGCTTTCCGGATGGCCTGAGACAAAGGTTGTATCAATATTTGCGATAGTAACAGCCGTGCTTTGTGTTGTAGGTTTACTGGCTGTTTAATACGGAGGATATGAAAAATGAATTTTAAAAATGCTTTAGTGGCAGGTACAGGTAAGAGCGGAATCAGTGCGGCAAAGCTTCTGATCGCGCACGGCGTAAAGGTTACGTTGTTTGATGAAAACGAAAAAAGAGATAAGAATGATCTGATGGAGAAGCTTTCCCGGTCGGAGCTTGTTACGATCCTTCTTGGGAAATTAACAGATGAAGTATTGAAGCAGACAGATATTATGGTTATAAGCCCCGGTATTCCGGTTGATTCTGCTTTTGTAGAAGAAGTAAAAAAAGCAGGTATTCCGGTATGGAGTGAGATTGAACTTGCATATTATTTCGGTAAAGGTAAGATCGCTGCGATCACAGGAACCAATGGCAAGACAACCACAACTGCACTTGTCGGAGAGATCGTCAAAGCATGGAATCCAAAGACTATCGTAGTCGGAAATATCGGTATCCCATATACAGAGCTTTGCGATACAACAGATGACGACAGTGCGACAGTAGCGGAGATCAGCAGCTTTCAGTTAGAAACGATCGTGGATTTTCATCCAAATGTCAGTGCTGTCTTAAATCTTACACCGGATCACCTGAATCGTCATTATACATTTGAGAATTACGGAAATGTCAAGAAATCGATTACAAAAAATCAGACAGAAGAAGATGTGGTTGTATTAAACTATGATGATGAACATACAAGAGCAATGGCAGAGGGGATTCGTCCGAGAGTTGTATATTTCAGCAGACTGGAGAAGCCTGCCGGAGGTGTATATGTAGAGGATGGTCATATCAAGATTGAAGCAAACGGAGAAAAGATTGATGTTCTTGCGTTAAAGGATCTGATCCTGCTTGGGGCACATAATGTTGAAAATGTACTTGCAGCTGTCGGTATCTCATATTATATGGGAGTGCCGGTTAATATTATTCGTGATGTTGCAGTAAGCTTTAAGGCTGTAGAGCATAGAATAGAGTATGTAAAGACTGTAGCTGGCGTGGATTATTATAATGATTCCAAGGGAACGAACCCGGATGCAGCCATCAAGGGAATTCAGGCAATGGTAAAACCAACCTATCTGATCGGTGGAGGTTATGATAAAGGCTCTACTTATGATGAGTGGATTGATGCATTTGACGGAAAAGTCAGATGCCTTGTTCTGATCGGTCAGACAGCGAAGAAGATTGCAGAGACTGCCAAAAAACACGGATTCCATAATATTGTATTTGAAGACGATCTGTTAGAAGCAGTAAAATATTGTCATGAAAATGCAAAAGATGGGGAAGCAGTTCTCCTTTCTCCGGCATGTGCAAGCTGGGGAATGTTCGACAATTATGAACAGCGAGGAAGAATGTTCAAAGAATATGTCCGCGATTTTAAGGAGTGAAATATTTGAATGACAGAAACAGGAAAACAGATACAAATGAGATAGATAGCAGAAAACAGCCGTTATGGTACAGCGGACGCTACTTCGACTATCCGCTGTTTGGAATTGTATTGGGGCTTGTCCTGTTCGGGCTGGTTATGGTATACAGTACCAGCTCATACCGGGCGGATGAATTGTATGACGACAGTACATATTTTGCAAAACGACAGCTTGTTTTTGAACTTGTTGCACTGGTTGGAATGTTTCTGGTATCCAAGATTGATTATCGCAGATATGCGAGATACTCCAAATATTTTCTGTATGTGGCAATAGCACTTCTGGTGCTGGTGTACATTATAGGAAGTGCGAGTCATGGTTCGACCAGATGGATATATATCGGAGCATTTGGCTTTCAGCCATCCGAATTTGCAAAGCTGGCACTGATCGTTTATACAGCAGATATTTGTACCAGAAAACCCCGAAGCCTGAATACGATCAAGGGACTTGCAAAGATGCTCCTGCTTCCGCTCATAACGATCGTGTTGATCGCGATCGAGAACTTGAGTACGGCGATCATCTGTTTTGGGATCGTGATGATCATTGTATTTGTAGCGAGCCCGAAGAACTGGCATTTTATATTGATGGGCGTTCTGGGAATCCTGATGTGTGTGGTATTTATCGCTACAGCAGGATACCGTGCAGATCGTATCCGTATCTGGCTTGCTCCGGAGAAATACGATGATGGATACCAGACCATGCAGTCGCTATACGCGATTGGTTCCGGTGGATTCTTTGGCAGAGGGCTTGGAAACAGTATTCAGAAGATGGGATTTATTCCGGAATCACATAATGATATGATATTTTCTGTTATATGTGAGGAACTGGGCTTATTTGGAGCTGTGCTTACGATCATAATGTTTATTTTACTGATCTACAGATGTACAGTGCTTGCTATCAATTCAGGTGATCGATTTGGAGGATTGATAGCGGTTGGGGTCATGGCACATATTGCAGTACAGGTATTGATCAATATCAGTGTTGTTACAAATACGATACCTCCGACAGGTGTGCCGCTTCCGTTTATCAGTTACGGTGGCAGTTCGATTTTCTTCCTGTTACTTGAAATGGGACTGATGTTTGCAGTTGCAAGGCAGATAAAACCGGGAAGATAGAAGATGTAGTATAGGATGAATGTAGATATGCAGAAAGAACAGAATGTGCAAAAATCTGAACAGAAGAAAAAGAAGAAAGCCGGAAAGATATTTTTGATCATTTTGGCTGCATTATTGTTGCTGTGCATGGGTGCATACATTTATGTTATAAAGTCCTATAGCCTGACGAAGATACAGGTGTCCGGAAATGTCCATTACACAAAGGATGAAGTGATCGACATTGTTACAAAAGGAAAGAAAGCAGACAATACATTATTTTTCTATATTGAAAACAAACTTCATCCGGTAGAGGATGTAACGTTTGTTGATAAGTTTCAGCTAGAGGTGATCGGTAAGCATACAGTGACTATCACAGTATATGAGAAATCCATGGCAGGCTGTGTGATTTATATGGATCAGTATATTTATTTTGATAATGACGGCCGTGTGCTTGAGACTTCGGCTGAGAAGCTTCCTGATGTGCCATGTATACAGGGACTCAAATTTGATCGTATCGTTGTAGGAGAGAAGCTCCCGGTAACCAATGATGCGATGTTTCAGGAGATTCTTACCATGACACAGTTGATTGATAAGAACGAGCTCCTGATCGATGAGATCCGGTTCAACAGTGATAACGAGATTGTCTTGTATAAGGATAAGATAAAGATTGAACTTGGAAGCGGGACCGGTCTTGAGGACAAGCTGATGAATCTGGAAAGTATTCTTGCAAAACTTGAAGGAAAAAGCGGAACATTGGACCTGACAGACTATACGGCAGGCACAGGAAATGCAATATTTAAGGAAAATAAGTAAAATTTACGATAAAAAGTTGTTGCGTTATTTATAAAAAAATCGTATTATTAAGATATTAATGCGATTATATAGATGTACACTCCTCATACTTTTGCCACGCGGATAATATTTTCGCGGAGAAGTATTTTATGACAGAATAGAAAACTGGGGGTAGGAGCGTACGTACAAGAAATAAAAGAAATATATAGAAGGAGGAAATAACCTTGCTCGAAATAAAGTCTAACGATGAGAGAACACCAGCTAGAATACTGGTAATTGGAGTGGGTGGCGCAGGTAACAATGCGGTAAACAGAATGATTGATGAAAATGTAGAGGGTGTTGAGCTGATAGCGATCAATACCGATAAGCAGGCACTTTCATTAAGCAGAGCCACAACTAAGATTCAGATTGGTGAGAAGCTGACAAAGGGACTTGGTGCAGGTGCAAAGCCTGAGATCGGTGCCAGTGCAGTTGAGGAGAATAGAGAAGAAATTGTTGATATTATAAAGGATGCCAACATGGTATTTGTAACCTGTGGTATGGGTGGTGGAACCGGAACAGGTGCTGCACCGGTTGTAGCCGAGATGGCAAGAAATCTTGGTATACTGACCGTTGGTGTAGTAACAAAGCCTTTTGGTTTTGAAGGAAAGCCACGTATGAAGAATGCGATGGATGGTATTGCAAGATTAAAAGAGAATGTGGATACCCTGATTGTTATTCCAAATGATAAGTTACTGCAGATTTGTGATAAGAGAACAAGTATTCCTGATGCGTTAAAGAAAGCAGATCAGGTTCTTCAGCAGGGTGTTCAGGGTGTAACAGATCTGATCAATAAACCGGGTCTTATCAACCTTGACTTTGCTGATATCCAGACAGTTATGAGAGATAAGGGTATTGCACATATCGGTATCGGTTCAGCAAGCGGTGAGAATAAAGCAGTTGATGCGATCAAAGAGGCTATGGATTCACCATTACTGGAGACAACCGTATCAGGTGCAACCGATATTATTGTAAACTTCTCAGGAAATATTGGCATCGTAGAAGCGTACGATGCAGTTACTTATCTTACCGAACAGGCTGGCGATGGTGTAAACATCATCTTTGGTACGGTTGATAATGATAATATGGGTGAGGAGATCAGTATCACGATTATCGCAACAGGACTTGAGAAAGCTGAGACAGCTGCGCCTGTAAGCAGATTTGCGGGAACCGCTGCTCCAAAGCTTGACAGTGTGAATACAACAGCTTCATTTAGTGAGACAAGAAAGACAACGACACCTACTTATGGTGGACAGGCACTTAGCAGTTCATCGATCAGACCTACATTCCTGTCAGAGGCTTCTTCCGCACAGACAGTAAAGCCGGTAGTTCCGAACACAACAAGAACAACGACACCGGTTGAACCACATGTCAGTGCACCGACACCAAAGCCGGCAAGACCTGCAGCACAGGCAAATGACAGTATCAGAATACCTGAGTTTTTAAAGAAAAGATAAATAGCAGAAATGCAATCAGATATATACAAATGCCATGGCGTAATAGCCATGGCATTTGTATATACCAACGGAAGGAGGTAGCAGTTTTATGAAATTTCTTGCAACAGGGAATGAGATGCAGGAGATTGATCGTAACTCGATCGATCAGATCGGAATCCCGGGAATCGTATTAATGGAGCGAGCGGCTATGGCTGTAGCAGGAGAAATTGAAAATAGATTTCCGATTGATCAGAGAAGCGGACAATGTGTAGAAACCATGGCAGATATTAAGGTTCTGATTATTGTTGAAAAGGGAAATAATGGCGGCGATGGATTGGCAGTAGCGCGGATCTTGTCAGAAAAGGGTTATCAGACGGATGTATATTGCATAGGGCAGATCCGGAAAGCAACGGAGAGCTTTGCTGTTCAGCAGAATATTTTAGAGCAGCTCGGTATAAAGCTTCTTGATGAATATCCTGATCAGAAGTATGATATTATCGTTGATGCGATATTTGGTGTAGGATTAAAACGGGATATCAGGGGTATTCATCAAAAAATTATTGAGAAGATCAATGATACTCCGGCATATGTCGTATCGATAGATATTCCATCCGGGGTGTCGGCAACTACCGGGCAGGTGATGAATGTTGCAGTAAAGGCGGATCTTACAGTAACAATGGGATTAATGAAGGTCGGAATGGTACTTTATCCGGGATGTGCTTGTTGCGGAGAAATCCTTGTAAAAGATATAGGATTTCCGGGAAAAGCAGTCGATATAGTAATGCCGGAAATATATACATACGAAGAAAAAGACTTGATGCGTCTTCCAAAAAGAGCAGAAGACGGAAATAAAGGTACATTTGGGAAAGTAGCAGTCATAGCCGGTAGTCAGGAGATATCGGGAGCAGCCTGTCTTGCGGCATCGGCAGCCTACCGGGTTGGAAGTGGTATGGTAAAGGTATATACCCATAAGGATAACAGAGTGATCGTAGGCGGATATCTACCGGAGGCATTGATGAAGACATATCAGGATGAGAAAACGGCTGTCCTCTGTGCAGAGGATGCATGTGCATGGGCAGATGTTATACTGATCGGACCGGGTATCGGAACCGGAAAAGAAGCGGAATGTATGCTTAAGACAGTGTTGGAGGATTTCAAAGGAACGATCGTTGTTGATGCCGATGGCCTTAATCTTTTATCAGCTCATAAAGATTTGCTTACGGCAGGAGAGATAAGCAGACAGACGGGAAATATATCACTTGTTATTACACCACATATAAAGGAAATGTCCAGACTGACAGGAAAGACAGTGGCTGAATTAAAAGAAGCACCGATTCGTGAGTGTAGGATATTTGCGGAAGCAGAAACACTTGTGTGTGTATTAAAAGATGCAAGAACCTGTGTCAGTGCAGGAGGTGTGCATACTTACATGAACACTTCGGGTAATGATGGCATGGCAACAGCAGGATCAGGTGATGTCCTTGCAGGAATGATCGCAGGGCTATCCGCCGGTGGAATATCTCCGGCAGAGGCAGCAAGACTTGGGGTGTATATACACGGACTGGCAGGGGATCGTGCAAAGAAACGGTATGGAAAGGCGGCTATGACCGCCGGCAGTCTGATCGATGAGATCGGTCCGGTCATGAGTTCTTATGTATAAAATATAATAGGCAGAGGCGCAGACAAATGAATAAATATAGAAGAATAGAAGCAGATATCAATCTGGATAATATCAGAGAAAATATAAAAATGATGAAGGCATGTGTGCCGGAGAGCATGAAGATGCTTGCCGTGATCAAAGCAGATGCCTATGGCCACGGAGCAGTAGAGGTTTCAAGAGCCCTTTCTGATCTGGCAGACTTTTATGCCATTGCCTGTATTGATGAGGCGGTAGAGCTTCGTCATGCAGGATGTGAGAAGCCATTGTTGATACTTGGATATACAGACCCATCAGAGTATGATGAACTGATCACATACGATGTAAGACCTGCTATGTATGATAAAGCTGAATGTGCCATTCTCTCAGATGATGCGGTAAAGAAAGGAACAAAAGCAAAGATCCATATCAAGATGGATACCGGTATGAGTCGGATCGGCTTCCAGTGTGATGATGCAGGTATCAATGATATCGTAGAGATTGCGCATATGCCGGGAATTGAGGTCGAGGGAATATTTACACATTATTCAAAGGCGGACGAATACGATAAAACAGCTGCAAATGGACAGCTTGCGTTATTCCGGTCTGTGATCGGCAGATTAGAAGAACGGGGTATATCGATTCCTGTAAAGCATATATCAAACAGCGCAGGAATCATGGAGATGGATAATGAAGGCTTTGATATGGTAAGATCCGGTATCGTAACATACGGACTATATCCATCGGATGAAGTCGATCATTCGATCGCGGCACTTAAGCCGGCAATGGAACTACTTGCCAAGGTAGTTCATGTGAAGGATGTGAAAGCAGGAACAGGTATCGGCTATGGATGGACATTTGTCGCACCGCATGATATGAGAATAGCAACCGTGTCTGCCGGTTATGCTGACGGATATCCAAGAGCACAGTCCAATATCGGACGTGTGATCATTCATGGTAAGTATGCACCAATCACCGGACGTGTCTGTATGGATCAGTTTATGATCGATGTAAGTGATATACCGGAGACGGCAGTCGGTGATACAGTTGTTCTGATCGGAAAATGCGGAGATAAAGAGATCACGGTGGAAGAAGTTGCGGAACCGGCAAACAGCTTCAACTATGAACTGATCTGTAATATCGGAAGACGTGTACCAAGAGTCTATATTAGGGATGGAAAAGAAGTCGGGGAAGTGAATTATCTACGCCGGAACTGAATATCATAGAATAGAATTGGAAATACTTTTCACAACAGAAGATATTAATAAATAAATGGAGTGAAAAGAATTGGTAATCAGAAGAGGCGATATATTTTATGCTGATTTACGACCTGTCGTTGGTTCGGAACAGGGAGGAGTCAGACCGGTACTTATCATACAGAATGAAGCGGGAAATAAACACAGTTCTACGGTGATTTGTGCAGCGATCACCAGCAAGATGAACAAGGCGAAGCTGCCTACACATGTTGAGATTGATTCCAGTCGGTATGATCTGGCAAAGGATTCGGTTGTGCTGTTGGAACAGGTGCGTACGATCGATAAACAGAGATTAAAAGAAAAAGTATGCCATATGGGAGATGACATTCTGAAAAAGGTAGATATTGCATTAAAGATCAGTCTGGATCTGTATTGATCTTTGTGGCATGGTAATTACAGACATTGTATAATCATACAGTTATACAGATTTCCATATGAATACGGATTATGCAGATTCTCATATGAAAAAATTGACGAATGTTGGAATTAATGATATATTTCCATTATATTTGCATTCGTATGGGATTAAGAATGAATGCAGAATGAAACGAACAGGAGAGGTGATTTGTAGACAGAGACTGTCTGGTATATGAAATTATTTAATAACAGAAAAGCTGATGAAGAAAAAGTTGAGGAAGAGATTATTTCCATGGTCAACGAGGGAAATGAACAGGGACTCATTCATGATGACGAAGTAGAGATGATCACAAATATTTTTGAATTCAGTGAGAAAGAAGTCCGGGATGTTATGACTCCGCGTTCCGATGTAGTTGGAATCGACAAACATACCACAATGGATGAAACGATCAAGATCATGCTGGAGAATAATTATTCCAGATATCCGGTGTTTGATGATGATCTGGACAATATAGTCGGAATCCTTTATTTTAAAGATTTTGTAAAAGCGTATCTGCAGGATAAGAACCAGACGATCGAACAGATCATGGTTGAGCCGACATTTGTGCATCCGACTAAGAATATATCGGAATTATTCAAACGGATGCAGAAAGAGAAAATCCATATGGTTATTGTGGTGGATGAGTATGGTCAGACAGAAGGCATCATAGCGATGGAAGATATTCTGGAAGAAATTGTCGGCAATATTTTTGATGAATACGACGATGATGAAGATGATATTGCACTTGCGGGTCATGGATATATCGTGGGCGGCAGAGCAGAACTGGATGAATTGTCGGAACATCTGGGAATTGAGTTTCCAGATGAGGATTTTCAGACACTGAACGGGTTTATGCTGTATGAACTGGGAAGGCTCCCTTATGAGAACGAAAAAATAGATATTACATATAAGGGATATAATTTTGAGACCATTGGGATCAAGGATAAGATGATCGATAAGGTGCGGATAACCAAGGTTGAAAATGAAAATCAGGTATGATATTATGAACCAGTTGGGCTTATAAAGCTTCAAAAAAGAAACCGATATCCGAAAATGGATATTCAAAAGATAGAATTACAGAGTTAAGGAGTAAAAAAATGTCAGGACATTCAAAATTTGCAAATATTAAACATAAGAAAGAAAAGAACGATGCTGCAAAGGGTAAGATCTTTACCATTATCGGTAAGGAAATTGCAATCGCTGTAAAAGAAGGTGGTGCAAACCCTGATAACAACAGTAAGCTTCGTGATGTAATCGCAAAGGCAAAGGCAAACAATATGCCAAACGATACGATCAAGCGTGGTATCGACAGAGCAGCAGGTGATGCAAACTCAGTAAATTATGTTGCTAATACATACGAAGGATATGGTCCGAACGGTACAGCGATCATCGTTGATACTCTTACAGATAATAAGAACAGAACGGCTGCAAATGTAAGAAACGCATTTACAAAGGGCGGCGGAAACGTAGGAACGACCGGTTGTGTATCTTATATGTTTGATAATAAAGGACAGATCATTATCGATAAAGAAGAATGTGATATGGATGCAGATGATCTTATGATGATGGCACTGGATGCCGGAGCTGAGGATTTCAGTGAAGAGGAAGACAGCTTTGAGATCATCACAACACCGGATGATTTCTCAGCAGTCAGAGAGGCTCTTGAAAAAGAGGGAATCAAGATGGCAGAAGCAGAGCTTACCATGATCCCACAGAACTATGTAGATCTGACAGATCCTGAGGTTGTAAAGAAGTTTACAAGAATTCTGGATCTCTTAGATGAAGATGATGATGTACAGGCCGTATATCACAATGCAAATCTTCCGGATGAGGAATAATTATATCGTTCATGCCATTTGTGCATGAAAGAATTTCCACAGAATCCACATGCAATTTTATGTAAGGGGGTGTGGAGATTCTACCATATATGTATGCCAGGCAGGCAGCAGGACGGCAGAAAGCCGTTTGGCAGCACGCCTGGCATATGGTATGTTAAAAACAAATGCAGAGAGCATATATACATTTTACAACAAGAGTAGGAGCGTAGAATGAAGGGAATATTAAGATATTTACGGGACTATAAAAAAGAATCGGTTCTGGCACCATTATTTAAAATGCTGGAAGCCTGTTTCGAACTGCTGATCCCGATCGTAATGGCACATATTATTGATACCGGTATTAAGAATCAGGACATGGGATATGTTCTTCGGATGTGTCTCGTTATGATTGCACTTGGTATCATCGGCCTGAGCTGTTCTCTGACAGCACAGTATTTTTCCGCAAAAGCAGCAACCGGATTCGGAACGGCACTTCGAAGTGATCTGTTCCGTCATATCACAAGTCTTTCTTATAATGAGATCGATACGATCGGAACATCGACACTGCTTACTCGAATGACCAGTGATATCAACCAGATCCAGACAGGTGTCAATCTGGTGCTCCGTTTGTTCCTACGTTCTCCGTTTATCGTATTCGGTGCGATGATCATGTCATTTACGATCGATGTCAAATCAGCCATGACCTTTGTGGTTACAATACCGGCATTGTCGATCGTTGTATTCGGAATTATGCTTGTCAGCATTCCATTGTTTAAGAAGGTACAGGCAAGACTGGATAAGGTCATGCTTCTGACCCGAGAGAATCTGGAAGGTGCCCGTGTGATCCGGGCATTTAACAGACAGCAAAAAGAGGTTGATGAATTCGATAAGTCAACCGATGATCTGATGGATATTCAGTTGTATGTCGGAAGAATCTCGGCATTCTTAAATCCTGTCACATATGTGATCATCAATCTTGCAACTGTTGCGATCATCTGGATTGCAGCCGGACAGACCGATATCGGTATCCTGTCACAAGGTAAGGTTGTTGCACTGATCAACTACATGTCACAGATCTTAGTTGAGCTTGTAAAGCTTGCCAATCTGATCATTAACATCACAAAGTCGATCGCATGTGCAAAGAGAATCAATGTTGTGTTTGATACGAAGCCATCGATCACAGAGGTTGCAGAAGGTTCTGCTTTATCAGAAGCACAGAAGGCAGCCGGACAGGATGTTCCTAAGGTGGTATTTGACAACGTAGCCTTACGGTATGGTAAAGCATCGGAAGATTCACTGACCGGTATATCCTTTACGGCAAAAGCAGGAGAAACGATCGGTATTATCGGTGGTACGGGTTCCGGTAAGAGTTCTCTGGTCAACCTGATCCCGAGATTCTATGATGCCACCGGTGGTGCGGTTAAGATCGATGGTGTGGATGTAAAGGACTATGATCTCCGTTCCCTTCGAATGAAGGTAGGTGTGGTTCCGCAGAAGGCAGTTCTGTTCCAGGGCACGATCGCCGAGAATATCCGCTGGGGTAAAAATGACGCAACGGAAGAAGAGATCAATGAGGCACTTACGATCGCACAGGCAAAAGAATTCGTTGATCAGAAAACAGATGGCATGAACTTTAAGATTACACAGGGTGGCAAGAACTTATCCGGTGGGCAGAAGCAGCGTCTTACGATCGCAAGAGCAGTTGTAAGAAAGCCTGAGATCCTGATCATGGATGACAGTGCGTCGGCACTTGACTTTGCAACAGACGCAGCTCTTCGGCGTGCGATCAAAGAGCAGACAAAGGGTATGACCGTATTTATCGTTTCCCAACGAGCATCGACGATCATGGGAGCCGATCAGATCATTGTATTAGATGATGGACAGGTTGCAGGTATCGGAACCCACGAAGAATTGTTACAGTCCTGTGAGGTATATCAGGAGATATGTCAGTCACAGTTATCGGCAAATGAAGTATCCGGTAAAAAGACTTCTGCCGGAAATGCAATGGCATAGGAAGGAGGAAGCGACGATGAGTAAAAAAGAAAAAAGTACGTCTGTCAATAAGAAAACACTTGGCAGAATATTAAAGTATATCAAACGATACAGTTTCTTAGTTGTCCTTTCCCTGATCTGTGCAGCGATATCCGTTGTTCTGACCTTATATGCACCGATCATTACCGGACATATGGTAGATAAGATCGTCGGAAAAGGAGCCGTTGATTTCGGAGCCTTAAAGACACTGGCAATCCGTTTTGTGATCGTAGTTGCGGTTACGGCAGTCTGCCAGTGGATCATGAATATATTGAATAATAAAGTTACCTATCATGTTGTAAATGATGTCCGTACATCTGCATATAAGAAGTTAGAACAGCTTCCGTTATCCTATGTGGATTCTCACACCCATGGTGATATCGTAAGCCGTGTGATCGCAGATGTAGACCAGTTTTCAGATGGTCTGCTGATGGGCTTTACACAGTTATTTACCGGTGTTATGACTATCGTTGGAACGCTTTGTTTCATGTTATCGATTAACGCTGTGATCACGGTTGCGGTTGTTGTGATCACTCCGGTTTCTCTGTTTGTTGCGGCATTTATCGCAAAGAAAACCTACCATATGTTCAGAAAGCAGGCAGAGATCAAGGGTGAGATGACATCACTTGTTAATGAGATGGTAGAAAACCAGAAGGTTGTAACAGCCTTTTCCATGGAAGAAAATGTAAATGACAGCTTTAACGAAGTAAATAAGAGATTGAATAAGGCAGGACTGGATGCGACCTTCTTCTCATCTATTACCAATCCGTGTACCCGTTTTGTAAACAGCTTAGTATATACCGGCGTTGGCATCATCGGTGCGGTCATGGCGATCAAGGGAAGAATATCCGTTGGTCAGCTTACCAGCTTTTTAAGCTATGCAAACCAGTATACAAAGCCATTTAATGAGATCTCAGGCGTCGTAACGGAGCTTCAGAATGCACTTGCATCCGCAGCCAGAGTATTTGAGCTGATCGATGAAGAACCGGAGATCGCGGAGCCTGCGGATGCCTATGTGATCGAGAAAGCAGATGGACAGGTGGATCTGTCTCATGTGGATTTCTCTTATAATAAAGATGTAGAACTGATCAAGAATCTGAATCTGAAGGTTGAACCGGGTAAGCGTGTAGCGATCGTCGGACCGACCGGATGTGGTAAGAGTACCGTTATCAATCTTTTAATGCGGTTCTATGATGTAGATGCCGGAGCCATTTCTGTAGATGACCATGATATTCGTCAGGTAACGAGAGAGAGCCTTCGTGATAACTATGGTATGGTTCTTCAGGAGACCTGGTTAAAGACCGGAACGATCAAGGAGAATATCGCATACGGAAGACCGGATGCGACGGATGAGGAGATTATAGAAGCAGCAAAACAGTCCCACGCACACAGCTTTATCAAGCGTTTGCCGGAGGGGTATGATACCATGATATCAGAGGATGGCGGCGGACTGTCACAGGGACAGAAACAGCTCTTATGTATTACCAGAGTTATGCTTGATCTGCCACCGATGCTGATCCTTGATGAAGCAACATCATCGATCGATACAAGAACCGAGATCCGGATCCAGCGTGCATTTGCGAAGATGATGAAGGGAAGAACGAGCTTTGTCGTAGCGCATCGTTTGTCAACGATCAAAGAATCTGATATTATACTGGTTATGAAGGATGGACATATCATAGAGCAGGGTAATCATGAATCACTTTTAGCACAGAAAGGATTCTATTACACCCTTTACAATTCACAGTTTGCACATTAGTAGGAACTAAAAATTTGTATTTATATAAAGGAGACAGGAAGATGAAAGTTAGTGAAAGCGGATATACAAAAGACGAATTACTTGACATAGTAGACAAATACCTCGCCGAGCAGTCCAGAAGATGGAATTTTATTGAAGAAAAGGGAGACGGCATGTATGTGTACGATGAGGAAGGGAATGAATATCTTGACTTCTTCGGCGGCATCGCAGTAAACAGTACCGGTAACTGTAACAAGAAAGTTGCGGCAGCGATCGCAGACCAGTGCCAGAATGTGATCCATGCATCCAATTACGCATATACACTTCCTATGATCCTGCTTGCAAAGAAGATTTGTGAGACGATCGGTATGGAGAAGGTTCTGTTCCAGAATTCAGGAACAGAGACAAATGAAGCAATGATCAAGATGGCAAGAAAATACGGAACCGATCATTACGGACCGGAGCATTATCATATCGTTACAGCCATTAACAGCTTCCATGGCAGAACCTATGGAGCGTTATCAGCAACCGGACAGCCGGACAATGCATGTCAGATCGGTTTCAAGCCGATGCTTCCGGGCTTCACATATGCAGAGTTCAATAATCTTGAGGATTTCAAGAGCAAATGTACCAAAGACACAGTTGCAATCATGGTAGAGCCTGTTCAGGGCGAGGGTGGTGTATATCCGGCAACGGAGGAATTCTTAAAAGGACTTCGTGCTTACTGTGACGAGACCGGCATCCTGTTGTTATTCGATGAGGTACAGACCGGATGGGGCAGATGCGGAGATACGATGGCATTTATGACCTATGGAGTGAAGCCTGATATGGTATCTATGGCAAAAGCAATCGGCGGCGGTATGCCGATCGGCGCACTTTGTACATCAGCAGAGCTTGCAAGTGCATTTACACCGGGGGCACATGGTTCTACTTATGCAGCCAATCCTGTATGCTGTGCAGCCGCACTTGCAGAGATCGATGAGATCTTAGACAATCATCTTGCAGAGAATGCAAAAGAGACAGGAGCTTATTTTGCAGAACAGCTTTATTCCCTTCCGTATGTGAAGGAAGTACGCGGACGCGGACTTCTGGTTGGCGTTGAATTCACCAAACCGATCGCAAACGAAGTAAAGCATCTGGCTGTTGAGAACAGACTGTTGATCACAGCGGTAAGACCAAATGTGATCCGTATGGCACCGCCACTGATCGTAACAAAGGAACAGTGCGATAAGGCTGTTCAGATCCTGATCAAATGTGTGTCAAAGGCAGCAGAAGAAGCAGATGCATAAGGAGGTAACAGAAGATGGGAAGAACCGCAGAAGAAATGGAAGATGTAACACTTCTCGGCAATAAGAATGTAAAATACAGCATGGACTATGCACCAGAGATGTTACAGACCTTTATCAATAAACATCAGGACAATGATTATTTTGTCAAGTTCAATTGTCCGGAATTTACCAGCTTATGTCCGATCACGGGACAGCCGGATTTTGCAACCGTATATATATCCTATGTTCCGGATGTGAAGATGGTAGAGAGCAAGTCTTTAAAATTATATTTGTTCAGTTTCAGAAATCACGGAGATTTCCATGAGGACTGCATGAACATTATCATGAAGGATCTGATCAAATTGATGGATCCGAAATATATTGAAGTCTGGGGCAAATTCACTCCGAGAGGCGGTATCTCGATCGATCCATATTGTAATTACGGAAGACCGGGAACAAAATGGGAAGAAGTTGCATGGAACAGAATGTCAAATCATGACCTGTATCCGGAAAAGATAGATAACAGATAGGCGGAATGTCAGATGAATTACAGGGAAACAGTTGAGTATATCCTAAGCATTCCACTGTTCGCACAGAAGATTGGCACAGAGAATCTTGCCAGTCTTCTTGAACGTTTAGGGAATCCGCAGGATAAGAGTAAAGTGATCCATATAGCAGGAACAAACGGTAAGGGATCAACGGCAAAGGCGCTTGCTACGATACTGATGCATGCAGGCTTTCATGTAGGATTGTTTACATCACCGCATCTTGTCTCGATCAATGAGCGGATCCGATATGATGATGAAATGATATCGGATGAAGATTTTACATGGGCGTTTGAGCAGGTGCGGAAGAAGTTCATCGTTCATCCGTCTTTCTTTGAAGTGATGTTTGCGATGGCGGCTGTTTATTATGAGAAGAAGCAGCCGGATTATGTGATTTATGAGACCGGAATGGGTGGCAGGCTGGATGCAACTAATGTCGTAAGACCGGAGCTTTGCATCATCACATCGGTAGGACTTGATCATATGGAATATCTTGGAGATACGATCGCTAAGATCGCAGGAGAGAAAGCAGGGATCATCAAACCGTCAGTTCCGGTCGTATATTTCAAGCGGGATGCGGTTTCGTCTGGAATCATAGAGACTTGTGCAAAAGAATTGGATTCTGCCGTAACAGCGGTCGAAAAATCAAACTATATAATAAATGAAATAGATGATAAAACCATTGATTTTTCATTTCATAATCGGTATTATAATTATGACCATTTGAGGATACCGAAAACGTCTCTTTATCAGGTCGAAAATACCTGCCTTGCAGTTGCATCCTTTGATATCCTGATGCAGATCAGGGATATGGAATACGAGAAAAATGCAGGTGCTGATGTCAGGATAGAGCAGGCAGTCAGAAGCGGATTGCTTGATTTTTCATGGGAAGGCAGGATGGAGGAGATTGCACCTGATCTGTTTGTAGATGGTGCGCATAATCCGGAAGCGGTCGAATGTTATTGCAGAACACTTCGGACGCTTTATACGAAGAAAAAGAAGATCCTGGTCTTTGCAGCAGTAAAGGATAAGGATTATGATACGATGATACGGGATCTGACAGAAGAACTTTCATTTGAGAAGATCATAGTTACGAGTGTGGATAATAAACGGAAAGCACCTGTTGCATTGATCGCTGACAGATTTCGAAAATACACAGGACATGCGGTGGAGGCATATGAGGATATTGCAGAAGCAATGAATGCCGCTATCCGTTATAAAGAACAGATTACAGATTCAGCAGTCTATTGTGTGGGTTCTCTTTATCTGGTTGGTGAAGTTAAACGATGGCTTTCAGGGATAAAAGAGCAATCTGCAAATATGGAGGAATATCATGATAAACTTTGATGAAGAAGTAAAAAAATTCAGACCGACTCTGGAAGTAGATCAGGCAGAAGATGCCATTTATAATAATGATCTGAAGGATATCTCGGATATTATGCAGGAGATGCTTCGTGTAGCAAAGGAAACGGAGAAATAAGATGGCAGATGTACTGAATTGTAAGCATTGTGGCGGTAAGATCCTTGTTACCGGATATTGCAGCCAGTGCGGATTAAAGAGTGAGTTTGTAAATAAAGCACTGAACACATCCAAATATTATTATAATATCGGTCTGGATAAAGCCAGAGTCCGTGATATGAGCGGTGCAGAGGAAGCATTAAAGATCTCTCTTAAATATGATAAAATGAACATTGATGCCAGAAATCTTCTGGGACTTGTATATTATGAAACCGGTGAAGTTGTTCTGGCATTAAGCCACTGGGTCATCAGTGTGAATTATTTCAGCGGACGTAATGTTGCAAAACGCTACATCAAAGAAGTAAAGGGAAATCCCCATAAGCTTGAGACGACGAATAATGCGGCGAGAAAATACAATCAGGCAGTAAACTATGCCAGACAGGGCAGTAAGGATCTTGCCTTTATCCAGCTTAGAAAAGTCTTGTCGGATAATCCGAAGTTTGTAAACGGATATTTGTTGATGGCACTTCTTCTGATCGATGATAACAAATATGATAAGGCGAGAAAAGCATTAAAACGTGTTATCAAGATCGACAGAACGAACCCGCTGGCTGTCCGTTATTTTAACGAGATGGGACATACGGATGAGGAGATCATGAGTTTTCGTGATTATCCGGATGATGATTATGACGCAGATCTTTTATTTGTGGAAGACCAGCCACGGGCATATGTAGATACTGACTCGGTTGATTATGAAGGAAAACCGGTTCCGGTTGGCAGATATAAGGATATCAATTTTTACAAATATTCACTTGCATATGTATTTGCGGGACTTCTGCTTGGACTGGCGGTTATGTGGTTCCTTATAATGCCGCAACATAGCAAGAATGCGGATAACGAGAGTCGGGATGTGAAGATCGCTTACAGTGAAGATCTGGCAGATAAAAATACCAAGATTTCGTCATTGCAGGATCAGCTTGATACGCTTACGACAAAGAATGATACATTGACAAAACAGGTGTCGGAGTATGAGAAGAAAAGTAAGGCAGAGTTAGCAGATGCAGATAAAGTATCTATGCAGCTGGCACTCAAATATTATAACGATACACAGTATGATAAAGCTATGACAGAGTTTGATAAAGTATTGGAGACCAGCCCGGATTATGATGTTGCGTTATATTACAAAGCACTTTGTTACCTTGGTACAGAGGATGAAGATAAAGCAAAGACGGCATTTGAAACCTTCCTTGATAAATGTCCGGATTCTATCTACTATACAGTTGCGGTTTCATTATCCGGCGTTAAGCCAAGTGAAGATGCGGGAGACGGGGAAAGCACTGTTGATACTACTACCGAGGGAACCACTCAAGAGGAAGGAACAACGCAAGAGACGGGAACCACAGAGCCCGGACCGGATCCTTTGAATGAGTAATAGATGTGTAAAAAAATAAATATTATAAAATACAAAAGACAAATAGGAGATAGACACGCCTGTTTGTCTTTTTTTGTGGAATTAATCATGCGATATCAGACAGTAATATATATACAAAAATACATGTATGAAAAAAGGAGGGAAATATGAATAATTATGAAAAGATTGGGGATACTATACTGATCGAACTTCCTGAGGAAGTAGACGATTATCGTGCAGCCGGATTGGTAGAAGAAACGGAAGATGCTTTTTCTGATTCCAGGGTTCGTTATGTGGTCTTTGACTTTAAGCACACAAATATGATGGACAGCTCCGGAATTGGATTTATAACCAGGCGGTTTCGTAATGTCTATGACCGAGGCGGACAGGCATTTGTCATAAACAGTAATGACAGAATGGAACGGCTGCTTACGATGTCCGGAATATTTAAGATCGTAACAAAAGCAGGAAATTTTGAGGAAGCGTATCGGACTGTACATACCTCATAGAAGAAAAGGAGAAGACGGAAATGGACAGAAATGAAATGAAAATAGAATTTGGAAGTGATCCAAGAAATGAGAGCTTTGCAAGAGTTGTTGTTGCATCATTTATGACAAGAACAAATCCGACATTAGAAGAAGTGGCAGATGTAAAAACAGCGGTATCAGAGGCTGTTACGAATTCGATCATCCATGGATATAAAGGAGAAGATGGTGTGATCGAAATTGTATCCCGTATTGCAAACAGAATCCTGTACATAGAGATCACAGATCATGGATGCGGAATCGAAGATGTTGATAAAGCTATGGAACCGATGTATACAACCGGAACAGATGGAAGATCAGGAATGGGATTTTCATTTATGGAAGCGTTTATGGATGAACTGACGGTGGAATCGGAGCCGGGAGTCGGAACAGTAGTAAAGATGACGAAAAAAATAGGGACAGGATGTGCGATGTAAATGGAAAATAATCTGGATCTTCTTTTACAGGCGAAAAATGGGGATGACCATGCAAAAGAGAAACTGATTGAACAGAATCTTGGGCTTGTATGGAGTGTAGCAAGAAGATTTACAGGACGAGGATATGACATCGAGGATTTGTTTCAGATCGGATGTATAGGACTGATCAAATGTATTGACAAGTTCAGCTTTGAGTATGATGTAAAATTTTCCACATATGCAGTACCGCTGATTCAGGGAGAAATCAGACGTTTTCTACGGGATTCCGGTGCGATCAAGGTGAGCAGAAGCCTGAAAGAAATGAATATGAAGGTAGAACAGTACAGACAGAAGATAAAGAAAGAAAAAGGTTATGAACCGGAGATTACGGAGATAGCTGCTGCGCTGTCCTTTGATGCCGGAGATATTGTAATGGCGATGGAAGCGTCGATGGAGATTGAATCTTTAGATACGCCCGGAGTCCTATCAAAGACTGAGGAATACAGTCAGGATATTGTGGATCATATTACGTTGTCACAGCTGTTGGATCGGCTTGATCCGGACGAACAGATGCTGATCAGACTTCGATATTTTGAAGACCGTACACAGACAGAGACAGGAAAGGCGCTTGGACTCAGTCAGGTTCAGGTAAGCAGGAAGGAGAAAAAAATTTTAGAGAAGCTCAAAGAATATGTATAAAATATAACAAATGCTGACATCCTATTTTCTATAGGAATATGGAATAAAGCGGGTGATGAAAAATGGCATATATGGTTTATCTGCAGCTGGCTGAAAATGTTCTTGCCGAACAGCGGAAGGTTCGGATAAAGGATGTATCAAAGGTTGTAGCGGATAATCCGGATCTGAAGAACAAAATCGAAAAGCTTGTGCTTATGAATTTTTCAACCGGTTCAAAAGGGCAACAGGTCATATCGATTCTGGATATCATTGAGGAGATCAAGAAGAATTGCGACGAGGAAGTCAGCATTACAAATCTTGGCCAGCCCAATGTGGTTGTATATTACAAAGCATTTGATCCGTCAGACCGGATCAAGCAGACATTTAAGTTTATTCTGCTCTGTCTGATCGCATTCTTTGGGGCGGGATTTTCTATCATATCTTATAATTCCGATGTAAACCTGCTTGGACAGCTTGACCTGCTGCAAAATGTATTTACCGGGGGAAGTGAGTCCGGGGCTGCGATAGGAGCCGTCTCCTATTCAATCGGGTTATTTATCGGAATCATCATATTTTTTAATCACGGAACCAATAAGAAATTCACGGATGATCCGACACCGCTTCAGGTCCAGATGCGCCAATATGAACAGGAAGTGAACCAGACGATCATAACGGATGCTACAAGAAAGAAGGATGTCCGGGATGCTGATTAGACTTATCTGTTATGCGGCTGTTGCATTTATTGGCGGTGCAGCAATATCCAGTGGATATTTTGCATTTATTTCCCTGATCGGTGTATTTCCGAAGCTTGCGGAAAAGGTAAAAGGTGACAGGCACTATATGTTGATTGAATGTCTGCTTGCCTATGGTGCAGTTGTGGGTAATGTCATTTATCTGTTTAATATCAGAATTCCGCTTTTACTTCCCGGTCTGGCATTTGTCACTTTGTTCGGCGGTATATTTACCGGCTGTCTGGTTGGAGCTCTGGCAGAAGTGTTAAATGTGTTCCCGATCATTTCAAGGCGGTTTTCCGTCAGACGGTATATTCCCTATGTGATCTATGCGGTGGCTGCAGGTAAACTTGTAGGATCGATAATAGGACTGATCTCTACCGGACTGGTCTGACAGACAAAACAAAGAAAACGTATAAAAATGAAAGAAACAGAGGTGTACGGTATGAAATATGAACCAAAAGAAAAGGAATATAATCAGTATGTAGAAACAGTAACTCCGACATCGAATTCATTCAGAAACTGTCTCTGGGCGTTTCTGGTTGGAGGACTCATCTGTACGATCGGGCAGGGTTTGTTTAACCTGTTACAGTATTTTGGATGGAATAAGAACGACAGTTCTTCCTATGTGTCTGTTATTCTTGTTTTGATCAGCGTTATCCTGACAGGGTTTAATCTTTATAAGAAGATAGCCAAATACGGTGGGGCGGGAGCGCTTGTTCCGATCACCGGTTTTGCAAATGGCGTCTGTGCCCCGGTCATAGAATTTCAGACCGAAGGTGAGGTGTTTGGAAAAGGTGTGAAATGTTTCACGATCGCAGGACCTGTTATCATGTATGGAATTTTCGTGTCATGGGGACTCGGAGTTATTTATTGGATCTGTAAACTTGCCGGCTGGGTATAACCCTGCCGGTATGTGTTTGTTCCAAAATTGTTACATATTTTTTATGAAAGAATATAGCTTTTGTGAAATATTTCTTTCCTTTGGAATCCGTATTGACATATAAAAATTCCTATGATAACTTTAACAAATGGTTGAATATATTAATGTAGGGGATTTTAACCATCAGTTTGATGCGTATATCCTCAAATGTAGTAAAATGGAGATACATCATGAAAAAAGCAAAAAGAAGTATTACTACAACGATATGTGTTATTGTTGCATTAGGTGTGTTTTATCTGATCGCATGTGCATGTATCGGAAATAAAAAATTTTTCCCGAATACAAGCATTAACGGAATTGATGTCAGCAGTATGACAGTGGCACAGGCGGCAGAGGAAGTAAAAGAGCAGTTCCGGACGGAATACAGCAATGCATCCATTGACGTAACGGTTAAGGATAAGAAATACTGTATCGTGATTGAAGATGCACTTGATCTGGATGTTACGGATGCAGTAAAAAAGGCAAATGATGAGAAGCATTCCTTCCTTGCAAGAGGATGGAATTTTGTAGCTGCCCTGTTCGGAGATCAGGAGATTCAGGCAAAACCTTCATTGAAGGATAAGAAGCTGTTATATACGGCAGTTAAGCAGTCTGAGCTTAATAAGTTAGAAGGGCTTGAAGATAAGTATTATACGGTAGAAAAAGATAAGATTATCGTAACAAAGGGTAGAGGCGGTTATGTTGTAGATACCGATGCGCTGGTTGACCGGATGGCTGAGCTGATCACGGCCGGTAACTATGCAGAGTCGATCGAATGTCCGCTTACATATGGAGATGTAGATCTTGATCTGATCTATGATGAGGTCTATGTTGAACCCACAGATGCTACACTTGATCCTGAAAATGATTATAGTGTAACAGATTCTGTAACCGGTGTCAGCTTTGATAAAGATGCAGCTGCAAAGAAATTAGAGGCAGCCAAGGATGGTGAAGAGGTCAGTATAGATCTGGTATATACAGAACCTGAATTGTCAAAGGAGACTTTACAGTCCTATCTGTTCCGTGATACCTTAAGTTCGTTCAGCACGAATGTTGGAGGGACAGAAGCGAGAAAGTCTAATGTTGCAAAGGCCGCTGAGAATTGTAATGGAACGATTCTTATGCCGGGTGAGCAGTTCTCGTTTAACAATGTTGTAGGACAGAGAACGATTGAAAATGGTTTCAGCGCAGCACCTTCTTATGTTAATGGTGAATCCGTGGATGAAGTTGGAGGAGGAATCTGTCAGGTATCGTCTACACTGTATGATGCATGTCTGTATGCGAATCTTCAGATCAACGAAAGACACTGTCATCCACATCCGTCTGCCTATGTAGATACAGGATTTGATGCAACAGTATCCTGGGGCGGTCCGGATTATAAATTTACAAATAATACTGAATATCCGATCAAGATCGTATCATCTTATGGCGGAGGTGTTGTTACCTGTGTGCTCTATGGCACAAAGTTAAAAGATTTTAAGGTGTCATTATCCAGTGAAGTTGTTGCAACATATGATTATGAGACAGAGTATGAGGACGATGATACGCTGGAAGAAGGAGAAGAAAAAGTCTCCGTAACAGGTATCACCGGACTTAAGGTTCAGACCTATCGTACCGTATATGATGAAAATGGTGAGAAGATATCATCCGAACCGGAATCCGTCAGTGTCTATGACAAACGTAACAAAGTCATTCTTCGAGGAACAAAAGAGAAAGAGACAACTGAGGAGAAGAAAGATTCCGAAAAGAAAGACGATAAGAAATCGGATAAAAAGTCAGACAAAAAGTCAGATAAAAAAGATGATACAAAAACAGACAAGTCCGACGATAAGACAACAGAAGAAACGGACAAAGCAGAATAAAATAATATATAAAAGCTTATAAAGAAAATAATATATATGGCAGAAAGAAAAAGAAGACATTTGTCTTATGTAGTGACCTTACGAGGATTTCGTTGAGAGATGCATAGTGCCAGTAAATACGGGTGCCTGTTTGAGCTCGAAGAGCGAGTTGGCACAGGAGTATTTACGAATCAGGCATATGCATCGAACAGAAACCGCAGTAAGACATTATATAAGACAAATGTCTTCTTTTTCTTTTGTTCTATACAATAGAGCTATTCATCATGCTCGATCGTCTTCACTTCCTGGTTTGTGTAAAGGTTTACATAGTGAGGACGAAGCTTCGAATAGATGATCTTCTGTTCACTGTACAGGCTGTAGTAGCCGGATAACATATAGCTGACACTGGCTCCGATAGCAAAGAGCAGAATGCCGCTTGCACCGAATAATTCAATACTGAGGACTAAAGATGCCAGTGGACAGTTTACAACGCCACAGAACAGGCATACAAGCCCCATAGCGGCTCCAAAGCCGGGATCAAGTCCGATCCAGCCACCTACGGTACAACCGACTGTAGCGCCGATAAAGAAAGAAGGAACGATCTCACCGCCACGGAAGCCACAGCCGATGGTAATACAGGTAAAGATCAGTTTGAGCAGGAAAGCTTCCGGTTTTGCTTCTCCATGAATTGCCTGCTCGATGATATTCATACCTGCTCCGTTGTAATCATTGGAACGAACTAATATAGTGAGCAGAACCACAAGGACACCACCAACGAAGATCCGTACATATTGATTTTTGAAAAATTTCTTAAAGGCTTTTCCTGTTGCCTGCATAGACAGGCAGAATAATATACTGACTATCGCAACGACAACTGCGAGGATAACAACACGAATACCGGTTGCCAGGGACATATCGGGAACCTGATTTAGTATAAAGTAAGTTGGAGTTATATGAAATTTTTCAGTGATCGCATATGCAATGGTTGCTGACAGGATACAAGGCACCAGAGCACTGTAGTAGAGAATACCGATACTGATAACCTCAACGCTGAATAAGGCAGCGGTGACCGGTGTTCCGAATAAAGCAGCAAATACAGCACTCATGCCACACAGCGTCATAATGTGCTTATCGTTATCATTCATTTTTACCAGTTTTCCGATTGACGCGCCGATGCTTCCGCCAATCTGCAAAGCAGCTCCTTCACGACCGGCGGATCCCCCGAAAAGATGAGTGATAGCGGTTGAGATAAATATTAACGGAGCCATTCGAAATGGAACATTATACTCTGAATTTCGGATTGAACCGATGACCAGATTTGTACCTTTGTCGTGCTTAAGTCCGCAGCTTCTGTATAAGAAGATGATGACCAGACCGGCAAGAGGCAGAAGATATATGATCCATGAATGACTGTCCCGATATTTTGTAACATATTCAACGCTGTAGTGGAAGGCTGTTCCGACAGCACCACAGGTTGTTCCGATTATAATAGAACATATTATCCATTTTATAAATGTTTTAATATATCGTTTTATTCGATCAATACAGTTTAACCAATATTCTTTTGTAAAAAGCATAATTAACTCCATTTCAGATTTTCTTTTAAAATCTGCATACCGGATATCTGATCTTATATGCAGTCGATAATTTGCATCTGTTTAAGATTACTCCGAAATGAAGAATTTGTCCAGCGCATATTCTGCATGTATAAATTACCTGCAAATTACAAATGAATAAATATTATTACAATGTAAAAAGAAAGGATACACATAACATGAACAGGATGATAGGAAAACAGAGTGTTAGTTTTACGGATCCCCCATATATATTGGGAGAGGCATCTGTCTGCGGACCGAAAGAAGCAGACGGACCGCTTGCGGGATATTTTGATATCGTATCGGAAGATCCGACATTTGGAAAAGATTCATGGGAAGAAGGAGAGAGCGAGATGGTAAAGCAAGCAGTGGAGCTTGCGATCAAAAAGGCAGGTAAAGAGAAATCTGATATCCGTTATCTGTTCGCAGGAGATCTGCTGGGGCAGCTGATCGCGACAACCTTCGGTGTCAAGGATATGGATATACCGATCTTTGGTTTATATGGAGCCTGTTCGACCTGCGGTGAGGGTTTATCACTTGCGGCGATGACAGTTGCGGCAGGATATGCAGATTATGCTGTCTCGGCAACCTCCAGTCATTATGGAAGTGCGGAGAAACAGTTCCGGTTTCCACTGGAATACGGAAATCAGCGTCCGTTGTCCGCGACATGGACGGTAACCGGAAGCGGAGCATTTGTAATAGGAAGTAAAAAAGATGATGATGCACCTGTATCTGTCAGGATCAAAGGAGTTACAACAGGGAAGATCGTTGATTATGGTGTAAAAGATTCCTTTAATATGGGAGCATGTATGGCCCCTGCTGCGGCAGATTTGATCTATCAGAATCTACAGGATTTTGATGTGAAACCGACATATTATGATCGGATCATTACCGGCGATCTGGGAAAGATCGGTCGGAAAATTTTGATTGATCTGCTAAAAGATAATGGTGTAGATATCAGCAGACAGCATATGGATTGTGGAATTGAGATATTTGATAATGAAGAACAGGATACACATTCAGGCGGCTCGGGATGCGGCTGTTCGGCGATCACACTTGCAGGGTATATATTAAAACAGCTTCGTGAGGGTTCATGGAAAAGGGTACTTTTCGTGCCTACGGGAGCCCTTCTGTCTACGGTCAGTTACAACGAAGGTCAGAATATACCGGGTATTGCACATGGTGTAATAATAGAAAGGGAGTAGAGATAGTATATGGATTATATAAAAGCATTTATTATTGGTGGATTGATCTGTGTTCTGGTTCAGATCCTTATGGATAATACAAAGCTGTTGCCGGGACGTATAATGGTACTTCTTGTCTGTACGGGAGCGGTTCTCGGTGCGATAGGGGTGTATGAACCATTTTTAGAATTTGCAGGCTGTGGAGCATCCGTTCCCTTATCGGGATTTGGATATAACCTCTGGAAGGGAATCAAAGAAGCGGTAGATCAGGATGGATTCATAGGGCTGTTCCGGGGAGGCTTTAAAATGGCAGCAGTGGGAACCTCCGCGGCATTGATCTTTTCCTATATAGCCTCACTGATATTTAAACCAAAGATGACGAAATAGAATTAATCCACATAAAAGAAAGAACGCTGATGTTTATCCTATTATTACGCAAGACACTTTCGTTCTATCCTCGGTGTAACGGCACATAGGACAGCAAAATACGCTGTCCTATGTGCCGACACGAGTAACTGAGACCTTAGCGAAGCAATGCTGAGGTTAGTTCGAAGTTACACAGAGTGGATAGGCTTGCTACATAACAGATAAACACCAGCGTTCTCTTTTATGTGTATTACTCTTATTCTCTATTACTCACCGTCCGAGCTTGTTTCAGGCTCTGCTGTAGGATTTGTAGTAGGTTCTGTAGTAGGCTCCGGTGTCGGAGGTTCCGTAGTAGGTTCTGTAGTAGGCTCCGGTGTCGGAGGTTCTGTGGTAGGTTCCTCTGTCGTAGGCTTGTCTTTCTTCTTGAAGACAGCCTTGATCGTATGATTTCCCTTTACCTTCGAGAATTTGTAAGAGGTTACAGCACCGACGGAGCTTCCATCTACGATTACATCTGAAATGGTATATCCCTTATCAGGTGTGATATAGAAGGTTGTTGATTTGCCCTTTTTAACGGTTGTTGTCGGTGAGATCGAACCGCCGCCTTCTGAAGATGAGGAGATCTTGTACTCTTTCTTTTCTTCCTCTGTGGTATCCTCCGTTTCTTCTTCCTCAGGATGAAGTGGACATTTTTCCTTTAAAATATTCTGATCGTATTCGAAGTCGGCATCAAGGATCTCAATCTTGCCATCGTCATCAACTGTATAATAATAAGTGGTTGTTTCTTTACATGTGTTTGTTGCAGGCTTATGAGATTCATTACAGATCACAATCTTTTTATTACCACCACATTTCTTTTTTGGAACAGTTCCCTTTGCAAAATAATCTGTAACTGTATCGCAGCCTTCTACCGGAAGAAGACCGGTATCCTTACAAACGGTTGCACGAACAATTCCATCCGGCATTTCGAATGTCTTTGAAGTATCTAAGCCTTTGACTTCTGTAATTTCATCCATGATCTTACGCCACATATTCTTATGATAGTTTCCTGCGGCAAAGTTTGTATTCACATCGAATCCTATCCAGATAGATGCGGTATAGTATGGAGTGTATCCACAGAACCATGCATCATAGTTACTGGAAGTTGTACCTGTCTTACCTGCTGTATAAAGACCACATGAAAGGTTTGCGGCAGTACCGGTACCGATCGTTACTACATCATGCATTGCACTTGTTAATAACCATGCATTCTGAGGTGAAATAACTGCGGATTCTTCCGGCTTCCGGTTATCGATCAGCAGGTTTCCGTCATGGTCATATACTTCTGTATAGAAGACAGGCTTGATATAATTACCTTCATTTGCGATCGTAGCATATGCAGCTGTGATCTCAAGATTTGTGATACCATCTGTCAGACCGCCAAGAGCGAGAGACTGGTTGATATCAGATTCAATACCGCCACTTGAATTTGTACGGCTCTTTACAAGAGTTGTAAATCCAAGCTTTAACAGATACTCGTAGGCAAGCTCCGGTGTAACATCGGTGATCGTCTTAACAGCAAGAATATTCATGGAATTCTGAATAGCCTGTCGGATCGTGCTTGGACCACGGTAGCCACTGTACCAGTTCCTGACTTCGCCGCCATTTGTATAGGTGTATGGTTCATCTTTGTATACTGTTGCAAGGCTCATACCACATCCGTCCAGTGCAGGGAGGAAAGCGGCAACGACTTTGAATGTAGAACCGGGCTGTCTGGTTGCTTCGGTTGCACGGTTAAAGGAACGATCTTCTGTCTTTTCACCACGACCACCGACGATTGCTTTTACCTGACCGGTTTCCTGATCCATCAATGTGAAGGAAATCTGTGGTTCAACGGTTACCTTATAGCTTTCGAGCTGTTCTTTGTATCCGGTCTCAGCAATCAGATGTGCTTTGTATTCATCAGCGGCAGCTCTTGCGTCATCCTCACTTGAGAAGATCAGGTCGAAAGAAGACTGTCCTTTTTCTTCCTGGAACCATGTTACCATCATGTTCTGACTGTAGTTATACTGTTCACCATTGTCATCTACGAGAGTCAGTGCATAGGAGAGCTGGTAACTGTCAGTTGGATAGTTGTCCTCATCATTTAATACAGTATCACAGATATCCTGAATCTCTGTATCCTGACAGGTATGAACTTGCAGACCGCCGGAGTAGATCATACTGTCTGCTTCTGATTTGGAATATCCCATTGCCATGAAGTCATCTTCCAGCTGGTTAATTACTTCATCGATGTAATAGGAGTTTATCTTTGTCGGTGATGATTTCTTTATGGATGATACCTTTTTGATCTCAGCATATACATCATCGGCAATTGCTGTATCATAATCTGACTGGGAGATCATGTTCAGCTCTGACATTTTATCCAGAACCATCAGACGTCTTTTTGCATTTTCTTCCGGAAATACAACCGGATCAAATTTGCTTGGGTTCTGAGGGATTGCAGCGAGAACCGCACACTCGGAGATCGTCAGGTCTTTTAACTGTTTATTAAAATAATACTGGGATGCGGTTTCTACTCCGTATCGTCCCTGACCAAGGTAGATAGTATTCAGATAGTATTCAGCGATACTTTTCTTTGGCAGGACTTTTTCAATCTCAACAGCGAGATACTGTTCCTGAACCTTACGTTCGATCTTGTCAAACATGGTTTTCTCATCCAGACCGACATTGAAGATCTGGTTCTTGATCAGCTGCTGTGTCAGAGTACTTGCACCCTGATCGAAGTCACCTGACTGAAGACCATGGGCAAATGCACGCATGATACCCTGAACGTCGATACCGTTATGTTCCCAGAAACGTTGATCTTCGATAGCGATAAATGCATTGACCAGATTTTCCGGAATATCATCATAGTAGACATATTCGCGATTTGCATCGAAGCTTGCAAGAACTTTGAGTTCCTTGCCGTCCTGATCGTACAGGGTTGTCTGATATCCTTTCGGGATCAGATCCTTTGCATTTACCTCCGGTGTATCATCCAGAATACCCTTTAGTGCACCGAAGCCGGCTCCGATACCAAGAACAATGATCGCCAGAAATAAGACAAGCATTGCCTTGAACAGAGAAACCGTCAGTTTCTTTTTATTTCGGGGTAGTTTAGAAACGAGAGCTTTCTGTTTCTTTTCCACGCCCTTTTTGCTAAAATCCATGGAAAATCCTCCTTAAATTAAGTTCGATCATAAATACAACTCATTATAGCAGAGATTTACATAATAATAAAGTATAAAATCATTTCTGAAATAAAATTAAGGCATTTTAAAAAACTGTGTGCTATACTTGTATTATATGTAAAAAATACGATATGAATAAGCATAAAAGTCAGAATAAAAAAGAAAGGAATACAGACACTATGTTTGAATCGATTGAAGATGCAGTTGCTACATGGAAAGAAGAATACTCATTTATTGAAGATGCAGTTGTAACCGGTTATGAGGGCGGCTATCCGATTGTGGATTTCACGATCGGTAAAGCCGCATGGAGCCTTGTAAAAGACAAGAGCAAATTTAAACGGATCGTCCGTTCTTCCGAGATGGAGGGAGGAATAGAGGTTGGTGTATCTACCTGTTTTAAGGATACGGCATTTGTAAAATGGAACCCACCGGTTATGACGATCTGCGGATATCCTGAGGTAATAAACCGGATAATTAAAAAGATTATGTAAGATTATGTGGAACAGGCATTGCCCCGGTGAATAGAAATATTCATTCGGGGCATTTTATATACCAGAGCATACCGGCTGAAACTACGATTTTCTGCCGGAGAGAGAATAGACAGAAATGGGGAACGGCTATGGAACGAACGATTCGGACAGACCTTGCGATAGAATTACGAGAAGATATAAAAGATCGCGGAGAATTGGATGGAATACAGATTGCGACAAAGATCCACCGGCAGGGTATCAGGACAACGACGATCAATGTAACAAATGAGAAAGGGGCAGAGACACTTGGCAAGCCTCTTGGAACTTATATTACGATCGAATGTCCGGAGATCCGGGAATTTGATGAAACGATCCATGAGCCGTTGTGCCGTGAACTATCAAATAATCTTAAAAAATTACTGGGAGATGCAAGCTCCGTTCTGGTCGTAGGTCTCGGAAACCGTGAGGTGACACCGGATTCACTCGGTCCGCTGGTTGTTGATCATCTCTTTATAACCAGACATCTGGGAATCGAGAAGATCCCTGTATCGGGCAGACAGGAATATGATATATCGGCGATCTGTCCGGGCGTTATGGCACAGACAGGAATTGAAACGGTGGAGATCATAAAAGGAATCTGTGGGAATATTAAGGTAGATGCGGTTCTTGTAATTGATGCTCTTGCGGCCAGAAGCAGTAAGCGGTTGAACAAGACTGTGCAGCTTACGGATACCGGGATCAGTCCGGGCTCCGGCGTCGGAAATAACCGGATGGAGATCAACTCAGATAATATAAAAACAAAGGTCATCGCACTTGGAGTTCCGACAGTTATATCGGTTCCGTCTATCATTGATGATTCTCTTGATGAGATCGCCGATGCATTTGATCAGATACATGGGAAGAAGCTGGTGAAAGAATTGTCCGAGCAGCAGAGATATCAGATCGCATATCATCTGGTAGAACCGGAGCTTGCGGATATGTTTGTTACTCCAAAAAATATTGATGAACTGGTAAGACGAATCAGCTTCACAATATCCGAAGCAATAAATGGTATTATTTTCAGGAAGGACTCATATACTGATAAATAATAAAAAGTAATGAGTTTATCCGGAATGAGAAACTGTCAGACAAGATGCGAAAAAAGAAGAATGCGTTATTGTTTTTTTCTGGTCATAGCCTTTTTTGCAATATGGTTTGCAAAATGTGATGATGAGACAAAGACGGATATGCTGCGACAGCTTCTGACAGGAACGATATCGTCGGATCAGAAGCCGAATATACAGCAGGAGGGAAAGCAACATGAAGAAGCATCCTGTTTTTTAGAAGATTGTTTGCAGGAATATTGCCTTGCAGGTGCATTTGTGTCCTGTGCATCAGAACAGGAGACGGATATTGCAGAGACGGACATTCGGAAGGATCTATCGAAAAATGTCATGCGGGAGAAAAGAGAAGCGACAGCATCGATAGCTGCGATGGCAGGATGTCGCAGTTATATGCAGGAAAAGCTTGCTGATTATGATTATATAAAAAATCACTTCTATGTGATCGACAGTACGACAAATGTATCCAGGGAAGAATTAAACGGGCAGGATCTTGCCTCTATGGATCTGACGATCGATACAGAGGATAAGAACTATAAGGTGCTGATCTATCATACACACGGAACGGAGAGCTTTAAAGATTCCGAGCCGGGCAAGGTTGAGGATACCGTGATCGGCGTTGGTGATTACCTGACGCAGCTTCTCGAAGAGAATTACGGGGTGGCAGTCTATCACGATACGACAGCCTACGATATGACCGGTGGGGAGCTGGATCGAAGCGCGGCATATGATTATGCAAGAGAGGGAGTTCAGAAGATTCTTACGGAATACCCGTCTATTGATGTCGTGATCGATATTCACAGAGACGGTGTAGCCGAGGATACATATCTGATCACGGAGATCGGGGGAAAAAAGACTGCGCAGATTATGTTTTTAAACGGAGTGAGCCGATTAAATAAGAACGGAGATATATCATATCTGGCAAATCCATACAAAACAGAAAATCTTGCCTTCAGTCTGCAGATGTATCTGACGGCACAGGCAAATTATGGGTCCTTTGTAAGAAAGATATTTGTTAAGGGATATCGATATAACCTGGATCTGAAGCCCCGGTCGTTATTAGTAGAGGTCGGCAGCCAGACGAATACGGTAGAAGAGGCAAAAAATGCCATGGAACCGCTGTCTGCAATTCTTTACAAAGTATTGAGCGGAAAGTGAGATTGTGTTATGATAATGAACACGAAATTATTTGCCTGCAGAAATGCATGCTTAAAATAAAAAGAGAAAAGAAATTCAGATACCGGAGGAAAACAGGATGGCTCATATAGATCAGTCAAAGATACGAAACTTTTGCATTATAGCGCATATCGATCATGGTAAATCGACACTTGCGGACAGGATTATAGAAAAGACTGGCTTATTGACTGAACGTGAGATGCAGAATCAGGTGCTTGATAATATGGATCTGGAGCGGGAACGTGGAATCACGATCAAGGCACAGTGCGTTCGTACGATCTATAAAGCACAGGATGGAGAAGAATATATCTTCAATCTGATCGATACCCCGGGGCATGTTGATTTTAATTATGAAGTATCAAGAAGTCTGGCTGCCTGCGAGGGTGCGATCCTGGTTGTGGATGCAGCACAGGGAATCGAGGCACAGACACTTGCAAATGTATATCTTGCGATCGATCACGATCTGGATGTTATGCCGGTTATCAATAAGATCGATCTTCCTTCGGCCGAACCGGAACGTGTGGTAAATGAGATTGAAGATGTGATCGGAATCGAAGCGCAGGATGCTCCGAGAATTTCGGCAAAGAATGGTATCAATATCGATCAGGTCTTAGAGCAGATCGTTACGAAGATCCCGGCACCAGCAGGAGATCCGGAAAAACCGCTTCAGGCACTTATATTTGACAGTATTTACGATTCATATAAAGGTGTTATCATATTCTGCCGTTTATTCGACGGTGTGGTAAAACGTGGGACGTCCATCCGCATGATGGCAACCGGAGCTGTTGCAGAGGTAGTAGAAGTAGGAATCTTCGGGGCTGGCAGATTCGTTCCATGTGATGAATTATCGGCAGGAATGGTAGGCTATATCACTGCCAGCTTAAAGAATGTCAGAGATACTACAGTCGGTGATACCGTTACAGATAACGACAATCCATGCGCAGAGGCGCTTCCGGGATATAAGAAGGCACAGCCTATGGTCTACTGCGGACTTTATCCGGCAGATGGAGCCAAATACCCGGATCTTCGCGATGCATTGGAGAAGCTTCAGTTAAATGATGCGTCCTTAAGCTTTGAGCCGGAGACATCGATCGCACTTGGTTTCGGTTTCCGTTGCGGTTTCCTTGGACTTCTGCATCTGGAGATCATACAGGAGCGGTTGGAGCGCGAGTTCAATCTGGATCTTGTTACGACTGCGCCGGGCGTTGTTTACCGTGTGCATACAACGGATGGCAAGATGATCGAACTGACGAATCCGTCCAATCTGCCGGATCCGTCGAATATCGAATATATGGAAGAGCCGTTTGTATCCGCGGAGATCATGGTCACTACAGAATATGTAGGTGCGATCATGCAGCTCTGTCAGGAACGCCGTGGCGTATATCAGGGAATGGAATATATGGAAGAAACCAGAGCACTGCTTCGGTATGACCTTCCGTTAAATGAGATCATCTATGATTTCTTTGATGCATTAAAATCAAGATCCAGAGGCTATGCGTCCTTTGACTATGAGATGAAGGGCTATGTGCGGAGCGAGCTTGTAAAACTTGATATCCTGATCAATAAAGAAGAGGTCGATGCGTTATCCTTCATTCTTCATCAGGATACTGCTTACGAACGCGGAAGAAAGATGTGCGAGAAGTTAAAGCAGGAGATCCCAAGACATTTATTTGAGATTCCGATCCAGGCAGCGATCGGCAACAAGGTCATTGCCAGAGAGACGGTAAGAGCAGTCAGAAAGGATGTCCTTGCAAAATGTTACGGCGGAGATATCTCCCGTAAGAAGAAGCTTCTGGAGAAACAGAAGGAAGGTAAGAAACGTATGCGTCAGATCGGAAATGTAGAGATTCCGCAGCAGGCGTTTATGAGCGTATTAAAACTTGATGAGGAATAAATATAAAAAAATTGCAGGTTGAATCAGGGCATTTAGAATGAAATAAATCAAAAATGATTTTGATATAAGCAGAAAGCAGCTTACAGAAAAAACGAGAAGGCAGGAAAAACACATGAGAAAAAAACTGAGCATTTATATACATATTCCGTTTTGTGTTAAGAAGTGTGTATATTGTGATTTCCTGTCTTTTGGTGCGGATGACCCGCAGATCAACCGGAGCGGTGCGGTCAGAAAGGCATATGTCCAGAGCATTTGCAGAGAATTATTAAGCTATAAAAGCATATCAAAGGACTATATTGTAAAAACGATATTTATAGGCGGAGGAACTCCGTCTATACTTTTACCGGGCGAGATCATGAATATATTGGCGACCCTTAGAAGCATTTTTAAAGTGGACGAAGAAGCTGAGATTACGATTGAGGTGAATCCGGGTACCCTGACTGCGATCAAAGCAGCGGAATATCTGGCGGCCGGGATCAATCGTATGAGTATCGGACTGCAGTCCGCACACAATGATGAGCTTGCCATGCTTGGCAGGATACATACATATGAACAGTTTCTGACATCCTATCAGACAGCACGTGACGCAGGCTTCAGAAATATCAATGTCGACCTGATCTCTGCGATCCCGGGGCAGACGCTTCATTCCTACCTGGATACACTAGAGCGTGTATTGAAGTGCAGACCGGAGCATATCTCTTCATATAGCCTGATCGTGGAAGATGGAACACCGCTTGCGGGGGATCAGAAACTCCTTTCAAAGCTTCCGGATGAGGAAACAGACCGTGAAATGTATGAAGCAACCGGAAAGGTACTCGAGATGTCAGGATATAAAAGGTATGAGATTTCAAATTATGCAAAGCCCGGATATGAATGCAGACATAATATCGTATACTGGACGATGGATGAATATATCGGGATCGGTATAGGTGCGGCTTCCTTTTTTAACGGAAGAAGATATTCGAATACGTCAGATATAAAACAGTATGTCGATACGATGGAGGAAGTATTTGAAAAACGCTCGATCGATGAAGCGTACCGGATACCGGAGCTGCTTTCAATCAGACATATTGATGAAACTGTAGATATTGATACATTGATGGAAGAGTATGTGATATTTGGGCTTAGAATGACCAGAGGGATCAGTGCGGCGGATTTCTATGAACGATTCGGCCATTCCTTATATGATGTTTATGGGGATATTATAAGAGGGTATGTGGCAAGCGGACATATGAAAGATGAAAAGGGGATGGTATGTTTTACCAGAAAGGGAATCGATGTAAGTAACAGGATTCTTGTAGATTTTTTACAGGATAAAGATAAATGAAATGATAGTCGGGGACAGGTTCGGATATGATAAAAGAGACGAATGAGCAGCAGACTGCTGTTATTATAGAAATAAATGAACTGAATTATACCTATCCTGGAACAGAACAGCCGTTGTGGGAGAAGAATCTGACATTTGTACTGCGAAAAGGCGAGATTGTCGGACTGGCGGGACAAAATGGAAGTGGAAAGAGCACGTTACTTCGTATGTTGGCGAGCTTTATTCCCCGGAAAAAGGGCAGCTGCTCAGGACAGATAAATGTAACAGATATATCCGGCAGAGATATGGCATGTGTGATCGACAGACCCTCTTTTTTTTCAGACCTTTCCGTGCGTGATAATATAAAAATGATGGAGCATATGAACGGAGATAAGCAGCTTACGGATGAAGCTTTGATCGATCTTTTGGGTATCCATGAATTTGACCGGATCAAAGCATCTAAGCTGTCACTTGGCAATAAACAGAAGCTTGCGCTTTGTCTTGCAATCCATAAAGAGACAAGACTGGCGTTGCTTGATGAACCGTTGAACGGGCTTGATCCGTTTACGAGAGCATCGTTTTTATCTTATCTGGAGAAACGAAGAAAACAAGGAATGGCGGTTATTCTTACCAGCCACATACCCGGAGATCTGGAACAGGTCTGTGACCGGATTATTTATCTGTAATATAAAAAACCACTCACGGGTATATTAAAAACAGGAGATAGATCCGGTTATTTCCTATTTAGAGGGAGCGTAGGCAACAGTATGAATGTTTACAGAGCAGAAGTATTTCGATATGGCAAAAGCTTTTATGGCAGAATGATCATGATTCTGGTGATTCCGTTTGCGATTCTTGTAGCAGCTTTTCTTCATTATGTAAGTGCAGGGGTAAGCAGCGACTTCCTGGCGGCAGCAGGCTTTTCAGAACAGACGATTACAGCGATCAAAGGTCAGATGGACGGAATCGCTTATATTGCATCGGCTTTTTCTGCTTCGGAGCTTCTGGTCCTTCTTATGATGTTTCCGGTTATCCTTCATATATCCGAAGACTACGAACAGAATACCATACGCTGCGAGCTGCAGAGAAGTAAAAGCAGAGCGGCCTGTTATATTGCCAGAGTGCTGGCGGCAGTTACTTATGCATGGGGGATCTTACTGGAATATATTCTGATTTCAGGGATTGCGGCTGCTTTGTTTTTTAGAAATGTCCCTGAAGCTTCAGAAGCTTCCCGGATTGGAAAAACAATGCTTGCGATAGTGCTGCAGTTTATAATGATCGGAGCCTGCACGATGTTTGCATTTATGTTGGTTTCGCTGATCAGACATTCGGTTTTGTCTATGACTGCCGCGGTCCTTTTGGTGCTGTTATTTACACCCGGAGTTCGTGTCCTTGTGGATCTGTTTAATCTGCCGGCGTGGTCGGATAACATCTGGATCGTGCAGCTTCTCGGTATGACAAGTGACCTTACATTTAACGGAACAGATGCGTTAGCTGCGATTATCATCAGTCTTTTATATGCCGTGATTTCTACAGGACTCGGTATTCATTTTTTCAAAGCTCAAAAATTATAAATTTTCTTGATTTTTTTCAAAATAAATGTTGACAAACAAGGTAGTGGGTGTTAGATTAATTTTAGTGGTTAGCACTCGGGGTATTTGAGTGCTAACAAAAATGAAAGGGATGAGCAGATGGAACTTGACGAAAGAAAAGTCAAAATTCTGAAAGCTATCGTTTCCAATTATTTAGAGACCGGAGAACCTGTAGGATCGCGGACAATTTCAAAGTATACAGATTTGAACTTAAGTTCGGCGACGATCAGGAATGAGATGTCTGATCTGGAGGACATGGGTTATATATGTCAGCCGCATACATCTGCAGGAAGAATTCCGACGGACAAAGGATATCGGTTCTATGTTGACAGCCTTATGAATGAGAAGATAGAGGCTGAGACAGAGAAGGGAAATCTTCTTGAACGAGTTGATAAAATGGAGAAGATGCTGAAGCAGGTTGCCCGGGTATTAGCGGCAAATACGAATTATGCCACACTGGTTACCACACCTCAGTATAATAATACCGTGAAGTTTATACAGCTTTCCAAGGTTGCTGAGTCAAAGCTTCTTGCGGTGATCATGGTGGATGGAAATATCGTAAAGAATAAGCTGATCGATACCACGTACGATCTGAAGAATGACGAGATTTTAAAATTCAATATTTTATTAAACACGTTCCTTCAGGGAGCTGCATTAGAAGATATTAATCTGGAACTGATACAGACGATGAAGATGCAGGCAGGTGAATATGCGGATATCTTAGAAAACATCTTTCAGGGGATCATGGAAGCTATTCATGAAGCGGATGACCTGAAGGTTTATACAAGCGGAGCGACCAACATGTTAAAGTATCCTGAATTGATGGATTCGGCAACAGCAGAAAAACTGCTTGGAACTTTTGAAGATATAGAAGACAAAGAGGAATTTGTAAAATATGTAGAAGAAGTTATCAATAAAGATAACTCTGATATAGAGATCCGAATCGGTGATGAGAATTCCAGTGAGGATCTGAAAGATTGCTCCCTTGTAACGGCAACTTATAAGATGCCGGAAGGCGCAAAAGGAACTATAGGTATCATCGGTCCGAAACGTATGGACTATAAGAAAGTCGTTACGATGTTAAAAAATCTGACCGATGAATTGGATGATATATTTAATAATAACGAATAGGGGGTCCGATAATGGCAGACACCAAGAAAGATACTAAGAAAGTAAAGACAGATGAAAAGGCAGCAGAAACAATTGTAGATGAAGTTACAGCAGAGTCAACAGATACTGCAGAAACAACAACTACAGATGTGAATGTTACAGAAACTGTGGATGTCCCTGAAGAGCAGGCGGAAGCAGCAAAACCGAAGCCGGTTGCAAAAGAGAACAGACGCGGCAGTAAGGCTTTAAGAGAAGAAAATGATAAATTGAAAGAGCGCTGTCAGGATGCAGAAGACAAATATAAACGTCTTCTTGCAGAGTGCGAGAATATCCGTCAGAGAAATGAAAAGGAGTCATCCAAAATGTATGATTTCGGAGCGAAGGATGTTCTTGGAAAATTACTTCCGGTAGTTGACAACTTTGAAAGAGCGATTGCAGCAATTCCGGAAGAGGATAAAGACAGACCGTTTGAAGCAGGAGTTGATAAAATCTACAAATCACTTATGACTTCACTGGAATCCATCGGCGTTACCCCGATGAACTGCGAGGGTGAACAGTTTGATCCGGCGTTCCACAATGCAGTAATGCATGTAGAGGATGAGAATTACGGAGAGAACGTGATCGTCGAAGAGATGCAGCGTGGTTACATGTATAAGGATCAGGTATTACGATTCAGCATGGTAAAGGTTGCAAACTAATAGTCAAATGACTATAGCATATAAATTTTATTAAATTAAGAAAACAGAATTTTATTTAGGAGGAATATAATCATGGGTAAGATAATTGGTATTGACTTAGGTACAACAAATTCATGTGTAGCAGTAATGGAAGGTGGTAAGCCTGTTGTTATTGCGAATACAGAAGGTATGAGAACTACACCATCTGTAGTAGGTTTCTTAAAGACAGGTGAGAGAGTAGTCGGTGAGCCTGCAAAACGTCAGGCAGTTACAAATGCAGATAAGACAATTTCATCCATCAAGCGTCATATGGGTACAGATTACAGAGTAGAGATCGATGGCAAGAAGTATTCACCGGAAGAGATTTCAGCTATGATTCTTCAGAAACTGAAATCCGATGCAGAAGGATATCTCGGTGAGAAGGTTACAGAGGCCGTTATCACAGTACCTGCTTACTTCTCAGATGCACAGAGACAGGCAACAAAGGATGCCGGTAAGATTGCAGGACTTGATGTAAAGCGTATCATCAACGAGCCTACAGCAGCAGCTCTTTCCTATGGCCTTGATAATGAACAGGAACAGAAGATCATGGTATACGATTTAGGTGGTGGTACATTCGATGTATCTATCATTGAGATCGGTGAAGGCGTTATTGAAGTATTGGCAACAGCCGGTGATAATAAGCTTGGTGGTGATGACTTTGATAATGCTGTTACACAGTATATGTTAGATGAATTCAAGAAGGCAGAGGGTATCGACCTTTCAGGCGATAAGATGGCTATGCAGAGATTGAAGGAAGCAGCAGAGAAGGCAAAGAAAGAGCTTTCATCTGCTATGACAACAAACATCAACCTTCCTTTCATTACAGCAAATCAGGATGGACCAAAGCATTTTGATATGAACCTGACAAGAGCAAAATTTGATGAGTTAACAGCAGATCTGGTTGACAGAACAAAGGTACCTGTTCAGACAGCACTTGAAGATGCAGGACTTACTGCAGCAGATCTTGATAAGGTATTATTAGTCGGTGGTTCTACACGTATCATCGCTGTACAGGAAGAAGTTAAGAGATTAACAGGTAAAGAGCCGTTCAAGGGTATCAACCCTGATGAGTGTGTTGCAATCGGTGCATCTATCCAGGGCGGTAAGCTTGCAGGTGATGCCGGTGCCGGTGAGATCCTTCTTCTTGATGTTACACCACTTACACTTTCTATCGAAACAATGGGTGGTATCGCAACACATCTGATCGAGAGAAACACTACAATTCCTACAAAGAAGAGCCAGATTTTCTCAACAGCACAGGATAATCAGGATGCCGTAGATATCAACGTAGTACAGGGTGAAAGACAGTTTGCAAAAGATAATAAGAGTCTTGGACGTTTCAGACTGGATGGTATCGCTCCTGCAAGAAGAGGCGTTCCTCAGATCGAAGTATCATTCGATATCGATGCGAATGGTATCGTAAATGTATCTGCTAAGGATCTCGGAACAGGAAGAGAACAGCACATTACAATTACTTCCGGTACATCACTTTCAGATGATGATATCGAGAGAGCAGTAAAAGAAGCTGCAGAATACGAAGCACAGGATAAGAAACGTAAGGAAGGCATTGAAGCAAGAAATGAAGCAGATGCACTTGCATTCCAGACAGAAAAAGCACTGAATGAAGTCGGAGATAAGCTCTCAGATGCAGATAAGTCTGCCGTACAGGCTGACTTAGACTCATTAAAGTCAACAATTGAAAGCACAGATGCAGAGAATATGACAGATCTTGATGTGGATAAGATCAAGGCTGCTAAGGATAAGCTTATGGAAAGTGCTCAGAATCTGTTTGCTAAGCTTTATGAGCAGAATGGTCCTGGAGCAAATGCAGGAACAGGTACAGGTACACCGGACTTTTCAGAGGGTGATGTAGTAGATGGAGATTTCACAGAGGTTTAAGCCTTGAAATAATATGAAATGTAGTCTATAGTAAATATCTGGCAGTAAAACGGGAAAAAGGTTTCCTGTTTTACTGTGGATATGAATGTATATCGCAGATGAAAGGTTAAAAGTTATGGCAGAAACAAAAACTGATTACTATGAGGTCCTTGGTGTAACCAAGAATGCCTCAGAGGCAGAGATAAAAAAAGCATATCGTGTCGTAGCCAAGAAATATCATCCTGATATGAACCCGGGCGATGCGGAGGCTGAAAGAAAATTTAAAGAAGCAGCGGAAGCTTATGCAGTACTTAGTGACCCGGAGAAGCGAGCAAAATATGATCAGTATGGTCATGCGGCATTTGATCCAAATGCCGGCGGCAGTGGCTTTGGTGGCTTCGGCGGCTTTGATTTTGCTGATATGGGAGATATTTTCGGAGATATTTTCGGAGATATGTTCGGTGGTGGAAGCAGACAGAGAAATTCAAACGGACCTGTAAAGGGTGCTAACATCAAGACAACGATCAGAGTTGCTTTTGAGGAAGCAATATTTGGTACACAGAAAGAACTGGATCTTCCGTTAAAGGATGAATGTGAAGTATGTAAGGGAACCGGTTCACAGCCGGGACATCAGCCGGAGGTTTGTGGCAAATGCGGCGGAAAAGGTCAGATCGTTACAACACAGCAGTCCTTGTTTGGCGTAGTAAGAAATGTATCGACTTGTCCGGACTGTGGCGGATCCGGTAAGATCATTAGATATAAATGTAGCAACTGTGCGGGAACCGGTTATGTAAAGAGCAGAAAGAAGATTCAGATCGCTGTTCCGCCTGGAGTAGATAACGGAACCAATATCCGTATCAAAGGAAAAGGTGAACCTGGATTTAATGGTGGTGAAAGAGGAGATCTTCATGTTACGATCCTTGTTGATCGTCATCCGAAGTTCCAGAGACAGGAATACAATCTTTACTCCTCCGAACCGATCTCATTCACACAGGCAGCACTGGGTGGAAATATTAAGATCCATACGATCGAGGGAGAAATTGATTACACGATTCCACCAGGAACACAGACCGATACCAAGGTTAAGCTGAAGGGAAAAGGTGTGCCAAACCTGAAGAATCCTACTCAGCGTGGTGATCATTATGTAACACTGGTTGTACAGGTTCCTGAGAAGCTGACTGCAGAACAGAAGCGTATCTTGAATGAATACGAGCAGGCAACATTGGTTGAGACCAGACCTGCAACAGATTCGGTAGGAACATCATTTTCGTTTGGAGATCACAAAAAAAGAAAGAAGAAATAGGTAAATAGATTATGAAATGGACACAAATCACGATTGAAACAACGTGTGAGGCTGTCGATTTACTCAGCGCCTTCCTCGATGAGGAAGGCGTTTTGGGTATAGAAGTCGATGACAATGTGCCTCTGACAGATGAAGAAATGGCAGCTATGTTTGTAGATCTTCTGCCGGATGAGATGCCGACGGATGACGGAACAGCAAAGGTTTCCTGCTATCTGGATGATTCCTTTGACAAGGAAGAGATAAAGACCAAGATAAAAAATGAACTGGAACGGTTATCGGAATTTATTCCGGTTGGAGCCTGCAATATCATAGAATCCGAGACGGAAGATGTGGATTGGATGAACAACTGGAAGGCATATTTTAAGCCGTTTCGTCTGTATGACAATATCGTTATCAAACCGACATGGGAGGATGCACCTTCTGATGTGACAGATGATGATATTGTGATTGATATTGATCCGGGTGCGGCGTTCGGAACCGGCTCCCATGAGACGACCAGATTATGTATCGGACAGCTGAAGAAATATATGAAAGAAGGAGATCTGGTTCTTGACTGTGGAAGCGGAAGCGGGATCCTTTCCTTTGTATGCAGTAATCTTGGCGCAAAAGAGGTTCTCGGAATCGATATTGATGAGACAGCGGTTCATGTCAGCATCGAGAACAGGGATATCAATCATATTACAGAAGATCAGGTTCGGTTTCTCTGTGGTAATGTACTCGCGGATAAAGAGCTTGTTCAGTCGATCGAACCGAAGTATGATATCGTAGTTGCAAATATTCTGGCGGATGTAATCATCCCGCTTTCCGGTGTTGTGCAGCAGTTTATGAAGGATGATGCGAAGTTTATCTGTTCCGGAATTATCAATACAAAAGAAGACGAGGTCAGACAGGCACTTCTTGACAATCACTTCAGAATAGTGGATACTGTCTCTATGAAAGACTGGATCAGTTTTGTAGCTGAGAAGGATAATTAGTCATAAAGAGACAGGATTGGGAAGATGAATCGTTTTTTTGTAGATTTTGATGGAAGGGTATTTGATAAGAGCATTGATATTACCGGTGAGGATGTCAATCATATTAAGAATGTTCTTCGTTTAAAAGTAAATGATGAGATCATAATAAGTGATGGCAGGGGTAGAGATTACCGCTGCCAGATTTCAGTTATGGATCATGAAAAAGTAGTTGCAGATATTCTGGATGTATGTGATAATTTTGCAGAACTTGAAACAGAGATTACGTTGTTTCAGGGATTTCCGAAAGCGGATAAGATGGAGTGGATCATCCAGAAAACGGTAGAGCTTGGCGTTACAAGGATCGTACCGGTCATGACGAAACGGACGGTTGTCAAGCTGGATGCAAAGAAAGCAGGAAAGAAGACGGAACGTTATCAGGCGATCGCACTTGCGGCAGCGAAGCAGTCGGGCAGAGGTGTGATCCCGGAGGTAACTGCTCCTGTAACATGGAAAGAGGCTCTTGCTATGGCAAAGGAGCTTGATATGAATATGATCCCGTATGAAGAAGCAGAAGGAGTTGCATATTCGAAAGAGGTCTTTGCATCGATCAAGGGAAAGAAAAGTCTTGGTATATTTATAGGCCCGGAAGGTGGATTTGCCGGAGAAGAAGTCGTGGCAGCGACAGACATGGGTGCGAAGATGGTTACGCTTGGACACAGGATTCTGCGTACCGAGACAGCGGGAATGGCGGTTATGTCGATCATAATGTTTGAACTGGAAGAGGATAGATAGAGATGGAAGCATATTTTGATAATGCAGCAACAACAAAAGTATTTCCGGAAGTAAAAGATCTGGTGGTAAAATTAATGGAAGAAGATTATGGTAATCCTTCCTCCCTGCATCAGAAAGGTCTGGATGCAGGACACTATATCAAGGAGACGAAAGAGATCCTTGCAAAAGAATGGAAGGTAGACAGCAAAGAGATTGTACTGACTTCCGGCGGAACGGAATCCAATAATCTTGCATTGATCGGGGCTGCGCTTGCAAATAAAAGAAGCGGAAACCGGATCATAACAACAAAGGTGGAACATGCATCGGTATCAAGTACGATGGCATTTTTGGAGAGTCTTGGATTTGAAATCATATATCTGAATGTAGATCAGCACGGAATTGTGGATTTGGAACAGCTGGAACAGGAAGTGAATGAGGATACGATTCTTGTGTCTGTTATGTATGTAAATAACGAGATCGGGACAGTAGAACCGATTCAGGAGATTGCAGAGATTATCAAAGAGAAGAATCCAAAGACGCTCTTTCATGTGGATGCGATTCAGGCATTTGGCAAATATCACATTTACCCGAAACGGATGGGGATCGATTTGATGTCCGTAAGCGGGCATAAGATACATGGACCAAAGGGAACCGGAGCGTTGTTTATCAAGAACCGTACGAAGGTGAAGCCGATCATATACGGCGGCGGACAGCAGGGCGGAATGCGATCCGGCACAGAGAATGTTCCGGGATTTGCAGGATTTGGACTGGCAACAAAGATGGTTTATGAAGATCTGGAAGCCAGAACTGTTCGTATGCGGGCGGTGAAAGACCGTCTGACCGAACGTCTAAAGACACTTCCGGATGTATATATCAATGAAGGGGAAGCACCACATATCCTAAGTGTATCATTTGTTGGTGTTCGAAGTGAAGTGATGCTGCATGCATTAGAAGAACGGGAAATCTATGTTTCTTCCGGATCGGCATGTTCGTCGAATAAACCGGCAGTCAGCCATGTATTAGCTTCGATCGGGTTACCGAAGGATCGGTTGGAATCCACGATCCGTTTCAGTTTTTCAGCAGAGAACACAGTGGAACAGGCAGACTATGCGGCGGATGTGATAGAAGAGATCCTGCCGATATATAGAAAATATGTCAGAAAAAAGTAGCGTCAAACGAATGGAAGGTTTGATTATAATAGTATAAAACAGGCGAAGAACAAATAAATAGAATGAAAATCGGAGGTTGAGAGAAGCATATGCAGTATAAGGCATTTATGATCAAATATGCCGAGATCGGTACAAAAGGTAAAAACCGGTATATATTTGAAGATATCCTTGTAAAAAACATTAATCGTAAGATCAAAAATTACGGTGATTTTTATATCCGTAAGGAACAGGGAAGAATCTTTATCGAAGCAAAATCAGACTATGATTATGAAGATGTAGTGGGTGCATTGACCAAGGTATTCGGTATCGTGGGAATCTGTCCGATCGTGGTAGAGGAAGATACATCATTTGAAGCCATCAAAGAAAAGGTGATCGAATATGTGGATAAGGCATATCGTAAGAAGAACTTTACCTTTAAAGTAAATACAAGAAGAAATGATAAGAGCTTTCCTATGACTTCGATGGAGGTCAATGCAGAGCTCGGACATTATCTGTTAGAGGCATTCCCGGATACTTCCGTTGATGTTCATGAACCGGATGAGATCATTAATGTAGAGATCCGGAAGACGGTATATATTTATTCGATCACGATTCCGGGTCCGGGAGGACTTCCTGTCGGCACAAACGGAAAGGGAATGGCATTATTATCCGGTGGAATTGACAGCCCGGTTGCAACCTATATGATCGCAAAACGCGGTGTCCAGATGGAGGCTGTATATTTCCATGCACCGCCATTTACCAGTGAGCGTGCCAAAGAAAAAGTAATTGATCTGGCATGTCTGGTTGCGGATTATGCAGGTGCGATCAAGTTGCATGTTGTAAATTTCGCAGATGTTCAGATGGCGATCTATGATAATTGCCCGCACGAGGAGCTTACGATCATTATGAAACGCTATATGATCAAGATTGCAGAAGAACTGGCAAAGAGAAATGACTGTCAGTGTACGGTGACAGGTGAGAGTATCGGGCAGGTGTCCAGCCAGACAGTATTCAGTCTTGCTGTTATCAATGATGTCAGTACATTGCCGGTGTTCCGTCCGTGTATCGGACTGGACAAGCAGGAGATTGTTGATATATCGGAAAAAATCGGAACATATGAGGCATCGATCCTTCCTTATGAGGACTGCTGTACAACATTTGTAGCAAAGCACCCGGTAACAAAACCGATATTATCTGCGATCGAGAAATCAGAAGCAAAGCTTGCCGGCATTATCGAGCCGTTATATGAAAAAGCGTTAGAGTCTGTTGAGACTGTAATGTGCAGAGCACAGAGATAAGGTGAAGCAGAGACATTATGCAACACATGCAAAATTATTTGCTTGCCAGGATGTTGATTTTGCGGAATGCAAGGAGTGAACTGTACTCATGACAGAATAACATGAAAAAAGCTTGCCACTATAAAGGCGGCAAGCTTTTTTATGCAGAATGACTGTTAAAACAGGCATTCTGTATGTATGCAAATAGTCGATTGTGATTATTCAACAACGTAAGGTTTGATTGCTGCAAGAATATCAGCAAGATCCTTTTCATCAGCGTGAATGTTCAATTCAATTGGTTTTGAAATATCAAGACTGAATATACCCATAATTGATTTTGCATCAATAACATAACGTCCTGAGATGAGATCGAATTCTGCGTCAAATTTTGCAATTTCGTTACAGAATGCTTTTACCTTATCGATTGAATTTAAAGAAACCATTAATGCTTTCATGATTACCCTCCTAAAAGTTAGATTATCCGGAGCCATAACGACCGCGGATGTTTATATATTTATAATATCTTTTGGAGAGGGAAAAGTCAATAATAAGAAAGGAAAAATAAGGAATGCTGAAGGGAAAAACAGTAGCCCCTCTGACACTGGGCTGCAAGGTAAATCAATACGAGACAGATGGCATGATCGAACTCTTAAAAGAGGCCGGAATGACGGCTGTTTCCTTCGAAGAAAAAGCAGATGTATATCTGATAAATACATGCTCTGTTACAAATATGGCAGATAAAAAATCCAGACAGATGATACACAGAGCGAAGAAACTGAATCCGGATGCAGTCGTAATAGCGGCGGGCTGTTATGTTCAGGCTGCAAAGGATAAGCTGATGGAAGATGATCGTATATCTATTATTATAGGAAACAATAAAAAGAAAGATATTGTTCGGATTCTGGAGGATTATCTGCAGGCAGGCGTGACAGATGAAGGTATGCTCGATATATCAGCGGAAAAAGAATATGAGCCTTTGACCATTAACAGTACTTTAGAGCATACACGGGCATATGTGAAGATTCAGGACGGTTGTAACCAGTTCTGCTCTTATTGCATTATTCCTTACGTCAGAGGAAGGATTCGGAGCCGGGACATCGCATCCATTATAGAAGAAGTTGAACGACTGGCGTTGACCGGAGTAAAAGAAATTGTTCTGACAGGTATCCATATCTCCTCTTATGGTAAGGATAAGGAAAATGAGGTAGGACTCGCAGATGTAATTGATGCAATCTCAAAAATCGAATCAATTAAAAGAATCCGTCTTGGTTCGCTGGAACCTAGTATTATTACAGATGAATTTATAGACCGCATTGTGGATAATGAAAAGGTGTGTCCGCATTTCCATTTAAGTCTGCAAAGTGGCTGTAATACAGTATTAAAAAGGATGAACAGGAAGTATACCTGCGAAGAATACTTTGAAAAATGTGAGATGCTTCGTAAGGCATTTGACCGCCCGGCACTGACTACGGATGTAATCGTAGGATTCCCGGGGGAGACGGAAGAAGAGTTTCGGGAGACGGTGGATTATCTGACGAAGCTTAATTTGTACGAGATGCACATATTTAAGTTCTCGCCAAGACAGGGAACGGTTGCTGCCGGAATGAAGGATCAGGTTGCGCCTGAGATTAAAAATCAAAGAAGCGATGTTCTATTGGCTTTATCCGAAAGGAACAAACAGGCATATGAAGCGTCCTTCCGGGGAGAAAATCTCGATGTTCTTGTTGAAGAAAAAGTCCGGAGAGAGGGAAAAGACGGATATCGTGGACATACGGAACGATATATGGATATTTTTGTGGAGGAAGAATGCATGCACAGGATCTGTGACCGGCAGACAGATATCATTAATCATGTGGTGAAGATTCCATACGGTGTGGGCGTGGAATGAGCAGATTGCACAGCCGGATTATGCGCAAAATGCGTTACAACATATACAAATATGCGGCTTTAGGTTGAATTTTGCATGGGTTTATATTATTATAGGGTAAGGTTTTTATGCAAAGATGCTGATGGCACTTGATAAAAGTAAGGATGTGAGTATATGAATAACAAAGAGAATACACAACATATTGCACAGCTGAAGGATAACACGATAGATGTAACACAGATCATAGGACAGGTATATGAAGCACTGACAGAAAAAGGCTATAATCCGGTCAGTCAGCTTGTCGGTTATATTATGAGCGGTGATCCTACATATATCACCAGCTATAAGAATGCAAGAAGTCTGATCATGAAAGCAGAGCGGGATGAGATCATAGAAGTTCTGTTTGAAGATTACATTAAGAATAATCTGATCAAGTAGATCGGGATCGTGTCGAAAATGATGGGGTCGGATGAAAAAAATCCCATCGAAAAAAGCTCGGATTACATGGAGAGAAGAACAGGATAAGAATATGCGGATAATTGGATTGGACTACGGAACAAAGACAGTAGGAGTTGCGGTCAGTGATGCGCTGATGATCACGGCACAGCCACTTGAAACAATAGAAAGAAAATCAGCAAACAAACTTCGACAGACACTTGCGAGAATAGAGAGTATTATTGAGGAATATCAGGCAGAACGGATCGTTCTCGGATATCCGAAGAATATGAATAATACGATTGGAGAACGTGCAGAAGCGACCGAACAGTTTAAGGAAGATCTGGAACGTAGAACAGGCCTTGAGGTTATCCTGTGGGATGAAAGACTTTCTACGGTAGAAGCAGAACGGATTTTGATGGATACCGGAGTCAGAAGAGAAAATCGGAAACAGTATGTAGACAAGATGGCCGCTGCGGTTATTTTGCAGAATTATCTTGACAGTCAGGCTCATGAAGGGCAGACCGAATAGTCGAAAGGATTAGAACAGAAATGGAAAACGACAGCATAGTATTTACAGATGAAGATGGCAATGAAGTTGCTTTTTCTGTTATGGAGCAGACGACTCTTGGCGGAGTGAATTATCTGCTTGTTACGGAAGACGGAGACGATGAAGATGATGGTTCTTTCCTGATACTGAAGGAGAATGCTTCAGACAGTGAAGGTGAGATGGCAGCATTTGACATCGTTGAAGATGACAAAGAATTAGAAGCAGTTATGAAGATATTTGAAGAGCTGCTAGAGGACGTAGATTTGGAGGTATAGAACATTGAAAAAATTGAATAGCGATGCGGTAAAGATTATTCCATTGGGCGGATTGGAACAGATTGGAATGAACATTACCGCAATAGAGTATGAGGACTCTATTATAGTCATTGACTGCGGTCTGGCATTCCCTGAGGACGATATGTTAGGAATCGATCTTGTAATACCGGATGTCACTTACCTTAAGGAAAACGCGGACAAAGTCAAAGGGCTTGTGGTTACCCATGGTCATGAAGATCATATCGGAGCCATTCCTTACATTGAGAAAGAACTCAATATGCCGATTTATGCAACAAAGCTTACGATGGGACTGATCGAGAATAAACTGAAAGAACATAATCTGATGAACAACACCAGACGTAAGGTTGTAAAATATGGACAGAATATCATTCTTGGAAAATTTCGCATAGAATTTATTAAGACAAACCATTCGATTGCTGATTCCGCAGCACTGGCGATCTATACGCCGGCAGGACTGCTTGTCCACACCGGAGATTTCAAGATTGATTATACACCGGTATTTGGAGATATGATCGATCTTCAGCGGTTTGCAGAGCTTGGCAAAAAAGGTGTTCTGGCATTGATGGCAGATTCCACAAATGCAGAACGTGAGGGCTTTACAAAGTCAGAAAAGACAGTAGGAAGAACGTTTGATAATCTGTTCAATGATAATCAGAATCATCGAATCATCATAGCTACATTTGCATCGAATGTAGACCGTGTGCAGCAGATCATCAATTCAGCATATAAGTATGGAAGAAAAGTAATCATCGAAGGAAGAAGTATGGTGAATATCATCAGTACGGCTTCCGAGCTCGGTTATATCGATATACCGGATAACACATTGATAGATATCAGTCAGATCAAGAATTATCCGGATGAGAAGCTTGTTCTGATCACGACAGGAAGTCAGGGTGAGAACATGGCGGCTCTGTCAAGAATCGCAGCGTCAATCCATAACAAGATCTCGATCATGCCGGGAGATGTGGTCATATTCAGTTCACACCCGATCCCGGGTAATGAAAAAGCAGTATTCAAGGTGATCAATGAGCTGGAAATGAAGGGCGCCCATGTAATCTTTGAAGACACACATGTATCGGGACATGCCTGCAGAGAGGAATTGAAGCTGATCTATGCGCTCACAAAACCGAAATATGCGATACCGGTACATGGTGAGTACAGGCATCTGAAACGCCACGCAGAGCTGGCACAGGAGATGGGTATTCCGAAAGAGAATATCAAGATTCTGACAACAGGAGATGTTCTGGAAGTAAGCGAAGATAAGCTTGAGGTGACCGGAAAAGTTCCGGCACAGGGAGTCTTTGTCGACGGACTTGGAGTCGGAGATGTCGGTAACATTGTTTTAAGAGACAGACAGCTTCTGTCACAGAACGGTCTGCTGATCATTGTGGTGACACTTGATAAATACAGCAATAACCTGATAGCGGGTCCGGATATTGTTTCCAGAGGATTTGTATATGTAAGAGAATCGGAGACGTTGATGGAGGACTGTCGTGCAGTAGTGGAGGAAGCATTGGAGAAATGCTTGCGTAAGAATGTTACAGACTGGGGCAAGATCAAGACGACGATCAAGGATTCCTTGAGTGAATTCCTGTGGAAACGGACGAAGAGAAGCCCGATGATCCTTCCGATCATTACAGAAGTATAAGACGCTTTGATAATTACCTCATGCATGGGTATAGGCTAAGAAGAAAAGAGGAATGAACAATGAGCGATGTTGTTGAACTCAGTAAAAAACTGAATGAAACGATAAAGGAATCGGAATTCTACAGGCACTATCTGGTGTGCCGCGAAAGATTATACGAACATCCGGATCTGCTTCGGGGGCTGAATGAGTTCAAAAAGAAGAACTCGGATATTCAGAACAATGCTTCGAATGATAATCCTTATGATGAGGTAGTTGCATTATTCGAGGAATATGATCCGATCGTTCATGACACTATTGTAAATGATTTCCTTCGGGCAGAACGAAAGCTTTGCAGGATGCTGAAAACAATGTATGATGAGATAGCTGATGGGCTGGATGTTGACATAAAGCAGTAGGATATGTTACAACAGTTACGTAGTGTCTGAAGGCACGAATGGATAAGGAGATTAAGATATGGCTATAGATGGAGCACTGACAATGAAACGAGTACTGCGATTCTCGGTCGGTTTACTTGTGAATGTATTTATCCTGTTTATATTGGTTAAGGTGTTTGCGTTCGGATTCGGCTTTGCTTATGATGTGTTTGCAAGTAACAGCTGCAAAGATAAGGCGGATACAAAGGTAGTAGCAGTTACGATACTTCCGGATTCATCGATCAAAGATGTCTGTGAGACATTAGATGATGCCGGAGTTGTAAAGAATGCATATGCACTGATGATTCGTATCAGAATCGGTTCTTATGCAGCAAAGATCCAGCCGGGAACGTATGAGATTGCTCCGAACTATACAAATGACGAGATCATAACCGTGATAACGGGTGGCAAGCTGGACGAGAAGGAGAAAAAAGCCGAAAGCAAAAAGGAAGAAAAGGCAAAAGATAAGACGTCGGACAGCACGACTGATGCCAAGTCGGAAAATGATACAACGGAGAAAAGTGAATGATAACAGATGAAAGAATTGCGTCCTTCATTAATTCATTTAACAGTGATTATGACGATGTGATAACTGCTATCAGAAAAGAAGCAGAAGAGCAGGAGGTTCCTATCATCCGTAGAGAAGCAGGCGAGTTCATCAAGCTTCTGATGATGATAAAGAAACCGGTAAATATACTGGAGATAGGAACGGCGGTCGGCTTTTCTGCTATTTTTATGAGCAGGTTTTTGCGAGAAGAAGGACATATTACAACGATAGAGAACTATCGACCGAGAATAGAAAAGGCAAAGGCCAATATAAGACTTGCACAGGCTGAAGATCGGATTACCTTATTGGAGGGGGATGCAAACGAGATCCTTCCGACATTACAGGGATCATTTGATCTGGTGTTTATGGATGCGGCAAAAGGACAGTATGGAAGCTTTTTTCAAAAAACGATCCCATTACTTGCTCCGGAAGGAATCCTGCTGTGTGATAATGTATTACAGGATGGAGACGTGCTTGAATCCAGGTTCGCGGTAACGAGAAGAAATCGGACGATTCATGCAAGAATGCGAGAATATCTGTATGAATTAAAACATGATGAACGGCTTGAAACAGCTATTTTAAATATTGGGGACGGAATGAGCCTGTCTGTACGAAAAGACGAATGCTGTAAATAATCGACATATGAATATGCGCGGTTGGTGTATGATATTACAGAATGAAAGAAGATAAATAAGAATTGAAAAGAGGATTGGATAAATGACAGATCGTAAAGTGGAACTGCTTGTTCCGGCAGGCAGTCTTGAAGTTTTAAAGGTTGCGGTAGATTATGGTGCCGATGCGGTTTATATCGGCGGACAGGCATATGGGCTTCGTGCGAAAGCAGATAATTTCTCGATTGATGAGATGAAAGAAGCAGCAGCATATGCACATGCAAAAAACGCAAAAGTGTATGTGACAGCGAATATATTTGCACATAATTATGATATCGATGGAATGAAAACATATTTTGAACAGTTAAAGGATACCGGCGTGGATGCTGTTCTGGTGTCTGATCCCGGTATCTTTACACTCGCAAAGGAAACTATGCCGGATATGGAGCTTCATATCAGTACGCAGGCAAATAACACCAATTATCTGACATATAACTTCTGGTATAAGCTTGGGGCAAAACGCGTGGTTACAGCCAGAGAACTGTCGCTTGCTGAGATCAGACAGATCAGGGATCATATTCCGGATGATATGGAGATTGAATCGTTCATGCATGGAGCTATGTGCATTTCTTATTCGGGAAGATGCCTGCTCAGTAGTTACTTTACAGGCAGAGATGCGAATCGTGGTGCGTGCACACATCCTTGCAGATGGAAGTACCACATCGTAGAAGAGACAAGACCGGGTGAGTATATGCCGGTTAATGAGGATGACAGGGGAACCTACATCTTTAACTCAAAGGATCTCTGCATGGTAGAACACATTCCCGAGATGATCGATGCGGGTATCGATAGCTTTAAGATAGAGGGCAGAATGAAGACTGCGCTATATGTTGCAACGGTTGCCAGAACATATAGAAAGGCAATCGATGATTATATGGAGTCGCCGGAGCTTTACAGGTCGAATATGGAATATTATAAATCAGAGATAGCAAAATGCACATACAGACAGTTCACAACTGGATTTTATTTCGGAAAGACAGATAGTGACTCTCAGATCTATGATAACAATACTTATATCAAGAATTATACTTATATCGGAAATGTGCAGCTGGTGACAGAAGACGGACTTGCGGTATTTGAACAGAAGAATAAGTTTTCTGTTGGAGAGATGATAGAGGCGATGGACTTTGACGGCACAAATATCTCGTGCCGGGTAGAAGAAATCTACAATGACAAGATGGAGAAAATGGAGTCTGCACCGCATCCGAAGATGCAGCTCTATGTAAGACTTGACCGCCCGGTATCAGCGGGGATGATACTCAGACGGCAGGAATAGGGAGGTCAGGTTTCGAGAGCTTTGCGAAGCTTGAGCAATGCACGTTTCTCGATCCTGGAAACATATGATCTGGAAATGCCCATTGCGGAGGCAATTTCTTTTTGAGTACATGGTGCTTCACCGGACAGACCGTAACGTCTGGACAGGAGCACCATTTCCTGTTTTGTAAGGTGGTGCAGCATACAATCCGGAAGCTGTTTCAGATTATAATCATGTACCATGGAATCAAGAATGGATGGAGTATCGGGACTGATGATATCCATCAGACTGATCTCGTTTCCTTCCTTGTCTGTGCCGATGGGTTCAAACAAGGATACTTCACGGGCGTGCTTTCGGTTCTGACGGAGAAGCATCAGAAGTTCGTTTTCAATACATCGGGATGCATAGGTGACCAGTCGTTTTCCTTTTTTTGAGTCGTAGGTGTCGATGGCTTTGATCAGTCCGATCGTGCCTGCGGATATCAGATCATCATTTTCGTGGCTCCCATTGTATTTTTTTGCAATATGGGCAACCAGCCGCATATTATATTCAATCAGAGTTTTTCTGGCCCGGGGATCGCCTTCTTTGCATAATTTCAGAAAATATGCTTCCTCTTTTGGTGAGAGAGGCTTTTTAAATGTCTGCACATCAATTTCTGCTCCAGCGATTTGTATATATTTTATGATGAAACTGTAAAGAACGTGCATATCCCAAAAAGAAAACTTGTTAAAATGTGAAAAAAATCAAAAAAAATTGACCAAAATCTGTTCAAAATGTTTAATTTTTTACCAGGGTGTGCTATAATCTCTAAATGAGTGTTCGTATATTTAAAAAGTGTAGGAGGACAGACCAGTATGCGATTAGGAATGGGCCGAAAAAAGATTAGAATTGGAGATATCCTTGTAGCAGCAGGAGCAATTACAGAGGAGCAGTTACAGGAGGCTCTGGCATATCAGAAAGAGAACGGCGGGAAGCTCGGAAATGTTCTCGTAGATCTGGGAATGATCAGTAACGAGATCCTTATTACTCTTCTAACACAGCAGTTAGGTATTGATTACATAGAATTGAAAGGTGCCAAGATCGAAGATAAAGTTATTCATATGGTACCTGAGAATATGGTTACAAAATATAAGGTTATTCCTATCGAGATCGATCCGGAAAACCCGAATATATTAAAACTTGCTATGTCTGATCCGATGGATATCAATGCGATTGATGATATCGGACTTGTAACAAATATGCAGGTAGAGCCGATGCTCGCAACGGAGGAACAGATCAATGATGCGATCGGCAAGTATTATGGAAGCTCAAAAGCGATGGAAGCGGCTGAGATGTATCGTCAGGAACAGGCGGATGCACTTGGTGGCGGAGATGAAGAAGAAACAAACGAAGATATTGATAATTCACCTATCGTTCTTCTGGTTAAGCAGATCATTGAGGGCGGTGTAAGACAGAGAGCATCCGATATCCATATCGAAGCACTGGAGAACAGCGTTCGTGTCAGATACAGAATTGATGGTGCGTTGAAGCAGGTAATGTCATATGACCTCAGTATTCTGGCAGGTATTACAGCCCGTATCAAGATCATAGGCGGAATGGATATCGCAGAGAAGAGAAAACCACAGGATGGTCGTATTACCATTTTCGTAGACAGACGAGAGTTCGATGTCCGTGTATCTATCCTTCCGACAGTATACGGTGAGAAGACGGTTATGCGACTTACTTCTAAAGACGGACTGACCAAGCCGAAGAGCGGTCTTGGACTTGATGAGGATGAGATCAAAGTATTTGATGGAATCCTGAGTAACCCACACGGAATCATCCTTGTTACAGGGCCTACCGGTTCCGGTAAATCAACTACACTGTACACATCATTAAGTGAGTTGAACAAAGAAGATGTTAATATTATCACGGTAGAAGACCCTGTCGAGGCGAATATCAACGGTATCAACCAGGTACAGGTAAATAATAAAGCAGATATGACATTCGCGGCAGCACTTAGATCTATTCTTCGTCAGGATCCGGATATCATAATGATCGGAGAAATTCGAGATGGTGAGACTGCCCAGATCGCGGTTCAGGCGGCTATCACCGGACACTTGGTTGTATCAACACTCCATACAAACTCGGCAGCATCTACGATCACTCGTCTGGAAGATATGGGTATCGAGCCTTACGTTGTAGGTGATGCGGTTGTAGGTGTTATCGCACAGCGACTGGTAAGACGTCTGTGCCCAACCTGTAAACAGCCACGACTTATAGAAGATGATGAGAGACAGGTGCTTGGCGTACCGGCTGATGAAGAAGACGTAATCATCTATGAGCCTGCAGGATGCCCGCTTTGTAATGATACCGGCTATGCAGGACGAATCGGTGTGTATGAAATGATGCCGGTTTCAAAGGCATTACAGGCAGTTATCTCGACCGGAGCGACGGCAGATAAGATTGAGAAGCAGGCATTATCAGAAGGAATGCTCACACTGAAGATGGGCGCAGCAAAGCATGTATTAAACGGTATCACATCACTTTCGGAGATGAAGAAGATCGTTTATACAACCGGTGACGAATACTAAATGATATAAAGACATTAAAATATTAAAACATTAAAACATGCAAAGACATTAATACATTCATATTAGAGTGTTCATTTGAAAAAGGGATGTTTTTAACAAAGAAATAATCCAAACAGATTTTTAACAGAGAAGAACTTACATACATAACTCTGTAAAAATAAATTGAAATTATGAAATGCAACAAGGAAAGGAAGGAAACAATATGCTGGATATGAAGGAGCTCCTGGCATTCTCGGTTGAGGCGAAGGCATCTGATGTACATATTGCAGTCGGAATACCACCAAAGCTCAGAATCAATGGACGATTGACAGAAGTTGAAGTTCCTCCGCTTACACCTGCTGATGCGGCAGAAGCGATCGGAGCAACCATGAAAGAAAGACATGTAGCGATCTTAAAGGACAGAGGTGAGGTCGATTTCTCGTTTGACTCACCGGAGACCGGACGTTTCCGTGTGAACGTATATATGGATCGCGGTAATATGGCGGCGGCTTACAGACGAGTTGAGACACAGATCCCAAGACCTGATCAGCTTGGTATTCCGAGAGAGGTTGTTGATCTCTATAAGAGAAAGAGAGGGCTTGTACTTGTAACGGGACCTACCGGTTCGGGAAAATCAACAACACTTGCTTCTATTATAAATAAAGCAAATGAAAACCTGACAGATCATATCATCACACTGGAGGACCCTATCGAGTATATCCATCATCACAACAAGGCAATCGTAAATCAGCGAGAAGTTGGTATGGATACACTCAGCTACGCAAATGCACTTCGTGCAGCACTCCGTGAAGATCCTGATATCATTCTGGTAGGAGAGATGCGAGATCTTGAGACTATTTCAACAGCGATCACTGCAGCCGAGACAGGACATTTGGTTTTCTCGACTCTGCATACGATCGGCGCGGCAAGTACGATCGACCGTATCATTGATATCTTCCCTACAAACCAGCAGCAGCAGGTACGTGTACAGCTTGCGATGGTCCTTGAAGGCGTTATATCACAGTCACTTCTGCCTACGGCAAATGGTCAGGGACGAGTAGCAGCCTTTGAAGTTATGCTTGCTTCTCCTGCTATACGGAGTCTGATCCGTGAAGCAAAGACGCATCAGATCCAGTCAACGATTCAGACAAGCAGACAGCTTGGAATGATTACGATGGATGATGCACTGTACGATCTGTTCTCTGCGGGAACTATAACCAGAGAGATGGCAATGACATATGCACAGGATCAGCAGTACCTCAGAAAGAAGATTAACGGACAGTAAAATGTATAACAGTTTTGTGCAAATCTCACAAAAAAACTGGCGGACATAAGAAAATATTGATTATGGTAGCAAATTATAGTATTATATAATCTATATGAATGAGATTTTATGCGCTTAAAGACGCATAAAGGGTGTGGTCAGATATGATCACGGAAGAAATATGATAGGGTCGGAGGAGAAACAATGGCAGTATTTAACTACAAGGTTGTTGACAAAGATGGTAAGAATAAAAAAGGTACCATCGAGGCCCCAAACAGAGATGGAGCGGAGAAAAAGCTGAAGTCGGATGGCTATTCGATCATGAGCCTGACAGAGCAGAACAATCCATTTTCAGGGGGTTTAATTAAGAAGAAAGTAAAATCACGAGACCTGGGTGTCTTTTGTAAACAGTTCTCAGCTGTTATAAAAGCGGGTGTTACGATCATTTCCGCATTGGAACTGATGGGCGACCAGATCGAGAATCCAACACTGAAGCGTGCGGTTATGGATGCGAAGACATATGTTGAAAAAGGTGGTACTCTTGCAGATGCCCTTCGAGTAAACTCAGATGTATTCCCTCCGATCATGATCAACATGGTAGCTGCCGGTGAGTTGTCCGGTAACTTAGAGGTGTGTCTGGATCGTCTGGTAGAACACTTTGAAAAGGATAATGCATTATCCAGTAAGATCAAGGGCGCGATGGTTTATCCTATCGTAGTATTTATCGTAATGATCATCGTAGTAATCGTGGTAATGATCGCGGTAATCCCGAACTTCACCAGTATGTTTGAAGACATGGGAACAAAGCTTCCTCTTGCAACAAGAATGATGGTTGCGGCAAGTAACTTCATTATTCATAAATGGTACATATTGATCATTGTTGTAGCAGCGATCGTGTTTGCCTGTAAGGCGTTCAAGAAGAGTTCGGTTGGTGAACAGTTCTTCTCGAATATCGCGATCAAGGCTCCGGTATTCGGAAACCTGACGATCAAATCAGCTTGCTCCAGATTCGCAAGAACCATGAGCACTTTGATGGCATCCGGTATCTCTATGATCGATGCTGTAGAACAGGTAGCGAAGATGATGGATAATAAGATCATACGTGATGGCCTGATGGATGCAAAGACACAGGTTGCAAAGGGTATCCCGCTTTCAAAACCATTAAAGGATATGGAGGTTCTTCCGCCGATGTTATCAGCGATGACAAAGATCGGTGAAGAGACCGGTGATATCGAGGAGATGCTCAGTAAGGTTGCCGACTACTACGATGAAGAGGTAGACGCAGCTACTAATAAATTAACGGCAGCAATGGAACCGTTGATCATGGTTATACTTGCCTGTATCGTAGGTATGATCGTAGCAGCTGTATACGGTCCTATCATGAGTATGTACGATGCAATGGATCAGTATTAATACAATAAACCAATAAACAATACATAATTTACTTACACAGTTTTACATTGATTGATTCCGGTAGAACGAGGATGCCGGTATTGATATAGTGTCATATGACACAACAACAACATAAAATAATTAAGAAAGAAAAAGGAGAGAATAATTATGAAGAAGAACAACAAAGGTTTCTCATTAGTAGAATTAATTATCGTTATTGCTATCATGGCAATCCTTGCAGGCGCACTTGCACCGGCACTTATCAAGTACATTAACAAGTCAAGAGCATCAACAGATATTTCAAATGCTGACACTATTCGTTCTGCATGTCAGACCGCAATGTCAAATGAAGAGGCTATGGCTTCACTTGGAAGTACTGCAAAAACAGCTACTGTAACTTCATGGAAAGCATCAGGAAGTTTTGGACAGGAACTTAGCGAGATTCTTGGTAGCGCATCATTAAAGGGTAAATATTACGACAAGAATTCTGAATTCAAAGTTTTAATTGATGTAGCAAACAATAAAGTTGAAGTTTATTCAGGCGGAAATACAAATAAATTACTTTCCCCACAGAACTAGGCTTTAACTGAAAACAAATATTTTATTTTAATAGTATTGAAAGGCAACAAAATTAAGCTGTTTGAAATTCCTCGTATGACATATTATAGCTAGTTGTTGCCTTTCGATAACATGAGTAAGATGTTTGTGGATTTATAGACATCACTATATCATAATGCAATGCAGAAAAGATATATGATGTCTTGGAAGCAGTCAGTAGTTTAGTGAGTGATTAAACTAATGACGGCAACCGGCTTGCATATAAGCTGGAAAACAAGTGAATGGTCGCATATGGAGGGTCAAACATAGAGACCATTTTGAGGGTGACAGGTTGTTCACCTTATAGCCTGTAAGATACAGGCGTATTCTATTTTTATTTATATGGGGTGAACAGCATGTAAGCTGGTACTCAGGCAATTAAGGGAGAATTCCCGACAAAACTACTGATTAGCGAGGGAGGCTATTTAAAATGGCGAGTAATAAAAAAGTCTTAACAATCGACATTACAAATGAAAGTATTACTATCACAGAAGTAACCGCTTCTGAGAAGAAGACTTCAACCGTACATAATGCCATCATCTTTGAGACTCCGGAAGACTCATACGAAGATGGTTTTATCAGAGACAAAGAAAGAATTGCAGAAGCAATCAGATCACAGCTTGCTGCAAACGGAATCACTAACAAGGACGCGATTTTCGTCCTTACCTCTACAAAGATCGTTAACAGAGAGGTCCTTGTGCCTTTCGTTAAGGAGAACAAAATCAAAGGAATTATTAATGCGAACTCATCAGAGTATTTCCCTGTTAATATAGAGGATTACACCGTATCCCATTCTGTATTAGAGACAGTCACTGATGAAGAAAATAACAAACAGTTAAGAGTCCTTGCTGTAGCAGCACCGACCAGTATGGTTCGTTCCTACTATGAAGTGGCAGCACTTGCGGGACTGAAAGTAGTGGCGCTCGATTACATTGGAAATGCCATGTTACAGCTGATCAAGACACAGACCAGTGAGAACATGACAACGATGGTAATCCAGTTAGGTAGTGAATCTACCGTATTAAATATTGTAAAAGGAGATATCCTTTTACTCCAGAGAACTGTACCATATGGTACCAATGTTGTAGTAAATGAAGTAATGGATGCAAAGGGCGTAGATGCAACGACAGCTATGACCTTACTTCAGAATGAACGTCTGATCACAGTTGATTTCGATGATAATGCGATCACCGGTTCATTCCGTTACCTGATCAATAACATTGGACGTGTGATGGATTTCTTTGCATCAAAAAATCCGGATAAGCCGATTGATGATGTATTCCTGACAGGCGATGGAGCACTGATCAAAGGAATCGATGGTTTATTCAAGGTACAGCTTAATGTATCAACCAGAGTTATGGATAGTTTATTCAATATCAAGTTTGACCCGAAGATTGATTTGAAGATTTATAATCCTGTATACCTTATGGTTCCTATCGGTGCGGCTTTTGCACCTATGGGATTTGTAATATCAGAAGGGGCAACAGCATCTAAGAAAGAAGGAGCTGTTGATTCTACGCCTTTTGTAGTTGCATTTCTGATTCTGGCAGTGCTCGTTGCCGGTGGTGTGACTGCGGCTTCATTTATCATGAAGAATAAGGCACAGAGTGAGCTGGATGATGTAAACCGAAAGATTGAATCAATTAAAGATATTGAAACCATTGTACAGGACTATGAGGATGCAGAGAGCATCTATGTGGATGCCATGAGCATGTACAGCTACACTAAGAATCTGAATGAGAATGTAGTAACCTTTATCAATGCTTTAGAAGAGAAGATGCCAAAGGGAACAGAAGTAACAGCGTTCAATTCAGATGCGAGCGGTGTATCCATATCCGGTACTGCAGAAAAGTATGACGATGTTGCGGGTCTTGCGATCAGCTTAAAAGAAATTGACTGTATCGATAATTCATTCATCGGAAGCATTACAGAGAATGTAGATGAGGAATCAGGCAAGACTACATATGATTTCACTGTAACCTGTATCTATGTGGATGCGAATGCATCAACAGAAGATACTACAGAGACAGATGCAACATTAGCTCAGTAAGGAGGGTACGAACATGGATGCAATGACAAAAGGACAAAGAAATTTATTATTATTTTTATTGGGTGTTGTAATATTATTCGTGCCGATTCGTTATGTGGCTATGAATAATTTTGAAGACCGGAAGAGTATCATATCCGAAAAGGACAAACAGCAGGTTTACTATAATGATCTGAAGTCAAAGGATGTAAATCGTGACCAGTATATTAAAGATACAGAGAACTATAAGAAAGAGTATCAGGCAATCCTTGATGAATTCCCATCAGAGCTCTATCAGGAGAATACAATTATGTATTTACAGGGTATCAAGGATGAATATAAGTTTGACTTCCCTTCTGTAACGATGGGAGAAGAACAGTTATTCTACACACTCGGAACCGGTGCGGTAGGTGATGCTACACTCGGAGATGGAGCAGCAGCAACCGATACGACTGCGGCTGACACAACCGTAGCTGATAGTGCTGCAGCTTCAGGAGATAATTATAACTGCTATTCAGCGAACTTCCCTGTTACCTATTCAGGTTCATACAAGGATCTTAAGGATGTCATTGATTATATTCAGAGTGGAGACTTCCGTATGACTGTTGATTCTATCAGTATCGCTTTTGATGAGGAGACAGGAAAATATACAGGTGATATGTCATTCACATCATACGCAGTAAATGGTGGAGACAGAACTACAGATCAGGTAGATGTTAATGTTCAGAACGGAAAGGATAATATCTTCGGTAACCCGACAAAGAAGTCAACAGCTACAACAACTACATCAAGCGATAATGCTCAGTAGGTAGTTATAAACCTGAAACCCGTAAACAGTTTTTAAACGGAGTGAGAAGTAGAAAATGACAAAGAAAAACAATAAAGGCTTTAGTTTGATAGAAGTAATCATTGCTGTAGCCGTATTTGCCATATTGATCGTTCCTCTTACCTCCCAGTTGATTTCCGCTGTTAATATCAATAAGAAATCAACCAAGAAACAGTATGCCATTGATAAAGCAGAACAGATCATGGAAAGCTTTAAAACTGCAGATATGAGTAGTAGTGCCATCAGTATACCTGATGGCAATTCTACAGGTAGCTATAATTTCACCTGCACAACTACAACTCCGAAAACAACGGATAATAAGATTGCCGGAGTGAAGAAGGTGAATTATACGGAGAAGACATACACATGTAATGACATATCTATAGGAGGAAATTACGCGAAGTATGGCTGTACAGTCACGGTCAGTGATCTTGCACAGCAGGTTGCTGCGATGGGGTATATCTGGGATCCGGCAACAGGAGATGCAAAAGTTGATGAAAATGGTGATTATGTTAAGATCACATCTTCAGTAGGTACTGTTCGTACACTGGATAATAAACAGGCAGCGATCATTGCCGGGGCAACTTACACAGGTGATACCGGAACCGCAGATGGAAATAATCTGGATAATCAGGCAAGTGCATATTTTAAGGATCAGAAGACAGAACTGTTAAAGAGTCATACAGTGCAGTATAATCAGATGCTTTCCAGTGATGGTGATGAATTCTGGAAGAATGATGAGTTCTCAAAGACAACGACGATTAAAGTGTCAAAGACTGCAAATAACAAATATCGTGTGCAGTGTATCGTAAAGTATGTAGATAAGACAACAATCGGCGTTATTAAGTCTGAATATGAGAACAATACAAATAACGTATATAAACCAGCCAGTGCAAATGGAGAAGGTGTAGTATATCAGAATGATTATGATAAACTGCCACCAATCTATCTGTTATATGTTCCTGCAACCAGTAATGGTATCTATGTAAATCGTGATTATGTGAATATAGATACAAATGCATTAGATGCGGATGAAAAGGCAAAGATTTATATTTTCCAGACTGTAGCAGATATTGATGATAAGTATGCAGAAATTATCAATGAAGCTTTGCAGGGCGGTGATAGCAGCAAGACACTTGATGATCTGATTTATGTAAATAATCAGCATAAGGTATCTCCATCATCTGTAAAGGTGCGTGTGAATTTTGCAGATTCAACCGGAACACTTAAGAAACCGGCAGATGAAGCAAAGATTAATACATTAGCCGGAAAGACTAAAGTATATGCGAACTTTACAGTAGATAAACCAAATTCAACTGTAAGTGTTATGGGAACAAAGGATGATACGGCGGACGATGTCTATATGTACGATCTGACTGTTCTTATGGAAGAAAAAGACAGTAATGATAAGACGACTGACAAGACGACTATATCAGGAACAAGGGGGAATTAGAAGATGCTTAAAAAATTAAAGAGCAGACTGAAGCACATGAGTAATCGTGGTTCCAGTTTTGTCCTTGTAATTGTATCTGCAACGTTTTTGAGTATTCTGGTATCCGCCCTGTTAATGGGTATGTTATTAGCATACAAACTCAGATATTACAAGATTAATTCATTGAATAACTTCTACAGTGTAGAGAAGGCAATGGATGAGATTTATGCAGGAATTGGTGCAACGACAAATGAACACTTATATTCCGCATATACAACGACTGCAGAGTTAGTTGTATATTATAAAGATGGAAAGTATACGAATCTTTCTGAGACAGAGGCAAATAATCTGTTCAAAAAGTTTTTTATGCAGGGAATTATGGATGATGATAATCTGAATAAAATCCCTACATTAGTAGCTACATTGCAGGGTTATATTACAGATCCGAATGTTACACTTGATTGTGATAATCTTCGAATTGTATATACAGATAATGCGGGAAAACACAGTTATATCAAATATGTTAAGAATTCCCTGACGGGAGATATTTCCGGACAGACAAATACGGAACCGGGATTTAATTCAGGAACTGTAGAGACGATTGCATTTAAGAACGTAGGTGTTAAGAGAACAATTACATTGACTGCTGCAACAGATAGGGAGACGATGGCTCCAGGAACGTATGAGCAGTCAATTATGACGGACTTGGTACTTAAAAAACCAGAATATAATGTTTCGTTTGATATGACAGGTATAAACAGCAATAGTTTGTATAGTTATGCATTTCTGGCAGATATGGGACTGCAGGTATCCGGAACAACTACGAATTATAACGATGCAAGTGCAACAGTTGTAAATGTTAAAGGAAATGTATACACAGCATCTGATTATTATAATAAAGATTATAATGCTGTGACTGCAACAAAAGTTACAAACAAATATAATGATAGTGTTGTAAGAAACTGGGGCGCTACAGATGAAAGCGCTAATTCTGGTATTTTTGTTGACAAAGCATCATTGACAATGAATTCAGATGTTATTGTAAATTCTGGTGCATTGACAGCATATAATGGTGCAGATATTACTCTTTCAGGTAGAAGTTCGAACCTTTCAGAGCTCTGGACCGATAATATTATCATTGATGGAGATAAAGGCGGTTCTATTACAGCGGCAGCAAACGCTTATGTATATGATGATACAGAGTTAAATGCAGAAGAATCTAATTTGACATTCTTTAAGGGTACATACTTTGGATATAGCTATTCTACAGATGATATTCGGAGCATTAAGCTTCTCGGGAATGCGGGCAAACTCCCTACAAATTACAGTTTAAAATCTCATTTTAGTGATAGTGCGATTATTGTAAATGGTAAGAAGTCCACATTGGATCTGAAGAGCTTACAATCTCTTTATATTGCGGGTAAATCATATATTGAGTTCTCAAAAGTGGCAGCTTCTTCTATCACAGATGCTAATGAGAGAAAAGAACTCGGTCTTGTTGATGCAGATGGAAATGAAAAGAATCTGGACTATGCATTTACAACATTGAAGGATTATTCAACTGGTCAGTCGCTTGATGTGAAATCCAATCAGTTGATTTTCCTGACACAGTGGGAGCCGGTTGCAGGCAGCGAGACAGTAGATTCAAATGGTTATACACATGTTAAGTTGAAGTTCCCAAATAGTTTTAACAATGATGTTAAATTAAAGGAATTATACAAAGAGTTTACTGAAAAACTGAGTAATAATGAATTGGTAGTTAATGCGATCAAACAGACGGTGTCTGGTCATGATTATTATTATCTTTATATTAAAGCGGGAGATAATAAGCAGAGTAATGTAGAAGAAGCAGAAGCTTTTGTAAAGAAGTATTATGATCTTCTGGCAGAGAATCTGGAAGAAACAAATAAGAAGATATATAACGTATCTAATTATGACAGCTTCGATGTGACATTGTTACTTCCTGTTGGTGCAGATGGCAAGGTAGATTCTTCTAAGGTTGGTTCAGGCGCGGCTGTAACGGCACAGAATAAGAATGACGGATCTTTATATATTCAGGCATCAACAAAGAGTACGATGAGTGTTGAAACGGCTTTAAAAGCAGCAGCTACATCTAAGACATTCACCATGTTGCTTGGAAATGGAGACACGACAGCAAATAATCTTGCTTATGAAAACCTTAAAACAAGTGCAGGACAGTTAACTGGATCAGATTCTGAAACAGAGGCACATAAGGTGAGTAATTTCCTTAATTACATGTATATCAACATGAAAGATCATCTGTCTGTATTAAACAATAAGGTGTTGGATGCTGAAGGTAAGGAGACCGATGAAGAGCAATCTGCATGGGCATTAGTAAAATATACAGATTATACAGAGACCAGTAATGGAAAGCAGTCTCAGAAGTACAGATACGAGCATGCACAATTCAAAAATGTAGGTGCTAATAAAGGTGATTATACAAGAACTCAGTTAGCATCAGGCGAGTATCAGTACACATATGTTGGCAAGGATGCAGATGGAAAGTATAAGGGAGATTATGTAAGAAGTGATTCGTACTCTTATAATTACAGTCTGACACCATTAAATAACTATGTTGACTTTACAAAGATTTTTGGAACGCATACACTGCCTGACGGCACTAACCATACAGCGCATAAGAATATCAGTAAAACGATTTCGTCTGATGATGGATCAGCAGATTCGATTCTTGTTATCAATGATGGAGATGTAACGCTTGATACAGCTACAGGCAATTCATTACAGGGTATTGTTATCTGCGGTGGCGATGTGAAGTTCAGTAACAAGGTAAAGTCATTCAGAGGATTGATTATAGCAGGTGGTAAGGTTATCTGTGATAGCAGCATTAGTATATCAGCAGATGTATCTTATACAGCGAGTGTGCTGAAGAAGTGCGCAGACAGCACAGATACAGATGTAAGCGTAGTTACAAGAGAAATCTTAAAGAACTATGTAAAAGAAGAAAAAGACAGTAGTGCAGAGGTGAAGAGTTCTACTTTATCTGACATCTCTTATAGTGATATTCTTGAATTCCAGAACTGGAAGAAGAATGTAGATTAGGAGGGGTGAAGATGAAGAAAAGAAACAATGCTGGATATTCTCTGGTAGAACTGATTATTGTTCTTGGAATAATAGCGGTGTTATCCGGACTGGCAGCTGTTACGATATCAGCGATATCAACTGCCCGGGCTACCTCGGCTAAAGAGTCATTCAATGAGGAATTGTCTACATTAGTAAAATTGACAAAATCTCAAAATAAAAAAGCTGCTATGTTGATTGAAAAGGTTGACGATAAATATCAGATTACATACGGAACCTTTACGGGTGATGTTACGCGTAAAGCGAATGGAGACCCTTCAGATGATTTTAAAGACAGAGCTAACTTTACTGCAGACACATCAATAGATACTATAACGCTGGATCGCGTAAAGATTATGTACGCGGCAAAATCTTCAGATACCGCAAAAGAGGTTACTGAAGTAAATGGCACAGCGGGTTTTATGATCGTTATGTTTAATAAAGCAGATGGTTCGGTTTGGTCGGGAGATGGTATTTATACTTTCAATAAGGAGCGGTCGAATGCATCAGTAGGTAAAGTAACATTAAACAAAACGACTGGTAGTCATTATACAGGATCATAAGGAGGGATGAATAGTGAAAAAAACAGAGAATAAGGGTTTCACTTTCATTGAACTGGTACTTTACATAGGTATCTTAAGTGTATTTATGGTAGCAGTTACAACCCTGATTGGATCAGTGGTTGCTTCCAATCGGAAGATGACATCCAGAAAGAAGATACAGACACAGGCTGAAGAAGCCTATGATACTATGTCTGATATGCTGATGGCAGCAACAGATGTTAAGATTTATGCAAAAGCAAAGCGAGTAGGTGAAACATCATCGAAAGAAGGCGTATATCTGGTTCCTGATGCGTCGGATTTAAGACAGGATGATGGTTCTTATAAAGAAGGAGGCGGAAACAAAACAGTGCAGGTAGCCCCTTCTTCAAATCCTGCAAGCGGATCGAATAAAAGACCTTGCTACAACATCGGTGAGTTGGATAAAGATGTAGCACTCAGTACGGTATCGACAACGGTAGGTTCAAAGACGGCGGATAAGCTTTATATTAAGCTTAATTATGCATCCGGTCTGGATTCAACAACAGGTGATAGCGAGATAACAAGTTGTACTCTATTATATGATAAGACAAACAAGAAGTTATATGCTTACAGAATGAAGGCGTCTAATTCCGGAGGCGGATCATTTATTGATTCAAGTAATGATGAGGCCTGTCTGCTTGCAAAGAATGTTGAGCAGTTTGATGTGAAGGTGAATCCGGATGAGGATAGTTTTGCAATCACCATGAAACTTCAGGATGCACAGACAGCAGCATCTTATACAGTGGATGGAGTTGTCAGCCTTAGAAATTCAAATGTGTTAAAAGCGCATTCAAACTAAAAGGAGGAAAGAATAGTGTTTAAGAATAAAAAAGTTGTTTTATCTTCCGTAGCAATCATCTTTACACTGATTGTTAGTGCGGTATTCGTCAATTTCACATTAGCTAATTCTGGAACTCCTGTAAATGAAAATAACGCAGAACTGAGTGCTGCAACAGGACTTGTAGGCTATTCGAATATTGACCTTGCGGTTATCAATTCGAACAGCGCCAGTTTAAAGGCAACAGGTGATGACAAATATCGTATTGTTCAGATCCTTCCAAAGTCTAAATCAAATGACGATATTGCGAAAGCAGATACAGATATGACTGCTAAAGTTACTGCATCAAACTATAAAGGTAATATCAAAAATGAGTCTGATTATACAAATACAACACCATTATGGAAGTATGTGTATGATGGTGAGTATTTCAGATATGCGGTATTTGATGGTTATAAGACGATTGCATCCCAGAAGATGGCAGCCGGAGCAGTGACATTAACAACGGTTACTGTTGACAATCTGAACAGTATGGATACAAATGCAAAAGCAATTTTATCTGCAGCGGATTTCATATATATCGTTGCACCGGATGAGAATGCATATGCATCAAAAGACAAAGATATAAGCGAAGCATTATATAATTGGCTTGTAAGCTATACAATGGATGACCGCCATCCGATCGTTCTTGATAAATATACACTTTGTGTAAAAGATGCAAGTTCGATAAAGGGAAATAATGATACATATCGTATGGGAACATTAGCATTCAAGTTGATTACAAAGAATCTGACAGCCCGTATAGATAATGTATTAGCAGTAGAGCCGGGATATTTCAATGTGCTTTATAAAGAAGCAAGTGATAATGATGTACCGGATCCAACCCAAAAGACAACAAAGACAATTTCAGATTTCATCCTTACAGCGGAACGTTCTGCGACAGAGGGTGGAAATGACTATATCAACAAAAACAGATATTATAAATGGTATGAAGATAATTCATTGACAGACTTCCTGAATTTCCAGACGAATCACAGTGATTCTGCATATATTAAGGTATCAAGTTCTATTGGTGGTATTACGGCTTCCAGAACAAAATGGGATTTTGATAATGCAGAAGTACTTGTTATTTCAAATGGTGAGTCATCGAGGATGTTTGATGAATTAGCAGCAAACAATGATTCCACACATATGGATGCAAGTGCCTATACTTTCAATAAGAAGACTAATACCTGGGAAGCAGAAGAAACAGCAGAGAACAGTGTATTCACAGGAGCCGCTTATGCAAGCCGTGGATACAGATATGTGCCAAGTGGTGCGAATATCTATGTTCTTCAGAGCCGTGATATCAAGAATGCTTTGACCTCAGGTGAAGGTGCTGTCTATTCAACGACCGATCTTTCAAATACCGGTTTTCAGGATGTTGCAACTAAGGAATTATCCGGAGAGGTTCGTTCATCTGTAGATCTTACCGGATCAAATGTATATCTTACTGTTACAATAGACGGAAAGACTTATCTGGTTGGTAAGAATGAGACAGAGAAGTATTCAGTTATGCTTTCATCTTTAGAAGGTGGAAACGGTTCTTTTGACAGTGCGACAAATACTTATGTGTACAATTATAATTTCTCATATCTGAATGCCGGTTCTGAATTCCAGTATGGAGTGATCATTGAGCCTGCCGGAACAGCAATTGATGAGCTTGTTGCAGCTGCAGGAAGTGGAACCGGAACAGGAACCGGAACTGGAACCGGAACTGGAACCGGAACTGGAACAGATGATACTATAGTGACGGGTGCTTATGAAGTTGGCAGCAATGGATGTAATTTCATTGTTACAAAGAATGGTGAGCAGAAATCAGCAGATTATGATTATACAAACGTTGCAGATACATATGCAGAGTTTACAAAGAAGACAACAGAATCAGATCCTGCTTATGATGCAAATTATTCATCAAACTTATCTTATGAATATACTGTTTTGGATTATTCAGAAGATTCTACAGAAGGTAGAGATAAGGCATTTAATTATGTCAATAAGTTATATCTAGATCACAAAGCGGAAGCACTTACCAAGAATTCTACAAAACAGGTGATTGACTTTACACAGTTTGATTTTATCTTTATCGAGTCGGGTGCTTATAAAGATGAGATTGGAAAAGATGCATATAAATCATTATGCGACGCTGTTGAAGGTGGTGTATATGTAATTGCCAGTGATAAAGCCGGAGATGGTGTTGGCTCTGGAGATGGTGATGATGACAATAATGGCGGAAATAAGACCATTATCAGTCCGTCAGCAAAAGCAATTGCAGATATCATTAATGCAGGTCAGTATCGTGATGGCTCTGATAATAAGTTCAAGGTTCTTGAAATTCAACCGGATTATCCGATTGATCGCGAGTTAGCAGAAACCAAGAATAAAAATTCTTCCTATTCAAAACATATGGATGGTTCAGAGATAAAGGGTGATTATTATACTGTTCCGTCAGATGTGATTGAGGGTAAGGCCAAAGAAGAACTTCAGAAGAATGTTGAGTATTATGACTTTGATCTGACAAAGGCCAAACTTGCATATGCAATAGATGGATTAAACTATGGTGATATCGAACTTACTCAGGTTTCTACGGAAGCATTGATCGGTATGAAAGATGATATCGCAACAAGTTATGATCTGGTTTATATCGGTGGTGATTATACAGCACTTGATAGAAGCGTTGAGGAAGTTTATTCTGCACATAGTGGTAATCTGAATGGTGATGCGATCAAAGCATTAGGTTATGGTTTACCGACATTCATTATGTACACACATACAGGTATGTTAGAGTATATTACAGATAATTATATGCCGGCAGATCTGGTAGGTAAGGCAGTATACATGCCTGAAAACGGTAATGATCTTACAAAGACAAAGTATGATGAACTTGTAGAATATATAGATGCCGGAAAACCGGTTATCTTCGGTGATGAACTGACATCTGTATATGAGAAGATGCAGGGTTACAATGTTAAGAACGGCGTGAATGCATTGACTCAGGTTCAGCTTCTTTCAGGTTACTGGTTTAAAGATGATGGAACGATCGAAAAGGGAAATTATTACCTGGATCCATCTTCCAGAGTGTATAAGCTTGTGAAGTATGCATATGATAAAAAAGCAGCTTCTACAAGTGTGAAAAATGTATTATGGGGATATGATCATGATGATACGCAGATGATAGATAATCAGAATGGAACGTATGGTCAGACCTTATATACGGCGAAAGAGATCGGTACAGGCGGATCTTACAAGATTCATCTGACTACGGATGTAGAGAATGAGAGCTGGTTCCAGAATGACGATCCTTCAGTGATTAAGTCTTATGCAGTCGTACCATCTGATACGATGAAGACCTCACTGAACAGTCTGATCAAGAGTTCAGCAAGCAGAGTGAGAGTAGTATTTACAAATAAACCTGCTACCTATAAGGAAGGAATTACGAGTTCTTATCTGAGAACGACCAGTCTTCCATTTGAGTTCGAGGTCAGAAGCAGTAAGTCGGATGCCACATATACATATAAGTTATATTGTGATAAAGATCGTAACATGACATTTGATTCAAGTGATTATCATACAGAGGGAACTCTTACAAAAGGAGCTGCTTCTGCAGGAATGACATCATATACTGCATCAACCACATTGGAATTGGATGAAGACTTTTTCGGATCAGCCAGCTGGTATCTGGAGATCTATGAGGGAACTGAGCTTATAGCAACCAGTTCAGGGCTTAGTAAGGTTGTGAATGAGACAGCTGATAAGAACAATATCAATGTCCTTCAGATCCAGACAATGTATGATGGCCAGACAACAGACTTCCATAATTTTAAGGATACTTTATACTTTGATATTCAGTCTCAGTGGGCACATAAGATCATGTATTACAATGGCCTTACATCAGAACCGAAACTGGGATCAGAAGTAGCATTATCACAGTACAAATCACTTGGACGTCATGAGAACCGTTTTGGAATTGTACAGTATGACCTGAGTGCCGGAGATGATAACTGGTATTCAAACCTTGCAGATACGATTACGGATGATTATAATATCAATCTTGATATGGCGGTTATCAATAAGAATAAAGCAAGTTTTACAACAGCAGATAATGCAAGCGGAACTTATAACTGCCTGGAGCAGTGGGTTGCAGATGCAGAGACACTGTCCAAAGCAGGCGGTAAAGTTGATGGAATGACTCGGCAGGATTATGCAGATGGCTTGCAGGAGAAATGGACTGCATATCAGAATGCAAAGGCTGCTGTTGAAACTCCAAAGGAAAATATTGATAAGTATCTGGAGGGTGCAATCGACCAGTTTGGAAATGATGCAACTAAGATAGATACAGCAAAGTATGGTAAATACAGACAGGGTTCACAGTCTCTGCTTGGTGCATTGAACAGATGGGTACCGGAAAGTGAGATTGTGCAGCTGTTTAACTACTGTATAAAGACCGGAGATTATTCTATGATCTTCATGAAATATTATGGAGACAAGGGAACTAATTTCAATGAGTTTGGAACATATGGAACATTATTTACGGCATATCGTGATGCAAAGGATGCAGAGCTGAATGCAAAGGATGAGTATTATAAATACTTAAGAAGATCTTATGGTAAGGACTTCCTTAAGAAGATGTATTCTATCCTGGTACTTGGTCCTTCTGCAGCATTCTCACCATATGGAGACAGCACAAGTGCTTATGTTGATATGAATGCAACGACATGTCAGTACATTAAGGATTATGTAAAAGCCGGAGGAGATTTGTTCTTCTTCCATGATACAATGTCACCATATTCAAAGAAGGCGGGTGGTGCTTATACACTTACTACAAACTTGCTTGATATGGTTGGACTGAACCGATTCCATGTGGATCTTACAAACCAGAAGAGTTCATATGCTCAGACAAATGATGGCTATGAGTATAAGTCATATAAGGATAAGTCAGATACATATTATCTGACACCATACGGATTCAATACAACAGCCGGAATATCAGGAAAGCTGAATCAGACATCGGGAATCTATGACAGCACGATTAAGACATTAAAGAATTATAATTCAAATTATAATGTAACACAGATTCCGAGTGATAAGTCTAGCTGGAATATAAGTGCATTATCAATGTCATATCTGTATTTTGCAGTGAATAAGAGTATACATGCAGAGAATAATACACCATATATTTATTCAAAGATGGATGTAAACGGTGCACTTCGTACCACAACCAATGATGGTAACAGAGATGAGTCTGCATTTGCGCAGACAGCAAAGGCTTCCAGATTAAATGAAGGTCTGGTTACCCTGTATCCGTTTGCGATAGGTTCATCCCTGAATATATCGGGTACACATCAGCAGGCATATTCACTGGATCTTGAGGCTACGAAGACAACAGTCTGGTATACACTTGCAGGATGTAATAACAATGGTAATGCAAAGACAATGTCATCTTATTATGCTGCATCACCTTATGATGGAATGGAGAGTTACTTCATTTATACAACAGCGTATGGTAACGGAGCTATCACATATTGTGGAGCCGGTCATACATCTGTAACAGGTAATGGAACAAAGAATAATGATGAGAGAAAATTGTTCATCAATGTTATTATTAACAGTGCTTTAGCATCAGTGCCTAAGCCGGATGTAACATTGTTCCAGCCGGATACAAACTTTGTGAATGAGCTTGGTAAGGATGAGTCAGCAGGCAATAATATTTATCTGATTGAAATAGCAGATAAGACAACATCGCCAAACTTTGATGCAAAAATTGATATTCCGGACGGTATCACCGTAGATCGGATCAATGTGTATTATGATCTGGATCTGAATGATCAGGATCCTAAGAAGTTAAGTCCGGTATATTCTGCTACAAAGGATAAACTGGTTTGGAGCTGGAAACGTTCGGATATCGAAAAACAGTTTGTAAAGTTTACAGATGCAGAGTTGAAAGACAGAACGGATGAAAAAATCTGGAAGTGGAAAGCGTATGATGCTATTAAATCTCATCTGACAGAAGCAGAGAAAAACGAGTTATCACAGCATGGTTACATTGCATTGACAGAAGAAGAGAAGCAGGCAAAGATGACTTGGTTAGCTACTTTTGATGGATTTGTACAGTTTGATGATGCGACAGAAAAGATTAAGGTTAGAGATCAGTATTCAAATAATAAGCTGAAACCTTCAGAAGAGTGTTTTGCACCGTATGGTGGTAATTATACTTATATTGTTGTTGAAGTTTATTATGGCGGTGAAGCTACACCAGTACAGAAGATCATCAAGATTAAAGCTGCTGATCCACTCTTCAACCTGACACAGAACAATACAAACAGTATTGTAACTGTAGATGGTATTGAAGCAGAAAAATATACATTAGCTTAATATGAGCTATTAAAAACACATATTATAATTCCAGAGGCGGGCAGCAATGCCCGCCTTTTTGCTTGTAAGACCTGAAAGAAAATGCTACTATAACAACTAGATGATTACGAAATGCTGCCATATGAAAAAACCTATGGGAATTTTACGATCATTATATGAAATTAACAGAACAGCAGGAGAAGAGACAATATGATGATAGATGGAAAAACAAGAACGCTGGGACTTCTGGGAGATCCGGTGGAGCATACAATGTCACCGCTTATACATAATACATTAAGCGAGAAGCTCGGATTAAATAATGTATATGTTCCGTTTCATACAAAAGCAGAAAATCTAGAAGCTGCAGTAAAAGGTGCGTATGCGTTAAACATTCTGGGGTTAAATGTGACAGTTCCGCATAAGAATGAGGTTATGCAATATCTGTCAGAGTTAGATGAAGGCGGACAGGCGATCGGTGCTGTTAATACACTGGTACGGACAGAAAATGGATATAAAGGTTATAATACGGATATGATGGGACTTCTTCGTGAGGTGAGATCTTATGGAGTAGAGCTTGACGGACAGGACGTTATTATATTAGGAGCAGGCGGAGCGGCGAAAGCCGTAGCTTATATGTGTGTGTCAAACGGAGCAGGACATGTATATATCTTAAATCGTACTGTAGCCAAAGCACAGGCGATCGCGGATCATATGAATGATTTCTTTGGGAATCAGAGTATGACGGCTATGAGCATTCAGGACTATCACAAGCTTCCGGAGAAAAAATATATTGTATTTCAATCGACTTCAAAAGGCTTGTATCCGCATAGTGATGAAGTAGTGATTGAAGATCCGGCATTTTATAAGCTTGTATCGGTCGGAATCGATCTGATCTATAAACCATTCTCTACCGGATTCATGTCTCTGTGCAGATACGCGGGAGCAAAGAGCTATAATGGGCTGAAGATGCTTCTGTACCAAGGCATAATTGCATATGAATTGTGGAATGATATAACGATAGATGAAGAAACAGCAGATGAGATTTATCGGAAGTTGCTTAAAAAGACACGGGATAATATCATCCTGACAGGTTTTATGGGATCCGGAAAGACAACAGTCGGAAAGCTGTTATCTGAAAGATACGGATATACCTTCATAGATACAGATCAGTATATAGAAGAAAAATGTGGTTGTACGATCGCTGAATTATTCAGTAAAAAGGGCGAAGCATATTTCAGACAGTTAGAGACAGATATACTAAAAGAACTGAACGCATCGTTAACGCATGCGGTACTTTCGACCGGCGGTGGCCTTCCGCTCCGGGAGGAGAATGCAGCAGAGCTTGCAACCCTCGGAACAGTTATTTATTTACAGATTACCCCGGAAGAGGTCATATCTCGATTATCGGGGGACAATACCCGACCTCTCTTATCAGGCGACGATCCGGAACAGAAGGTACGCGATCTCTTAACCTACCGCACCCCGTTATATGAACGCGTGGCAGATTTGACAATTCCTGCCACCGGACAATCCCCTGAGTATATTGCAGAAGAAATAATTAGCAGAATGTAAGATAAACTATGTGTTTAATTAAAAACAAAAACTATAATGTATTTCAGAAACTGTTAGGATTATACGCAATAGTTGTATGAAACAATTAAAAAATTTTGAATCAAGAATGATAGAGGGTGTAGAACTTTTATATCCCCATTCCCAGATTGGGGGTTGTGATATGTCTCTGTAATAAGCCTTTTTCAACGTCGGCCCTTAGTGAGCCGGATTTTTCGGCGAGCTTAGTGCCGTTACGTTGAAATAGAGCGCAAGAGCCTTATGAAAGAGACATATCAAGCCGCTAATCGTCCGGGAGGTCAGGAAACGCCTAAGGAATTGGTAAAAAGTAGTTGAAATATTCTGTAGAATATTATAAAATGTCACAAGAAGTTCATATCTTAAGGAGGAAAAGAAAATTATGGCAGAGATGATCTCAGCAGGTGATTTCAGAAATGGTGTTACGATTGAATTTGAAGGAAATATTTATCAGATTATAGAGTTCCAGCATGTAAAGCCTGGTAAAGGTGCTGCATTTGTAAGAACAAAGCTTAAGAATATCAAGAGTGGTGGTGTGGTAGAAAAGACATTCCGTCCAACAGAGAAGTGCGAGAAGGCTCATATCGAGAGAAAAGATATGCAGTATCTGTACAATGACGGTGATCTTTACTACTTCATGGATCCGGAGACATACGATCAGATTCCATTGAATAAAGCAGCGATCGGAGATGCATTAAAGTTCGTTAAGGAGAACGAGATCTGTAAGCTTGTTTCTCACAATGGTTCTGTATTCGGTGTAGAGCCACCATTATTTGTAGAATTACTGATCACAGAGTGCGAGCCTGGTGTAAAGGGTGATACAGCTACAGGTGCTACAAAGCCTTGTGTAGTTGAGACAGGAGCAACACTCTATGTTCCTTTATTTGTAAATGAAGGAGATACGATCAAGATCGATACACGTACAGGCGAGTATCTTTCAAGAGTTTAATTCGATCAGAATATAAGAGAGATAGTAGGAGCTGGTCATATATGATTAGGCTCCTATTACACTTTACAAACATTTTTCAGGAGGAAATGACATGGCAACAGCATATAATCATAAAGTTGTTGAGAAGAAGTGGCAGAAGGTCTGGGATGATAACAAGGCTTTTGCTGCAACAGATGATTACAGTAAACCAAAGTATTACGCATTAGTTGAGTTCCCTTATCCATCCGGACAGGGACTTCATGTTGGTCATCCAAGACCATATACAGCACTCGATATTGTAGCCAGAAAGAGAAGAATGCAGGGTTATAATGTTCTTTATCCAATGGGTTGGGATGCATTTGGACTTCCGACCGAGAATTATGCGATCAAGAACAAGATCCATCCAAAGGAAGTAACAAAGAATAACGTAGCAAGATTTAAGGCACAGCTTCATTCCCTTGGATATTCATTTGACTGGGATCGTGAGATCAATACAACAGATCCGGAATATTACAAATGGACACAGTGGATCTTCCTGAAGTTATTCAAGGCAGGTCTGGCATATAAGAAAGAAATGCCGATCAATTGGTGTACATCCTGTAAGGTTGGTCTTGCAAATGAGGAAGTTGTAAATGGTGTCTGCGAGCGTTGCGGTGCGCCGGTTGTCCGTAAGGTCAAATCCGAATGGATGTTAAAGATCACAGAATATGCAGATAAGCTGATCGAAGGGCTCGATACTGTTGATTATATTGAGCGAGTAAAAGTATCACAGAAGAACTGGATCGGACGTTCTACAGGTGCGGAAGTAGATTTCCGGATCAAAGGAAAAGAAGATAAGCTTCGTATCTACACAACCAGATGTGATACATTATTTGGAGCAACTTATATGGTTGTATCACCGGAGCATCCATTGCTTGATAAATATAAAGATGAGATCAAGAACTGGTCTGAGATCGAAAGCTACAGAGAGCAGGCTGCCAGAAAGTCCGATTTTGAGCGTTCCGAGCTTGCAAAGGATAAGACCGGTGTAGCTATCGATGGTCTGGTAGCGATCAATCCTGTAAATGAGAAGGAGATCCCAATCTGGGTATCCGATTATGTACTGATGTCATATGGAACAGGTGCGATCATGGCGGTTCCTGCACATGACGAAAGAGACTGGGAATTTGCAAAGAAATTCGACCTGCCGCTTATTCAGGTAGTAGCAAAGGACGGAGAAGAAGTAGATATCAATGAAGCAGCATTTACAGATGTTGCAACAGGTGTTCTGATTAATTCCGGCTTCTTAAATGGCTTGCAGGTAAAAGATGCAAAAGAGAAGATGATCGAGTTCCTGGAAGAAAAGGGAATTGGTAAGGCAAAGGTTAATTATAAGCTCCGTGACTGGGTATTCTCCCGTCAGAGATACTGGGGTGAGCCGATTCCGATCATTCACTGTGATAAATGTGGTTATGTCCCTCTTAACGAAAGTGAACTTCCGTTGATGCTTCCGGAGGTAGAGAGTTATATGCCGACTGATAACGGAGAATCACCGCTTGCAGCTATGACAGACTGGGTAAATGTGAAGTGTCCATGCTGTGGAGGACCTGCAAAGCGTGAGACAGATACCATGCCTCAGTGGGCCGGTTCATCATGGTATTTCTTGAGATACACGGATCCAAAGAATACAGAAGCACTGGCAAGCAAGGAAGCATTAAAATACTGGCTGCCGGTTGACTGGTACAATGGTGGTATGGAGCATACAACACTTCATCTGCTTTATTCCAGATTCTGGCACAAGTTCCTGTATGATCAGGGCGTTGTTCCTACACCGGAACCATATCAGAAGCGTACTTCCCATGGTATGATCCTTGGTGAGAATGGCGAGAAGATGAGTAAGTCCAGAGGAAATGTTGTAAATCCGGATGATATTGTAAATGCATATGGTGCAGATACATTAAGAACATACGAGATGTTCATCGGAGCCTTTGATCTTGCTGCATCATGGTCAGATGATGGTGTAAAGGGATGTCGTCGTTTCCTTGAGAGAGTATGGAAGCTGCAGGATATCGTAGTAGATGGTGATGCTTACTCTAAGGATATGGAGACAAAGATGCATCAGACGATCAAGAAGGTTTCAACTGACTTTGAGAATCTGAAGTATAATACAGCTATTGCTGCTATGATGGCACTTGTAAATGATTTCTATAAGAAGAATGCAGTAACAAAGGGCGAAATGAAGACGCTTCTTACATTATTGAACCCGGTTGCACCGCATATCACAGAGGAAATGTGGAGCATTCTTGGTTACGAAGGATATCTTTATCAGGCATCCTGGCCGACATTCGATGAGGCAAAGACAGTTGAGTCGACAGTAGAGATCGCAGTTCAGATCAATGGTAAGATGAAGGCGACTCTTGCTATCAATAAAGACGATCCAAAGGATGATGTTATTGCAAAGGCAAAAGAAGCTATCGCAGACAAGCTGACCGGTAACATCGTAAAAGAAATTTATGTACCGGGAAGAATCGTAAACATTGTGATGAAATAAATCTGTCAAGCAAATAAAAAACAACATAAGCATGTAGAGCGGATGCTCGGAATGCGCATGTTGTGGGATGATTTCGGGAGTTCGAAGAACGTAGAAATCATATTATTTCATAAATAAAAATACAAAATAAGCAGTGTGCCTGCAAGGCAGGCAAAACTGCTTATTTATATTTTACAGGAAATTGCGGAACATAGCGATCTTCCGGCGTTCGGCAGGAGAAGCCTGTTCCATCATAATATCCATGATAAGATTGGATTCCTCTTTTGAGAAAGACAGATTACGTTTTTGAAGCTCCCGGTTTAACTGCATGATCTGAGGGAGCATCTGTTCCATAGTAGCATTGTGGGAACCGTTTGCAAGCTCCAGAATAATCTGACGTTTCAGGGGCATAAGATTTTTCAGGCGGGGGTCGTTTTCAAATTGATTCATGGCAATGGATCGTCCTTTCTGTTTTATAGGATTTATTTTGATTCCGGTTATATGTATGGATAATCTATAATGACCGGTTAGATTGCAGACCGGGTGTTCGTGTCGTATTCCTGTAACAACTGCATGATGTGATCCATGGAATTGTCGCTATGTTGGGATGATGACTGATCAGTTGTACCGGTATTTTCCGTGTTTTCATGTGTGGAGGAATCGTGAATTTTCCCATCTGTTCTGTTCCCCTGTATGGATGGATTATTATTTGTATATTCTGTATCTGTGGATATAGATGTATTATCCGGTGCAGCTTGAACGGTTTGGTCATAAGCCTGGAAAATGCTTTGAAAATCCGAAAACGCAGAATCGGTCCGGCTCATATCATTCATAACCTGCATCATATTCATTGCCTGCTGCATATTTTTCATTTGATCGGCGATATCCGAAAAACCACATTGAGCTAACGATGCCAGAATATCATTCTGATTATGGAAATCGCGGTTGAAATCACACTGACGAACATAGGACTGGTTGTTGATCACACGCATGATCTGTTGGAGTTCCATCATTTTCAGATAGATAATGAGCGGCATACGCATAGGTCCGTCAACAAAGGGGAGAATTGCTTCCAGAAGAAACAGACGATCATCGGATATTAATTTGTCAAGAGGATGAGAATGTGGTATCTGTGCCATACAATGCAAGGCTCCCTTCATTTCTTCAAAAGTAAGAGACGGTTTATCCGGATGGATTTTTCAGGTATGTAATGTAGTGCTTACAATTATTATTTATGAAAGAAATGGATATATAATGCATAAAAATATGAAAAAGAAATAACAACAGAATGAGTTGTTCCCTGTCTGTTATAAAGGAACAACCGGAATTATCAGGCGATTTCGGTGATAATTCCGGCATATAGTTCTTTTTTTACAGTTTTATATCCGTACAGAGGCTTTATAGCTGTTAAGGATATAGAACTGATATAGCTTATGACAGTCGGGGGTCAGAATTTCAGGATTAGCATCCACATCCACAACCGCAGTCATTTCCGTTGCCGCATCCACCACAGCAGCAAAGGAGGATCAGGATGATCCAGATGCAGTCGCATCCATTACTTCCGCCGCCACAGCCACAGTCATTTCCAAAACCATTTCCGCAGCATGAGAAGAGAAGAAGAAGGATGATGATGCAGGAGCAGCTGCCTCCGCCGAAACCAAACATTCCGTTTTTTCCACAACCGCACTGTGTTGCTGATAAATCACTCATGGTAAATACCTCCAATTTTCTTTATGCTATAGACTATTCGGTATTGATTCAAATGTTACAAAAACAGAAAAACAATATACGAAAAAAAAAGGATATGATATAATGAACGCAAAATTATTTGCTCGCAAGAATGCTGATTTTGCGAAATGCATAGAATGTGCGAAGCATATGATATAATGAGTGCAAAATCACTTGCCTGCAAGGATGCAATAATTATCAAAAATTAATGTTAAAAAGGGGTTAACCCGGGAGGAGAGAATACATGATTTATAAGTGCATGAATTGTGGTGGAAATGTTGTGTATGATCCACAAAGCGGACATATGAAATGTATGAGCTGTGGTGGAAGTGACTGCGAACAGAGTATTCCATCCGAGACACCGATGATATGTCCTGCGTGCGGAACACAGATTACATACCGGAACGAGTACGGATCTGCCGGTAAATGTCCGGCTTGTGGGGTGCCGATCATCAGGGATGATTTTATCGTATATCCATATGGACCGGATGTAATTCTGCCATTTAAGGTGTCAAAACGAGATGCAGAAGAAAAGTTAAAACAGGAATTTGGAAAGAAGCTGTTTCTGCCATCTGATTTCCTGTCTACAAAGACACTGGAGCGGCTTCGAGGAGTCTATGTTCCGTTCTGGCTGTATGATTTTGATACAAACGTAGATTATAAAGCCGTTGGTACAAAGGTTCGTACATGGACCTCCGGTGACAGAAAATACACAGAGACATCCTATTTTGATGTCTACCGCAAACTGCATATCAAGTATAACGGTATCCCTGTTGATGCTTCGATCGAGATGCCGGATGGTATTATGGATCAGATGGAGCCATATGGTTATGATCAGCTGACTCAGCATGATAACAAATATCTGTCAGGCTTTGAGGCGGAGATATATAATTATACGCCGGATCAGTTATCGGGAAGAGCAGTAACCAAGGTAAATGATACATCAAAGAAATGGGCAGAGCAGAAAGCTTCCGGTTATACCAGCCTGACATCTGAGAATATGAACGCAAATAATAAACTGCTGGCGAACCGATTTGCATTGATGCCTGTATGGATCTATGAATATCGGTATCAGGGACAGAATTATATGTTCTATGTAAATGGTCAGACAGGTAAGTGTGTGGGTACACCACCGAGAAGCGTCAGCCGTGCGATCGGACTTACAGCAGCATTTGCTGCATCGGTAGCTGCGTGTGCTTCCGGCATAGCTATGATCCTGGAGGTGATTTAATATGAAGAAATATAAGATCACCGTTTTAGTATTATTTGTTATCGGATTTGTTCTGATGATTGGAAGTGCGCTGATCAGCAAACAGAATCTGAAGCATGATAAGAGAAGCAACACAGAATGTCTGACGGATCAGAGAGTATTTGATTATGCAGACAAACTTACATCTTCTGAAGAGAAGAGCTTGGAAGATGTCATTGCAGAATATGAAGATAAGATAGGTGCGGATATCGTAGTTGTAACGATCAACAATGAACAGGCACAGGATATGTTTGATACATATTGGTCTGATACATATTATGCCGAGTTTGAAGCAATTAAAGCAGTTGCAACGGCAATGTGTGATCAGAACCGTTTCGGTTGGGAGAACTGGGAATATGATCCTTCAAGCAATCGGAGCACAAGTGATGGCTATGTTCCGAGTGACAGTATTGTAATTGCAGCTAACTATGAGGCCGGAGATGTATGGATGAGTACATCGGGAACCAGAGTGCGTGCCCGGATCAGTGATTCAAAGGCATCATCATTAACCGAGGCCGGTGGTAAATATCTGCGTTCGGATGCCGAGAAAGGATTTACGGTCATGATCGAGAAAGCTGCTATTTGCATGAAGAGTGCAAATGGCGGAGGAATTCATGTATCACCGTTGTTTATATTTGTAGCGGTTATAGTATGTGCGGTAGTCTTCTTTATCACCAATATGTCAAAGAAGGCGGGCAAGGATACAACTACATTAAATACATATGTAAATGGAAATGTAGAGCTTCTGGATCATCGTGATATCTTCATCCGTAAAGATGTCACAAGCGTAAAAATTGAGTCGTCAAGCAGCGGTGGCAGCAGCGGTGGCGGTGGAGGCGGCAGCCATGGCGGTGGCGGCAGTCATTTCTAAGGCTTATGATGCAGAATAAACGATTAAATCTGTTTTTATTAAAAAATACAGTCATGTCGCTGCTTGGAAGTGCAGTTATAATGGCAGTTCTCACAGGCTTGATGGTACAGTTTCATCTGCTTGGAAATTTTACATTTCATACCATAAAGCAGCTATCAGATATTCCGGGATTGTATAATTCCGAAATATCGAATGTAGAGATGGCTTTTGATAAGCTTCAGTATATGGGGTATGATTACTGTATGGATGGTAAACGTGTCGGGGGATATTACTGTGCATGGATAAATGATAAATTCATGATCGTGTTGATCGATGATACGGAGACTGTTATAAGAGATTATACGGTGCAGGGACAGTTGAAGAAAGATCCGGCTACCTGTAGCTATATTTTATCCCAGTGTGCGGAAAGTGCGGGAATAAGCAAGGAGCAGCTTGAAAAGATAACATATGATTATATGATCAGCGAGATTGATTATCCGAAGACATTTTACGGAATTGTGAAGCTGGCATTTTATCTTGCACTTGCTATGATGGCATTATCGCTTGTTGAGATCGTCTGCTGTATCTTTTGTCCGTGGTATCATCCCCGGATCAGACACTTACAGGGAGTGTTTGACAGGAAGCTGGTTGTGCGTGATATAAACCGCCAGCTGCATGATGCGGTCGTATATGAGAGTCATAATTGTTATGTGACAAAGAAATATCTGATCATCAGTACGTTATTTCGAACAGACATTGTATTGTTAAGGAATATAGAAGTAATTTCAAAACATACAGAGCGTAAGGGCAGGACAGGACATAATATTTATAAGCTGATCATATCAAATGCTGCCGGAATGATATATGAGCATAATTTTAAATCTGAGAGCATCGTGGATGATATAATTCCATTGATACAGAAGAAAAACACCCGTTGATCCGGATGTGCTGTTGTACAGTGTGACAACGATTCGGATCGGACGGGTGTATTTGTTTTTAATTGATATTAAAGATCCAACTTATCCTGTTCTTCGATAACATCGAGATCCTCGGATACATCGGATAATCCCTCGTTTTCATAGAGGATAGGGCTTTCTTCTTCCGGTGCAGCGTCTTCCGATGTGGAAGGTATATCGGAGAGAAGATCGTCTACTTTGGCGGTAACATCTGATACACTTTCAGCTACAGTAGCAGCTTCAGCGTTTGTATCGGTATTATCGACAGCATCATCCAGAGAGAAATAATCGCGGTCTGCGGTTTCTTCTTTTGCAGGCATCTTTTCCTTGATCGTATGCTTAACCTTTTCTACCTTATCATCCATATCTAAAGACTGGTATACGGTAGAATTCTTGATCTTGTCCCTGAATACATAGCAAACACCGCCGATCGCAGCGATCGTAGCAGCGGCTTTGAATAATTTACCTTTTCCCATAATGCATAATCTCCTTCTATATATGATGTAAAAGTCGTTATAAATAACGTTTCCATAATTTTAATATGTATACACTTAAAAAGCAAGAAAACATTGATAAACAAAAGGGATGACAGGCAGATTTTACGAACTTTTAACATTTGCCTGATAGGATGAAGTATGCTATAGTTTTCAAAGATATACAACGTATATGAAAGATAAATGTGATGATCGGATTAAAGCTGATCAAAAGAAATTAAGAAGACAGGATCAAGGAGAGATAGAAATGACAGAGAGCAAAGGGGGACGCGGTATGGAACGTTTTAATACAGAATTGGAAGAATTAAAAAAGAAACAGAAAGAATTGGAAAGCCGTTATTCCGGCATCGGTACGATTCGTTTTCTGATGTTTTTGGTGATGGCAGGCGGATTGATCGTTGGTTTATATGATTCCAATATACCATTTCTTATAGCAGGAATTCTTGCGGTGGTGGCCTTTGTATTCTTAGTATTTAAGCATGGCAAATTAAATGAACAGCTGGAATATAACAAGGCAAAGGTAATAGTATATGAACGTTATCTGAAACGTTACGATGACAGCTGGAAAGAATTTGAAGAAGACGGATCAGAGTATCTGACCGATGAAGATCTGGTCGCAAAGGATCTGGATATTATGGGTAAAAATTCGCTCTATCAGTTTATCTGCGTAGCAGGAACGGAGGATGGCAGACAGCTGCTTGCGGAGACGCTCAGACAGCCGGAATTTGCATCAGAAGACAGAAAGAAACGACAGGATGCTGTAAGAGAACTGACAGAGAAGCATGATTTTTCAATGGGATTTGAAACCTTATGTGTGAAGTCCGGAATGGGTAAGAAAAAAAAATATTCATCTGATGAATTTGTTGCTTATTGTACCAGCGATGAACATATATCAGGAATATTTAATATACTTCGTTTCCTGCTTCCTCTTGTGACGATCGTTTTACTGATCCTTGGCATCATGGGAAAAGTAAATCTCGGATATTCCCTGATCTCATTTTTTGTTGTTTTGTTATTTGCATGGATCACTTCGGGAGTGGCAGGGCAGGCTGTTATGCCGATGATCTCATTCGGTTATGTGATCGATGATTATATTAAAATGTTTGAACAGATATCGGATGAGAATTTTGATTCAGAGCTGTTAAAGGATATAAAGAATACGATCTCAGAGGATACAGGTGCTTTAAACGCTGTAAAGAAGCTGGAGCGGATCAGTTCGGCATTTAATATCCGCTATAATCCGATCATCCATCAGGTTCTCTGCGGTCTGCTTTTATGGGATTTTCATCTGGGCTTTATGATGGATAAGTGGAGAGATCGGTATGGAAGTCAGGTGAAAGACTGGATCCATGCAATCTCAAGAATGGAAGAACTGTTATCATTTGCGGCACTCGCACGGACCAGAGATGTATCATATCCTGAGGTGACAAGACGCGATAAAGTAGAGGTAACGGCAGAGAATATGCGTCATCCGCTGATCGATCCGTCAAAGGTAGTTCCCAATGGTGCAGCATTTAAGGGCGGAACGACTATCATCACAGGATCGAATATGTCAGGTAAGACGACATTCCTGCGTACTCTTGGAATCAATCTGATCCTTGCATATGCAGGCGCACCTGTATGTGCGGAGAATATGCACGCGGATTACATGAAGATTTTTACATCGATGAGAGTAACAGATGATGTCAGTAATGGTATATCCACGTTCTATGCAGAGATCCTTCGGATCAAATCCATGGTAGAGTATAAGAAAAATGATATGCCGATGTTATGCCTGATCGATGAGATATTCAAAGGAACCAATTCGGCAGATCGTATCGTGGGAGCGTCTCAGGTTATTAAAAAGTTATCGGATGATAATTCTATGACAATCGTGTCTACCCATGATTTTGAATTATGTGACCTGAAAAATGAAGCCGGTGTGCCGGCGGTAAATTATCATTTTGAAGAATACTACGAAGGTGATCAGCTGCGATTTGATTATAAGAAGAAGGATGGCAGATGTACGACGACAAATGCAATGGCGATCCTTCATATGGCAGGACTTGATTAGTAAATACTGACAAAAACGTTTTTTGATTCATGTGATTTGAATTTTCAGCAATTATGCACAATGCTGATTTGTAGAAATTACCAAAAATTCATTGAACAGTAAAATGTTTTGTGATATAGTTATAAATATGAAAGTGATTTTATCGAAAGCATACAAAGAATAGACAAAAAAGGAGGAATAGAATATGCTACCAGCTAACATTGCATCGGACAATGATAATAATGTTCTATCCATAGCAGCATCCAATAATAAAGGATTATTGATCAGATTTTTGAATGAACAGGTTGAGGACGGATTTTATGCACTTGTTATCGATTATCTGAAAGACAGTAATTTTGATTTATCATCCATGATGGTTGATGACGAGGTAAAGGCTCAGTGTACAAAGTTATACGAGCTGGCTGAGTTTGTTGATTTTAACATTAAAGCGACCGGTCGTTATGAGATCGAAGAATGGATAGAGCCATTGTTCAAATTCATATATGGTGATATTGATCCGGCTGATATTGATGCACCTATCAGTGCAACCGGCATTTACAGATACAGTATCTGGTTGATCTACTTATATCAGACAGAGAAGTTCTCGGAGGCTATGCGCCTGATCGGGGAGCGTATCGCCCCATTACTTATCAATGTAAGCTATCAGATCTTAGAGGACGATGACAGACCTAAGAATTTTGATAAGGCGGTTATGGGATATCTGGATCTGATCAATGTTGTTATGGAGATGGGACTTCCGCTTTCAACAGCAAAGTCAGATGCATATATCAATAATTTGGAAGTACTTTTTGATTATGTAGTAGAAGACCCACATGTTGGAAATGATTACAAGATCCAGTTCAGCATTGGCTTATTTAATGCATATATCAATGATAAGAATTATGCAAAAGCATTTGAGTTCTATGGCTTGAATGCAGAATATATCCCTATTGATAATCTTGCGGTATACGAGAACTTCAAGGAACTGATCCGTAATTGTAACAGTGCACAGAGTACAAGCGTGTTGTCCAGAAGCGTTGTATCAGCTATCTCCAAGCAGGAGATCTACAATAAGAGAATTGACACCCTTCTTACAGAAGTCGCAGGCTTTATCAAGAAGGTATACAAGTATATCGAAGACGAACCTGAGATGAAGAAGAATCTTCAGACTCTCGGAACCGGTTCTCAGTTAAATGGTAAGACCAATATCTTTGAAGGATTATATGAATATAACCTCGTTTTCTATGAATGCGGTATCAAGGCTATTGTAAATCAGGATATGTCATCTCGTTCATGGGAAGAGAAGTATGAGATGCTTGAACTTCTCTATACAACATTAAACGTAGTATTTGATGGTTACAATGTATATGAGATTTCAAATAAGATAGAGCATCAGTACATTGAATTAACATGGATCAACAATTATGTGAATGCAAATCCTAACCTTCTGAAGCAGTTCTTCAGTGTAAAGGAAAAGATTAAAGCATTCAAGGTTCGTAAGAATTCAATCCTTGAAAAGAGCAAGACTAATTATGAGATCAAGAAGATGATCGATGACAGACAGAAGCATCTGTTATTCATGGCTGCCGAGGACATGGTTGTAAACGGACTTGGTGGTGGTAAGATACAGATCATCAGTTCGGGCTATGATTTGAATACTGCAAAGAGATATTTACAGGAAACTTATAATAAGATTGTTTTACCTGCAAAATATGGTCAGGAGACTCAGACTTCCGGTGGCGGATTCTTTGGAAAGAACAAAGGCTCAGCTGCAGATGCTGACCTTGCAAGATTATTACGTGATGCTTCCGTGGAAGAGATGTTATGCAAGTCCGAATGGTTATGGAATCAGCATAATGATAAGGGACTTGAGAAGCCGACTGCAGAAGAAGCTACTTATGCCGTTGCATGTCTTGTAAAAGTAATTCACAGAATGCTTGACAAGAAGGGAACTTCGAAGGCTGCAAGCTCTCCGAATAAGAAGGTAATCATTACCAAGACAGGTAAGGTTATCGAGTTATCTGATGAATCAGGTCAGTCACCTGTAAAGCAGCAGGAGTCCGGTGTGATTGAAGCAATCGATAACATCGTAGTTCTTCTGAAAGACAAGTCAGAAGAAAACGTAAAATATGTAAAGGCGTATATCGAAGATCTGTTAAATGCACTGATGAAGACAAAGTGGGACAAAGATACCATGCTGTCACAGTTTGATGCAGAAGAGCTTCGTGCAAAATCCTTCCAGGTAATCAAACGTCTGAACATGGATATGTTAGTATAATATTTATTATGCTACAAATTAATTGTGTAAATAAAAATGAGAGCTGATACTATTATTATGGAACAAGCCTACCTGAGCGTCGGTACTTAGGTTGCGTATTTTGCAACCTTATGTACCGTTACGTCGAAGGTAGAGCGAAAGCGACTTGTGTAATAATAAGTAGTATCAGCTCTCATTTTATATAGATACATATTTAGAAGGAAGCCTGCCTGATTTACCGTACAATCTGATGCTTTTTCAGGTAGGAATGTAAGATCCACTTTTCAGGAATCCGCTTCAGGATAATCTGGATCTCCTCTTTTTTATCGATTGGCTGCACTAACAGTGAAGTGATACCGGTGTTATTTGCGCCCCAGAGATCTGTAAACAACTGGTCTCCGACAAAGAGAGTATTTGTAGTATCGGTGCCGAGAAGCTGCATGGCTTTCTGGTAGCCGGAGCGTTTTGGCTTCCCGGCTTTATAGATGTACTTTACATCCAAAGGCTTGTTGAATTCCGCAACTCTTGGCTCTTTGTTGTTGGATACCAGACAGATACCAAATCCAATCTCTTTTAACCGGTGGATAAGTCTGATTGCTTCCTTTGTTGCCGGAGCATTATGGGGAACAAGGGTATTGTCAATGTCAAATAAGATGCCACGATAGCCTTTTTTATAATATTCGGCAAAGTCAATGACATAGGTTGATGTATAATATTCTGATGGATAAAATTTCTGAAACATGTTAAACTCCAATAGTATAAGATAGTGAAATTATAAATAGTGTAAAACAGATTTGTCAAGAAGTATACAGGAAGTAAATAAGAAGCAGATAATGATCAGATAAGGAATACGAGGTTAGACAGTATGCAGGAAACATATATGAGGAGAGCCATCGAATTGGCAAAAAAAGGAATCGGAGCGGTAAATCCAAATCCGCTGGTCGGAGCAGTGATCGTAAAGGATGGGCGGATTATTGGAGAGGGATATCACAGAAGATACGGAGAGCTTCATGCGGAGAGGGATGCATTTGCACATCTGACAGAGGACGCAGCGGGAGCGGAAATGTATGTGACGCTGGAGCCATGCTGCCACTATGGCAAACAGCCTCCGTGCGTGAATGCGATCATCGAGCATAAGATCAGCAGAGTCTATGTCGGATCGGATGACCCAAATGCGCTTGTATCTGGAAAGGGATATCAGATACTACGGGATGCAGGGATTGAAGTTATCACACATGTATTAAAAGAAGAATGTGACAGCCTTAATCCGGTATTTTTCCATTATATTGTAAATAAGACACCATATGTCGTAATGAAATATGCAATGACTATGGATGGTAAGATCGCAACCTACAGTGGAAAGAGTAAATGGATCACCGGCGAAGAAGCAAGAGCCCATGTGATGGAGCAGAGAAATGCACTTACAGGTATCATGGTTGGAAGCGAGACCGTGATAAAAGATGATCCGGCACTTACCTGTAGGAGAGCAGGAGGCAGAAATCCGGTCCGTATTATTTGCGACAGCAGACTTCGGATTCCTATGGATTCACAGATCGTAAGAACAGCGTCTGAAGTACCGACGATTCTTGCAACCATACAGTCAGAGGATCAGACAGATAAGAAGCAGAAGCTGATCGGGGCAGGCGTTGAGATCATCGAGACGGAGAATGTGGATGGACATGTGGATCTGCAGGAACTGATGAGACAGCTCGGCGCAAGAAACATAGACGGAATTCTGCTTGAAGGTGGCGGAACCTTAAATGAAAGTGCATTAAAAGCAGGTATCGTAAAAGAGGTCGATGTCTATATAGCACCGAAGATCTTTGGAGGAAGTGCAGGTTATACACCGGTCGGTGGTATGGGAGTAGAATCACCGGAAGAAGCCTATCCGTTTGAGCTTGGTTCCGTTCAGAGGTTTGGAGCAGACATCATGCTTCAGTATTTTCAGATAACAGCTTGACAAACATAATAAACTGTGCCAATATAACCATGTTGAAGTCTTCAGGGCGGGGTTAGTTTCCCCACCGGCGGTATACATAGTAATCTATGTGAGCCCGCGAGCCGTAAGGCATGATTTGGTGAGAATCCAAAGCCGACAGTAAAGTCTGGATGAAAGAAGAATGCAGATAACAGGTATCAGCATGCGTAGAATCTGCACCAACATTTCATAACAAACAACCCGCCGGAGACATAGTCTCCGGCTTTTTTATGTTAAGTTATATGGAAACTTAATATGTTAAAAGAAGAAATTCAGCAAGTAAGTTGTTAATTAATCAGGTTGATGTTTTTTTAAACAATCAGTTCGTTACTCCATTGATCTTGTGCAGTAAACCTTTTTTCATGTCGGTTCTTAACGAACTGCAAAGGGCAGTGAGTTTAGTACCGTTACATGAAAATAGAGCGCAAGCGTTTTGCGGAACAAGAGTCAATGGGGTGACGAAATGACTGTTTGCAAAAAAACGTCCCCGAAAAGGAGGCAGTCATGTTCACAGGCATTGTGGAAGAGACAGGCACGATAAAGAAGATAGAAAAAGGCACATCCTCCGGTCGCCTGACCATAGAGGCTGACAAGGTTCTGCAAGGAAGTAAGATCGGTGACAGCATAGCTGTCAATGGGGTATGCCTGACGATCACAGGAATGTCGGGGCATTTGTTTACGGCAGATGTGATGGCAGAGACGATAAGAAGAAGCAATCTGGGTACCTTAAGCTCCGGCAGCAAGGTGAATCTGGAGCGTGCGATGGCGGCAGATGGAAGATTTGGCGGACATATCGTATCCGGGCATATCGACGGAACCGGGGTGATCACAGATTACACCGGAGAAGAAAATGCGATCTGGGTGACAGTAACATGTGATAAAAAGCTGTTAAAGTATATCATCGAGAAGGGATCGATCACGATCGATGGAATTAGCCTGACGGTTGCTTATGTCGATGACCGCTGCTTTAAGGTTTCGATCATTCCGCATACGGCAGAGGAGACAACGCTGATCCGCAGGCAGACCGGAGCAGTGGTCAATCTGGAAAATGATGTGATCGGCAAATATGTAGATAAGCTGCTTCATTTTAAAGACAAAGAAGAACCGGATACAGGAAAAAAAGTAGATATGAATTTCCTGGCAGAGAATGGATTCTTATAAAATAAATATTCCTATGGAGGTAAAGACAGATGGAATTAAACAGCATAGAAGAAGTATTAGCAGATCTGGCAGCCGGTAAGGTTGTCGTTATGCTCGATAATGAAGACAGAGAGAACGAAGGAGATGTCATTTGCGCATCTGAATTCGCGACCACGGAGAATGTGAACTTTATGGCAAAATATGCCAGAGGCCTGATCTGTATGCCGATGGATGATTCTTATGTGGAGAAGTTAAATCTTCCGCAGATGTGCATCACAAATACAGATAATCATTGTACTGCATTTACAGTGTCGGTTGACCATGTAAGCACTACAACCGGAATCTCAGCGTATGAGCGTGGCATTACAGCCAGAAAGTTCGTAGAAGAAGATGCAAAGCCGGAGGATTTCCGCAGACCGGGTCATATGTTCCCATTACGTGCAGTTCCGGGCGGCGTGATCGAGAGAGGCGGACATACAGAGGCAACGGTCGATCTGTGCAGACTTGCAGGCTTGAAGCCATGTGGTCTGTGCTGTGAGATCATGAAGGATGACGGTACAATGGCAAGAAAGGACGATCTGCTTGCATTTGCTGAGGAGCACAACCTGAAAATCTCCACAATCGAAAAGCTGGTTCAGTACCGTAAGGAGCATGAAGTATTTGTAGAATGTGTAGCAAAGGCAAAGATGCCGACCAGATATGGTGAGTTCACGATCTATGGATATATCAATAAATTAAATGGTGAGCATCATGTAGCACTGGTAAAGGGCGATATCACCGATGGAGAGCCGGTATTATGCAGAGTTCATTCTGAATGTCTGACCGGAGATGCACTTGGTTCAGCCCGTTGTGACTGTGGCCAGCAGTATGATGCAGCGATGAAGATGATCGCAAAGGAAGGCAGAGGCGTGCTTCTGTACATGAGACAGGAAGGACGTGGAATCGGTCTGATCAATAAGATCAAAGCATATCAGTTACAGGATCAGGGCTTAGATACCGTAGAGGCAAATCTGAAGCTTGGCTTCCCTGAGGATGCAAGAGATTATACGATCGGAACACAGATCTTGGTTGACCTTGGTGTCAGAAAGATGAGACTGCTTACGAACAATCCATTAAAGGTATATGGTTTGTCAGGATACAATCTTGAGATCGTGGAACGAGTACCGATCCAGATGCAGCCGGGCAAGTTCGATGCGTTTTATCTGAAGACAAAGAAAGAAAAGATGGGACATATACTTGATCTGTAAGACGATATAATGAACGTAATAACAGGAGGATAATAAAATGAAGAAGATTGAAGGAATGATCGTAGCAAATGGTGCCAAGATCGGTATTGTAGCAGCAAGATTTAATGAATTTATCGTATCAAAACTGGTAAGCGGTGCAGAGGATGCATTATTACGTCACAGCGTAAATCCGGATGACATATCTGTTGCATGGGTTCCGGGAGCATTTGAGATTCCGGTTGTAGCTAAGAAGATGGCTATGTCAGGAAAATATGATGCAGTGATCTGCCTTGGCGCAGTTATCCGCGGAGCAACCAGCCATTATGATTATGTATGCAATGAAGTGTCCAAGGGAATTGCATCTGTTTCGCTTGAATCCGGTATCCCTGTTATGTTCGGTGTAGTAACAACGGAGAACATTGAGCAGGCAATTGAGCGTGCCGGAACAAAGGCAGGTAACAAGGGTTATGATTGTGCAATGGGCGCACTTGAGATGATCGACCTTATGAAGCAGTTATAAAAATTGCATAGCATAAAATAATGTTCAGGGTTTTATGATGCAAAAAAGGTCATAGAACCCTGAATGCATTCATACTGCGTGGAGCGCTTTTGTTCTTATGCGGTAATAACCGGAGGAAATAGACATGAATAAGACAAGAAAGATTCTTTTTTTTGATATCGACGGAACTCTGATCACGGATGATGGAAAACGATATTTTCCGGACAGTGCAAAAGAGGCAATACAAAAGGCAAGAGAGAACGGACATCTGGCATTTATCAATACGGGAAGAGTATTTTGTAATGTAACGGAAGAAATCAGAAGCGCAGGCTTTGATGGTTTTGTCTGTGGCTGCGGAACTCATATTGTGTATAATGGTGAGACATTGTTTCATCACGTTACGCCATATGATGTCTGCGCAGGTGTGATTCGGAAATGTCGTGAATATAAAATGGATGCCGTATATGAACATGCGGACAAAGTGTTTACAAGCGCTGTTTTTTCCGATAATGAGCATTTAAAAGAACTGACCAGTTATTTTAAGGCAACCAGCACCTATATGGAATATGACGATCCTGCAAACGATCATATCTTTGATAAATTTTGTGCATGGTATGATGCTGACACTCCGTATCTGGAAGTGTTTAAGACATATCTGGAAAAAGATTATATGTATATCCAGAGAGAGGGAAATTTTTGTGAGGTCGTACCAAAGGGATATACGAAGGCAACCGGTATCCGGTATCTGCTTGATTATTTTGACCTGCCATTGGAAAATGCATATGCATTTGGAGACGGAAGTAATGATGAACCGATGTTGGCATATGTGCCAAATAGTATTATAATGAAAAAAGGTCCGGAGTATCTGAAGAAGAAAGTCCGTTTCGTAACGGATGATGTCAGAGAAGACGGAATCTATAAAGCTATGAAAAAAATGGAGATTATCTAATGGACGAAGAATATTCAAAAGTAACGATGGTCGATCAGTTAGCTATCGCGGTATCCAGCCCGAAAAATTATAAGCATCTGACGAAGTTAAAAGCGAGCAAGACGGTAGGATTTATGATATTGATCGCTTTTATCCTGACCTTTATCGAGTTTGGAATCGGTGTCATTACCTTTATCATGCATGTGGGAGGGTTAAATAACCTGATTACGAATAAGGTTCCGCAGTTTGTGATCGAGGATGGTAAGCTTACGGCAGAGTCGGAGATGTCACTCGATATCGGAAATGCAACAATCTATATGAATACGGATTATGACAGGATCACACTCGATGATATCAAGACAAATGGCGTGTATATCGCATTTGGCAAAGAGAACGTAGTCATGGGAATGATAAACGGCGGACAGACGTATGAATACTCGACGATGGATCTCGACAAATTATTCTATGATGGATTTAACAATGAACAGCTTGCATCCGCAGTACCGGCGTTCTATGTTGCGATTATCATTATGTATATTGCTATGATGTTCGGAAGTGTGATCAGGATGATCTTCCTTGCACTTGTATTTTCGATCGTTGCACGGACGCTTGCGAAAGGACTTCACACAGGTTTATCTTATGGGAATGTATTCCGTGTATGTCTTTACGGACTGACCTTGCCGATGCTGCTGACATCGGTAAATACCTGTCTGGATTTTCTGATACCGTCATCTATTATGTTTGTGATCACCTTGATCCTGGCATTTTCTATGATAAACAGGGGAATCGCAAGCCATGTGGGAACAACGGCACCACCGGAGGACTGGTTATAAAGTGCTGATATAAAAGGAGGCTTTTATGGAGATTGAAAGAAAATATCTGATAAAAGAGATACCGTTTTCACTGGAAGCGTATCCATATAAGGAACTGGAGCAGGGGTATATCTCGACCAGCCCGGTGATCCGTATCCGAAAGGCAGATGAACAATATATTCTTACAGTAAAGTCGAGCGGATTACTGGAACGACAGGAATTCGAGCTTCCGATGAATGAAGCAGATTATAAACGACTGCTTGGCAAGGTTGATGGGAATCTGGTGACGAAACGCAGATATATCATCCCGCTAACGGATACAGAGGGTACAACAGGTGATAAGCAAAAGGATGCAGGACTTAAGATCGAACTGGATGTCTTTGAGGGGCTGTATCAGGGACTGATCTATGCAGAAGTCGAATTTGAGACGAAGGAAGATGCAGATAATTTCGTAGCACCGGCATGGTTTACCAGAGATGTATCGATGGATGGAGCGTATCATAACAGTGCATTAAGCAGTATGAATGAGGAACAGCGACTTGCATTTATGACAGGTGTGTCGAAACTCGGCGAATAGTATAGATAGAAATGGAGGAAGAATGATGAAAGTCAGAATGTTATTTGAAACAGGATATGAAGAAGTAGAAGCATTAACCGTTGTAGATCTGTTAAGACGTGCAAAGGTTGACTGCCTTATGGTGGCGGCAGACGATCAGGATACGGTTACAGGTTCACATGGGATCACAGTAAAGATGGATGAGAAGATCAGTGCACTTACCGATGATGCAGATATGATCGTACTTCCGGGTGGTATGCCCGGTGTGACAAATCTGATCGCAAATGAGAAGGTAAAGAATCTCGTATGCGGACAGTATGAAGCAGGAAGATATGTTGCAGCGATCTGTGCGGCACCGACTGCCTTTGGAGTCTTTGGCATCTTAAAGGATAAGGAGGCTACCTGCTATCCGGGAATGGAAGCGGGACTTCATTGTGCGAAAGTATCATATGAAAATGTAGTAACAGACGGTAAGGTGATCACAAGCCGCGGTATGGGAACAGCTATTGATTTTGGTTTGAAACTGGTTGAGATCCTGACAGATCGGGAGACAGCAGAGAAGCTGGCAGCAGCCATTGTTTACAAATAAGAATTATGGAATTTAAAGTATCGGTCAGGCATATGGTAGAATTTATATACAGATGCGGCGATATTACAAGCAGCAGTAATGGGACTCTGTCAAAGGAAGCGATGAATGCGGGAAGTAAGATGCATCGAAAGCTTCAGAAAATGGCAGGGTCTTATTATGATGCGGAAGTTCCTTTAAAGATCACGATGAAGAAGGGAATTCATGATCTGGATGTCACGATAGAGGGCAGAGCAGATGGGATCATAGATCTGAGAGGTGAAAAGAACCGAAGCAGGAAGAAGAAGGAAATCGAGCGGCAGGTGATCCGGGTAGAGGACAGATATTGGGACCGGCTGCTGCTCAAAAAAACGGAGAGCCCGGATCCGGAAGCAGTTGAGAGCCTCATGGAACCAAATGCTGCCGACGTGACCGGTCAGATGCCGGAAGCGGATGAACCTGCGGATGTTACGATCGACGAGATCAAAGGCGTGTACAGAAAACTTGCCGATATCGAAGTACCGGAAACAGTTCATGTAGCCCAGGCAATGTGCTATGCCTATATTTATGCAAAAGAACAGTCTTTGGATCGGATCAATGTACAGATCACATATGTGAATCTGGAAAGTGAAGAGGTAAAACATTTTTTTTATGTATTTTCTTTTTCATTTCTTGAGGAATGGTTTCATGATACGGTGGATGAGATGATGAAATGGATCGATCATGCCATATCACATGCAAGAATCAGAGATGCTTCGATTACAGAACTGGAATTCCCATATGAATACAGAAAAGGACAGAAGCAGATGGCTGCCTGTGTGTATAAGGCGATCGAAGGGGAGCGCAGATTGTTTGTACAGGCTCCGACCGGAATCGGTAAAACGATGGCGGCAATGTTTCCTTCCGTTAAGGCATTTGCAACCGGGCTGGTATCGAAGATTTTTTATCTGACGGCCAAGACGATCGCCGGAACCGTACCGGATCAGGCACTTACATTGCTGCGGGAACATGGATTGAAGTTTTCTTCCGTTATGCTGACTGCCAAAGAGAAGATATGTCTGAATGAGACAATGGAATGTGACGCGGAGCATTGCCCTTATGCAAAGGGACATTTTGATCGTGTCAATGCTGCATTATTTGAAATGATCACGCAGGAGGAAAGAATGGATCGGGAGGTTATCCGTTCTTATGCGGAAAAGTATCGGGTCTGTCCGTTTGAACTGGGTCTGGATGCGAGTCTGTTCGCAGATACTATCATTGGAGATTATAATTATGTATTTGATCCGAGGGTGAATCTGAAACGGTTTTTTTCTCAGACAGCATATGATACAGGACGGTATGTATTTCTGGTGGATGAAGCACACAATCTGGTGGATCGTGCATCATCCATGTACAGTGCGACTTTGTATAAAGAAGATTTCCTTGCAGTGAAAAAACTTGTAAAGCCATATAGTAAGAAGCTTGTTCGAGGTCTGGAATCCTGCAACCGGGAGCTTCTGGAATTGAAGAAGCGATGCCCGGAGCATGGATATCAGATTCTAAATGATATCGGGGTTCTGTATCTGAAGCTGCTGCAGCTTCATACGACGATGGAGACATTTTTAGAAGATTACAAACAGATCCCGGAACGTAAGGAGATACTGGAGTTTTATTTTGCACTTACGACATTTTTAAATATTGCGGATCTGATCGATGACAGCTATGTGATCTATGATGAGCTTACTTCGGATGGCAGATTTATGGTGCGGTTATATTGCGTCCATCCGGCGAATAATCTGAAGCTTTGCCTGGATAAGGGGGTATCGACTGTTTTCTTTTCGGCAACGATCCTGCCGGTAAAGTATTACATGGAGATGCTGTCCGATACGGATACCGATCAGGCTATCTATATTCCTTCTCCGTTTGATCAGAAGAAACGACAGATCATGGTCGGCGTGGATGTATCTACGAAATATACCAGACGTTCGGTAAAGGAGTATAAACGTGTGGCAGAGTATATCAGACATCTGTTTAAAGTACATCCCGGCAATTATATGGTATTTCTGCCATCCTATAAGATGCTTCGGGAGGTCTATGAGCAGATGACGGCTGAAGATTGTTCTGTTATGGAACTGCTGTGTCAGGAACAGAATATGAAAGAGGCAGACAGAGAAGCATTCCTGGAGCATTTCTCATCACAAAAGAATGTAGTCGCCTTTTGTATCATGGGTGGTATATTCTCTGAGGGAATCGATCTGACCGGGGACAGATTGATCGGATCGGTTGTAGTAGGACCGGGACTTCCGCAGGTGTGCAATGAGAGAAAGATCATGATGGATTATTTCAATACCGGAAAGAGGACGGATACAAATGCGGATTCGTCTGTTGACGGTTTTAAATATGCGTATCTGTATCCGGGTATTAATAAGGTATTCCAGTCAGCCGGGCGGGTGATCCGGACAGAAGATGATACCGGAGTGATCCTGTTATTGGACGAACGATTTGGCACCGGGGAATATAACTCGTTATTTCCGGTGGAATGGCAGGATGCGGTATTTGGAAATTTTGACCGGCTTGCTCAGAAGGTGGAGAATTTCTGGAAAAGAGAGGAAGAACCTTAATCTTTCTTCAAAATGGGAATATGTACACAAGAATACTGGAAATTCGCATATATATGTGATAAAATGGACGCAGGCTTTTTCTACTGGCCTGCATGCAGTGCATGCTTTTATATGAAATATGAAACTGTTCTGGAAAGGCAGATAGGGGAAATGAAAAATATTACAGTAAAAGATATTGTGAATGCAACAGGAGGGTTCCTGCTCTGTGGCGATGAAGATACACCGATTACAGGTCTGTGTATTGATTCAAGAAAAGCACAGGCGGGAGATTTATTTATTCCTCTGTTGGGTAATAAAGTTGACGGACATCGTTTTATTGAGCCGGCGATGGAGAGAGCTTCGGCAACTCTGACGTCAGAGCATGATAATGTCGTTATTTCGGAGAAACCATTTATCCGTGTTGATGACACGATGAAAGCGCTTCAGGCGATTGGAAAAGATATCCGCGGTCGATATGATATTCCATATATCGGAGTGACCGGAAGTGTGGGAAAGACAACGACCAGAGAGATGATCGCAGCGGCTGTCGGCACAGGCAGACATTGTTTTCAGACAAATGGAAATGAGAATTCTCAGATCGGTGTACCAATGACGCTTTCCAGAATGACAGACGGATATGATGCAGCGGTGATCGAGATGGGTATCAGTGAACCGGGACAGATGGAGATATTATCTGATATCGTAAGACCATCAATCTGTGTAGTGACAATGATCGGTGTTGCACATATAGAATTTATGAAGACGCAGGAGAACATCAGAGACGAGAAGCTTTCTATTGTGAATCATATGAAGGAGAATGGCTTATTGCTGTTAAACGGTGATGATCCGTTACTGCGGGAGATAAAAGATGATATGTCATGTCAGACACTTACTTTCGGTATCGATGAGGTCTGTGATTTTCAGGGATCCGATGTACAATGCGGAGAGCAGGGTATGGAGTTCGACTGTACGCATAATGGCGAGACAGTTCATGTTGTTATGGATGTACTGGGAAAACATAATGTAAGGAATGCACTGGCGGGAATCGCAGTTGCATATCAGCTCGGGATTCCGATGGCAACAGCCGCAAAGGCTTTCGAACATTTTGAAGGACAGAGACAGCGGATCATTCGTATGGAGAATCGATATACGATCCTTGATGATACTTATAATGCAAGCCCGGATTCGATGAAGGCAAGCATTGATGTACTCTGTGATCTGGATTGTAAAGGGAAAAAATATGCAGTCCTTGCCGACATGAATGAACTCGGAGATGACAGTGTATCTTATCACAGACAGATCGGGGAATATCTTAGAGATAAGAAGATTGATGAAGTGATCGTGGTTGGAGAAAAAGCACTTGATATCAAGAAAGCTTTAGATGAATGTGATACAAAATATGCAAAGACCTTCTCCTTTATGGATAATGAAGAGGTTGCGTTGTATCTCATGGCAATCATGAAGCCGGAGGATATTGTATTATTAAAAGGCTCCAATAGTATGAAATTAAACGAAATAGTCAAAATTCTCACTAATTAATTATACAAATTGTATAAAACGACCATAAAAGCTACCAAAGTTCATAAAATTCGGTAGCTTTTATTGTTTAATATGACTTTGTATTTTTGAAAAAAACACATGATGTGAGACAAAACGTAGAAAAACAGGCACCTATATTGAAAAAACACGGAAAATGGAGTAATATCAAATCTAGCTTGAGTAAGATATACATAAATAAAATTAGGCGTACGTAAAATGATAGAATAAGATTTAAAACGGAGGGTTTTAATTATGGCTACAAAGAAGACTGAAGATGCAAAGAAAGTTGTAACAGCAAAGGCAACCGTAGCAGGAGTTATGGCAAAGGCTGAGGCAGCAAAGAAGGCAGAAGCTGCTAAGGAAGCAAAGACAGCAGTAAAGGCTGAGCCGGTTAAGGCAGAAGTGAAAGAAGAAAAGAAGCCGGCAACAAAGAAAGCACCGGCAGCTAAGACAGTAGCAACTAAAGCTGAACCGGCAAAAACAGAAGTTAAAGCCGAAGAAAAGAAGCCTGCAGCTAAAAAGCCTGCAGCAAAGAAACCGGCAGCAGTTAAGACAACTGAGACAGTTTTCATTGAATATAACAATGGTCAGATCAATGTTTCTGACATTGTAGCAAAAGCAAAAGAAGCACTTGGCAATAAGGCAGTTAAGGAATTGAACGTATATTACCAGCCAGAAACAGGTATGGTATACTATACAGCTGATGGAGAATCAGGTTCTTACAGTCTTTAATCTATAAATAGTTTGAAGGGCAGCGTTCTTAACATAAGGATGCTGCTTTTTCTGTATAAAAGGAAAGGAAGAATGTGCATATGAAGATCGGTTTTGTCGGATGTGGCAATATGGCGACAGCTATCATAAAAGGAATTATTAAGAAGCAGATTATTGAAGAAGAAAATATCATGGCTTCGGCAAAGACAAAGACAACATTGGAACGAGTTCAGCGAGAACTGGGCATTAAGGTATCGATGGATAATTCGGAAGTCGTTAAGAACAGTGATATCGTTGTTTTGGCGGTAAAACCACAGTATTATCAGGAAGTGATCGAACAGATCAAAGATACAGTAAGCGATAACCAGATTATTATCAGTATCGCACCCGGCAAGACTCTTGCATGGTTACAGGATTGTTTTGGTAAGAATGTGAAGCTGGTACGGACGATGCCGAATACACCGGCGTTGGTAGGCGAGGGCATGACAGGTGCATGTCGGAATGAATATGTTACCGATGAAGATTATGCAACAGTTCTTCAGATCCTTGGAAGCTTTGGTGAAGTAGAGACGATACCGGAGAACCTTATGGATGTCTGTGTATCCGTCAGCGGAAGCTCTCCTGCATATATCTATATTCTTATAGAAGCAATGGCAGACGGGGCAGTAGCAGATGGAATGCCAAGAGCGCAGGCATATAAGTTCGCGGCACAGTCTGTTCTTGGAAGCGCAAAGATGGTACTTGAGACAGGAAAGCATCCTGGTGAATTAAAGGATCAGGTCTGCTCCCCGGGTGGAACGACAATGGAAGCTGTCCGCGTATTAGAAGAAAAAGGCTTCCGTTCCTCCGTGATCGAAGCAATGAAAGCCTGTGTTCGCAAAGCCCGCGGGTTATAATAATTGACTACAAACAAATCCGCTGTGCTATACCACATCTGTTATTCCGCAAAACACTTCCGTTCTAGTCCTCGTGCAGCGGTACATAAAGTTGCAAAAGACGCAACTTAAGTACCGGCCTCGGACAAGGTTTGCTTCATAACAGTGTGGCATAGTACAGCGGATTTGTTTGTATGCCGGATAGATTTTATAAGGCGGTGTCACCGTGTTCCCCGGTACGGATACGGATGACGTCGGCAACGTCATAGACGAAGATCTTGCCATCGCCTACTTTTCCGGTTGAGATCTTTTCGCATACCTTAAAGATAATGTTGTCCGCAACATCATCCTTGACGATGGTTTCAATCTTGATCTTCGGGATCAGATTGACCACATATTCACTTCCGCGGTATGTTGTTTTATAACCCTTCTGATTTCCATATCCCATAATATTTGATACTGTAGCACCGGTTGACCCGCATTCGTCCAGAATGGCTTTTACATCATCCAGTTTTTCAGAACGGACAATAATTGATAATTTCTTCATATATATAACCCTCCATTCTATACTTGTAACTGAGAATATGATACCATATTCTTTTTTTCATTTCTACAGGTAGGGCATAATGAAAGATTTTGTATATTATCTGAAGAAGAAGCAGAGGCACAAAGAGATATAAGAGCAATTACACTTAATTAAATTAACAGATGCGGATGACATGAAATTTATTTAGAAAAATTTAACTGCTTTACCGGAAATAATACTGTTTTCATATAGGTGGAATCTGTGGTATCATGTAGCAAAGTTATATGATGTAATATAGATAGCTTTTTTAGGCAGAAAACGAAAGTGTGGAGGATAAAAATGTCTGATTATAGAAATGATGATGAGAATAAAGAACTGACCGGTCAGACCATGTCTGATGATCATAAAACAGAAGACAAGCATGAGGATGAATACGAGAAATACTGTTATCTGTGCAGGAGACCGGAGAGCGTGGCCGGTAAGATGATCGATATGCCGGGTAATATACATATCTGTGCAGATTGTATGCAGAAAACCATGGATACAATGAATAATAACGGATTCGGGGGAATGCAGTTCCTGGATCTTTCGAATATGCCGAATTTTGGGAATATCGATCTTTCCAGATTTATGGGACAAACGGATATTCCGCAAAAGCAGAAGGTTAAGAAAAAAACAGAAAAGCCAAAGAAAAAAGAGGTAGAATTGTCACTTGCGACCATACCTGCACCGCATAAGATCAAGGCAATGTTAGATGAATATGTAATCGGTCAGGAATATGCCAAGAAGGTAATGTCTGTTGCGGTATATAACCATTACAAACGGGTGCTTACAGATTCTATGGACGACATCGAGATTGAAAAGTCCAATATGCTGATGGTGGGACCTACCGGTTGTGGAAAGACCTATATCGTAAAAACGATCGCGAAGCTGTTAAATGTACCACTTGCGATCACGGATGCAACGACGCTTACAGAGGCAGGTTATATCGGTGATGATGTAGAAAGTGTACTGTCCAAGCTCCTTGCGGCAGCAGATAATGATGTAGAAAAGGCTGAAAAGGGAATTGTGTTCATCGATGAGATTGATAAGATTGCAAAGAAGCAGAACAGTAACAGCCGTGATGTAAGCGGAGAATCCGTTCAGCAGGGCTTGCTGAAGATCTTAGAAGGAGCAGAGATTGAGGTCCCGGTAGGTTCGGGAAGTAAGAACGCAATGGTTCCGATGACGACGATGAATACAAAGAATATTTTATTTATCTGTGGAGGTGCGTTCCCGGCGATCGAAGATATTATTAAAGCAAGATTGAATAAGCAGTCCTCAATCGGTTTTCGTGCAGACTTAAAGGACAAGTATGATAAGGATCCTAATATCTTAAAACAGGTGACAAATGAAGATCTCCGTGAATTTGGTATGATACCTGAGTTCCTCGGACGACTTCCGGTTCTGTTCACCTTGGATGCATTGGATAAGGACATGTATATTAAAATCTTAAAAGAACCGAAAAATGCGATCTTAAAGCAGTATAAGAAGCTGTTGGCTCTCGATGAAGTTGATCTTCAGTTTGATGATTCTGCATATGAAGCAATTGCGGAAAAGGCAATGAAGAAGAATACAGGAGCAAGAGCACTCCGGGCGATCATTGAAGAATTTATGTTAGATATCATGTATCAGATCCCGAGAGATGACAGCATCGGGCGTGTGATCATAACAGGTGATTATGTAAATGGTAAAGGCAGCCCGATCATTGAGCTGCGTGGTGTAGAACCGTTGCAGATCGAAGCCTGTGCAACAGAAAATAAATAGAATGGCGTATCTTTGGGTAAGATAAAGGGAAAGGTTTGAAAAGGAGAAAGGTATGTTTAAGAAAAAAATGCTCAGATGCCGCAGGCAGATTCTGGCAGCTGCTTTATGTGTATCAATGACGTTGGCACTTTCTGCTTGTGGAGAAGACAGCGGAGAGCGTAAGCATCTCTCGGACGGTCAGGGAACAGATAGAACAACCGAGACTGTAACAACTGAGGAGGAACAGGAAGTTTTCTCAGAGAATGCAGAGAAGGTGCAGAAGGAATTTGAACAGTATCTGGATGATTATTTTAAAGATGCTGTTACAGAAGATACAATGACCTATAACTATTCTATAAAAAATGGTGCAGATTATGGAATCGAGGAGCCGGAGGTGACACTCGGTGACCCGGGCATGACCGAAGAAGGAATCAAGGAAGATAAGGCGGAATTTGATAAGTGGGTAGATGAACTGGAGAAAATTGACAGAGCATGTCTGACAGAAGACCAGAAGCTGACATACGATGTGCTTGATGAGTATTTTGACGTTGCAGCAGGTGTATATGATAATGTATATCTGTATGAACCGTTTTCTCCGATGAGAGGACTTCAGGCGAATATTGCTTCGATGTTTACCGACTATCGGTTTGATGATAAGGGTGATGTTGAACGATATATAGAATTACTGGGGCAGATCCCGGAGTATTTTCAGGAATATCTGGACTTTGAAAAAGAAAAATCTGAGAAAGGATATTTTATGAGTGATGAAGTCTGTCAGAAGGTGATCGATCAATGTCAGACTTTTATAGAGAATAAAGATGATCATTTTATGGTGACCGTATTTAACGATAATATGGATCGACTTGATTTTCTGTCTGATGAGGAAAAGACGGAATTCAAAGAGCAGAACAAAGAGGCTGTTCAGAATTCTCTTATTCCTGCTTTTGAGAATATCATAACTGTATTTACAGACCTGAAGGGAACAGGAAAGAACCGGATGGGGATCTGTAACTATGAAGGGGGTAAAGAGTATTATGAATATCTGCTGAAGACATATGCAGGGACTTCAAAGAGTGCGGATGAAGTGATCGATATGTTAGATAATGAGCTTAAGAACCTGATGACAGATATTTATCAGGTGTATTTCATGAATAAAGATGCTTATGAATATTTTGCATCCAATTATGATGATATCTTTGCAGCTACAAATGAGATGTCTGCTTCTGATATGATCGATCGGATGATGGAGGACGCATCGGAGAACTATCCGGATATCGGAACCATACATTATCAGGCAGAGCCGCTTGATAAGAGTCTGGAAACAATCATGGACGATGTATTAGCTTATTATATGGCACCTGCTATTGATGATCCGGATAACAATCTGATCCGTTACAATGGCATGCATACAGATGGTATGTGGACAACTCTGGCACATGAAGGGTATCCGGGACATATGCTTCAGAATGCATATTATATGTCTACAGATCCGGAACCGGTAAGAACCCTTATGAGTTTTCTTGGTTATAAAGAGGGCTGGGCGATGTATGCATGTTATGATTCCCTGTACTATTATCAGTATGAAGAAGAGTCATATGGAGATGCCATTGCAGATCTGTATAAATTGAATGATGAGATGAGTTATCTGATCATGGGAAGAATTGACCTCGGAGTTAATTACGAGGGATGGTCATTGGATGAGACGAAGCAGTACCTGACGGAACAGGGCATGGATGCCGGTAGTGCAGATGAGCTTTACTATACATTAGTGGGGGATCCTGCGGTATACCAGAGCTATTCAACCGGATATTATGAGTTGAAGGAACTGCGGGATTATGCTGAGGAGAAGCTCGGTGATGCATTTGATGTAAAAGAGTTCAATACGATCATTTTAGAGACCGGACCATGTCAGTATGACATATTAAAGAAGCAGATCGATAAGAAATTACAGGGAAATGTGATCTAGGAAATATATTTTTGCCTTTTTCGGAATATGTTTATTATAAAGGGAAAAAGGATCTAAAATATGATATGCGATGATGTTGCTTACCGGGAAGATTATGTGGACTATCTGATTGAATACAATGGAGAAACCGAAACGGTTCTGGATATTTATAAAGATACAGGATGTGTTAATTTTATAGATGAGCGGTTTGCCGTGTTATACCGTCCGAAACCGGATGATTATATGGAGAGTTTTTCCAGACTGGAATATACATTGTTTCCCAAGTTATACGGATTGATGGATACCAGCAGCGTAGAGGCTGTTGGAGCAGTGAATGTACAGCAGGAGAATATTTTGGGATTGACAGGTAAGAATATCATTATCGGAATCATAGATACCGGAATTGATATACAGAACCCGTTGTTTCAGAATGCGGTAGGTCAGACGAGGATTCTTGCTGCATGGGATCAGTCCGTGCCGGGAGGAGAACAGACCGGAGAGTTTCCCGGATATGGAACCGTGTATACCGGAGATGAGATAAATGAAGCGATCCGAAATGGTACTTCTGTTCTGCAGGATGAGAACGGACATGGAACTTTTCTTGCCGGAATAGCGGCCGGAGGAAAGACCGATGATTTTACAGGAGTCGCACCGGAGGCAGATTTTGTAATTGTCAAATTAAAACAGGCAAAACAGAATCTCAGAGGGCTCTATGGTGTACCGGAAGATGTAGATGCCTATCAGGAAAATGATATTATGATGGGCATCTCTTTTTTATGCAGGCAGGCAAGCATAGAACAGAAATATCTGTCGATACTGGTTGGAGTCGGTTCGAACAGTGGAAGTCATACAGGAGCATCGGCATTGGAATCCCTGATTGCAAATGTTGGTATTATGACCGGAATTGCAGTGTCTGTTGCGGGAGGAAATGAGGGCATCGCAGGGCATCATTTTCATGGTATGATACCGAGAGATCGGTTATATACGGAGATGGAGATCAATGTAACCGGGAATGACAGCTTTACCCTTGAGATATGGGGAGCGGTTCCTAATATATATTCAGTTGCTTTTGAGATTCCGGGTGGGGAATATGTGAGCCAGATTCCACCCCGATTTGATAAAAGTGAGACAATACGTCCGATCTTTGGTGGAGGTATCATCTATGTTGATTATTTTCTGGTCGAGGATCAGTCGGGAGAAGATCTGATCATGATGCGCTTCTTTGATCCGCCGAACGGTCTGTGGAGAATACGTGTCTATGGTGTGGGAGATACCGATAAATCTTTTCATGCATGGTTGCCGATCACACGATTTTTATCGGAGAATACCAGATTTGTAAGTCCATCACCGGAAACTACACTTACGAATCCTGCGACGGCAGTTATTCCTATGTGCGTATGTGCCTATGATCATTATTCAAACAGTCTTTATTTGAATGGCAGCAGGGGATATACGGCAGCAGATGATATCAAGCCTGATTTTGTCGCACCGGGAGTGGATGTCTATGGACCGGGAAAAGCACGCACATTTGTACGAAGATCCGGGACTTCGGTTGCAGCAGCCCATTGTGCCGGTTGTGCAGCATTGATCCTGCAATGGGTAAGAGATCGTGATATTACACGTTTTATTAATGGAAACCAGATCAGGAATTATTTTATACGTGGAACGATACGACCGGGAACGGATCAGGCTCCGATCGAGAATATCGTACATGAGGGAAGCGGGTATGTCTATGCGAGAGAATATCCAAATCGTGAATGGGGATATGGAATATTGAATATCTATAATACATTTGACAGACTTCGTACCTGACCGGTTATATCATGAAAATTGTATCTAAAATGTGAAAATTGTAAAAGATTTATAATTTTTAACAAAATGGTTTTACAGAATTTGAGAGGTGTATTATACTATACATGTTTGTAAAAGAAATGTATAAAAAAATTAAAAAACTTATGAAAAATTGTAATGATTTCGGAGGATTTTATGGATAAAGATCAGGAATTACTGGATCCATTTCAGGATGATTTGGATATTTCTGAAGTATTGGATGATTCGGAGGATGAGATATATGATTCCGAAGATGATCCGGAAGCTTCAGAGGAAGACGAAACAGAAGAATACGAAGAAAACGAAGAAGCCGAAGAAGACGATTCTGATTTGAATGATAAAAAAGCGAAAAGAATTCGTGCTATTCATATTGCGGTCGTTGTACTTGGTGTATTGATCGTTTGTGAATATACTTTTTTCGGAGTGTTCTTCCATAATAATAAGAAAAAGTATGAAAAGGCGCAGAAAGCAGCTTCGGTCACGGAAGCAGAGGCAGAAGAAGATACGGAAGAGAATGTAGTAACGGAAGCCCCGCTTCCTACTACAAATGTAAATGATGACCGGACAAGCACGACAGCTGAGGCAACGACAGAGAATAGAACATATGAGCCTTCGACCACCTCAACAGAGAGCCAGAGAACAGAGAATCCGACTGAGGCTCCTACGACAGCATCAACAACAGAAGAAGTAACAACTGAGAAACCTACAGAGGCACCGACGGAAGCACCTACAGAGAAGCCAACGGAGGCACCTACAGAGGCACCGACGGAAGCCCCTACAGAGAAGCCTACTGAGAAACCAACGGAGGCACCGACGGAAGCACCTACAGAGGCACCGACGGAAGCACCTACAGAGAAGCCAACGGAGGCACCGACGGAAGCACCTACGGAAGCGGCTGTTGAGAGCGTAGAATAAGCAGAATATGAGTGAGGAACTACGTTGAAAAAAAATGAGCATTTAATTACTGTAGTCTATCCCGGCTCCATAGCGGAAGAAATGGAGATTGAAACGGGAGATTATCTGCTTGCAATAAATGATAAAGAGATAAAAGATGTATTCGATTATCGATACATGATAAAAGATGAATATATAGAGGTTCTGATTCGTAAATCCTATGGAGAAGAATGGCTGCTTGAGATTGAAAAGGATTATGATGATGATCTGGGTGTGGAATTTGAAAATGGTCTTATGAGCGATTATCGATCCTGCACCAATAAATGCATGTTTTGTTTTATTGATCAGATGCCTCCGGGAATGAGGGAGACACTTTATTTTAAAGACGATGATTCCCGTCTGTCCTTTTTACAGGGAAATTATATCACACTGACAAATATGACAGATGAGGATGTTGACCGTATTATAAAGATGCAGCTTGCACCGATCAACATATCTATTCAGACGACCAATCCTGATCTGCGGTGTAAGATGCTGCATAATCGTTTTGCAGGCGACCGGTTAAAATATCTGGATCGTCTGTTTGAAGGACATGTAGAGATGAATGGCCAGATCGTTCTCTGTAAGCATGTAAATGATGGAACGGAGCTTGAACGGAGTATCAGGGATCTGGGGAAATATCTGCCTTTCATGCGCAGTGTATCTGTTGTTCCGGCAGGACTTACGAAATACAGACAGGGGCTGTATCCGTTAGAATTATTTACGAAAGAAGAAGCGGGACAGGTCATTGATCTGATCGAGAGTTATCAGAAAAAATTTTATGAGCAATATTCGCTTCATTTTATCCATGCAAGTGACGAATGGTATATAACGGCCGGGAGGGATTTCCCGGAGGCGGAACGATATGATGGGTATATCCAGCTGGAAAACGGTGTCGGAATGATGCGCTTATTCTTAGAAGAATTTGATGAAGCATATCGGGAGATGCTGGATGCACCTGATTATCAGGTCAGGAGGGAGACTTTTCATCGAACGGTCTGTATGGCAACCGGTAAATTGACCTACAGTACGATCGATAATTTTGCAAATCGTCTGATGGAGGCGTTCCCGGGACTTACGATCCGGGTGTATTGTATCAGAAATGATTTTTTTGGAGAAACGATCACTGTTTCAGGACTGATCACCGGTATCGATCTGACAACACAGTTAAAGGAGATACAGGACGCAGGTGTTGATCTTGGAGAAGCCTTGCTTATTCCGTCGAATATGCTTCGTATGGGAGAAAAGGTATTTTTAGATGATATGACGGTGGATCAGGTAGAAGAACGGCTGGGACTGCATGTGGTTCCGATCGAATCAGGCGGTGCGGATTTCATTCAGGCAGTTATTGATCCTTCGTATTCCATGGATCGAAATAATGAGACATTAGGATATATTCAGGCATTTGATGATGACGAGAATTAATGCGTTTATCCGGGTTAACAGCAATAAAAATATGACAGAGCATCTTTTTCAGGTTGACATAAATCTGAAAAAGATGCTCTTTTTGGGTAATTGTAATTTCATTCTAAAGTGGTACAATGTGAGCACTAAATTGTGATACAAAAATAATAAGAAGACGAATGGAGGATACGCATGAAACAGCTAATGATTAAACCAACGATTTACAAGTATGATACATGTAAGAAATTTGCAGAAGAATTTCATATCGAAAAAGGTGATCTTGTTATCACAAACGAATATATCTATGAGCCATTCTTCGGGAAGTTAAATCTGGAATGTGATGTTATTTATCAGGAAAAATACGGAGCCGGTGAACCGTCTGACGATATGGCAGAAGCAATCTATAAGGATATTAAGGGGGAGCATAAGCGTATTATCGCGATCGGCGGAGGAACAGTTATTGATATCTCCAAGCTGTTTGCATTAAAGTATGTGTCACCGATCTTAGACCTTTATGATGGTAAACTTCCGATAGAAAAGGACAAAGAGCTGGTGCTGGTTCCAACTACCTGTGGAACCGGGTCTGAAGTGACGAATATAGCCATTCTGGCATTAAACAGTCGTGGAACTAAAAAAGGTCTTGCGGTTGATGAAATGTATGGAGATTCGGCTGTTTTGATACCGGAGCTGTTGACAGGACTGCCGTTCCGTTTCTTTGCAACCAGCTCGATCGATGCCTTGGTACATGCGGTTGAATCAAGCTTATCACCAAAGGGCAATGAATATACCAGAATGTTCGGTTATAAGGCTATTGATATGATCCTTCATGGTTATATGGAGATTCGTGATAAGGGTCCGGATGCAAGAATTCCGTTATTAGATCGTTTCCTTGTAGCTTCTAACTACGCCGGTATTGCATTTGGAAATGCGGGATGCGCAGCAGTACATGCCTTAAGCTATCCGCTTGGAGCAACCTATCATGTGGCACACGGAGAATCTAATTATGCCATGTTTACAGGAGTTATGAAGAACTATATGGAGATCAAACAGGATGGGGAGATCGCGAAGCTTAATTCTTTTATAGCAGATATTCTTGGCTGTGATGTTGAAAATGTCTATGAGTCTCTGGAGAATTTGTTAAATATCCTGATTCCGAAGAAGGCTTTACATGAGTATGGAGTAACAGAAGAGGATCTTGTCGAATTCACAGATTCTGTAATGACGAATCAGGGGCGTCTGATGGCGAATAATTTCGTAGAGCTTGATCGTGACAGGGTTTATAAGATATACAAAGAACTTTATTGATCCGAACAAAAATAAACCAACCCTGCAGCCTGTATATTTTACGAAGCAAACCTATTCAATCGCCGGTCCTTAGTGAGACGTATTTACGTCGAACTTAGTACCGTTGCGTGAGAATCGAGCGCAAGCGTTTTGCGTAGTAAATATATACAGGCTGTAGGGTTGGTTTATTTTTGTTCGGATTTAGACATAATTCCCCGCGTTTCATCTTAGATTATGTCGAGATCATACAGAATTACTCCGTAGAGGCGAAAAGCTGTCGCAACTTGCGGAGAGTAGGATATTCCAAAGGCAGAACCAAGGTACTATAATGTTGTCCAAGGCAGAAGATCAGGAGGGACATTATGAATTATGTAAAAATAATGATGGTAAAGCGCGACAAAAGAGAAATCGAACAGTTAAGGGATATTATACAGTCAGTTGCAACGTATGAATTGGTGGGGATATGTGACAACGGACAAGATGCTGTCAGGGGAATTGCCGAAAAGAATCCGGATATTGTCATTTTAGATGAAGTCTTACCGGGAAAAGATGTACTGGAGATAGCAGAATCAGTAATACATAATAAAAATCTGAAAAATGTAAAATTTATTTTATGCGGCTCAAAGACACATAAACAATATCTGGATTTTATTTACTATAAGATCGCTGATCGTCTGATATTAAGGCTTCTCGATCTGCCATATGATGACAGAAAAGTCAGGGAAGTAATTGACGATGTTATGAAAGCAAAACGGAATGACAATTATCAGAATATGGTAGAGCCGGAGAATGACAGCACGGTTTTAGAAGCAGTCGTAACAGATATTATTCATGAGATCGGTGTTCCTGCTCATATAAAAGGATATCAGTATCTTCGGAGTGCTATATTGATGGCTGTTCAAGATATGGATATATTGAATTCCATTACAAAACAGTTATACCCATCGATTGCAGAGGAGTATGGGACAACCTCATCGCGGGTAGAGAGAGCTATCCGCCATGCGATCGAAGTTGCATGGGGCAGAGGCAGCATGGATACGATCAACGACCTGTTCGGATATACGATCAATGCAGGTAAAGGGAAGCCTACAAATTCGGAATTTATTGCACTGATTGCAGATAAGATTCGTCTGGATAATCGTCAGTTGATTCGAAAACCGGAGTATACCTTAAAAAGTATTTCCTAAAATATCCGGTTGCGTTACTATATGTCGACAAATGTCGAAAAATGGCGCAAATTTCACTTCTCAGGGGTACATGAGGTAAACCTGAGAAGTTCTTTACAAATTGGATTTTGACAAATATACTTAGAAAACAGTCGATTTTTCAAAAAAAATAGAATTAAGGGGGATTGAAGATGAACAATCAGGATATAAGTATAATCATCGCAGATGGAGATTGTGAGTTGGTTGCAAAACAGCTGCTCGCAAATACATCAAGAGTTGACATTAAAATTGTCGACAAAGTAACAGATGGAGAAAGTGCAATTGAGTCGATCAGGAAGTATCAGCCGGATGTGGTGCTGCTAGACATCTGCCTGCCGGTAATGGATGGACTCGGAGTAATGGAAACGATTCGGGATTCGGGGGATTGTCCTGAAACGTTGTTTGTGGTAATTACTTCCGTGGGCTCACAGAGACTGATCCGTTGTGCATTTGATCTGGGTGCTTCATTCTATGTTCTGAAGCCTTATAATTCAGATCAGCTTGTTGCCAGGTTAAAACAGATGCATGAAAGAAAACAGGAGATACTTGCTGAGATGTCCAATGATCTGATCTGCATCCCGAATAAAAGTATGACCGATAATGTGGCGAATAACATCGAGAGTGATGTAACAGATATCATAAGAGATATCGGGATTCCCGCCAACATCAAAGGGTATCAGTATATCCGGGAAGGAATCATAATGGCAGTAAATGATGTGAATATGTTGAATTACATTACGAAACTGTTGTATCCGAGTATTGCAAAGAAGTATAAGACCACATCATCCAGCGTAGAACGTGCGATCAGACATGCCATCGAGGTTGCATGGAATCGTGGACAGATTGATGTGATCAACGATATTTTCGGATATACGGTAAATGCGGGAAAGGGCAAACCTACTAATTCGGAATTTATCGCTTTGATCGCGGATAAGCTCCGGATCGAGTATCGGAAAAGAGCTTAATTAACCCAAAATCAGCCTCTTGTTTATTGACGTATGAAGTGAGAAATGTGTATAATAGATAAGGTGCTGAACATAATAGCAATATGCAGACAGGGCACTTGGGTGCCCTGTCTTTTACTGCGTAGGAAAAGAATGCTCCGATTTGCAGAAGGAGTATTTAAAATAGAAGGACAAGGATGAAGGTATGATAGAAACAGTAGCATCAGCAGATATGCTGATCGATGAGGTAATGCGGGTAAAAAAGAATCATCTTGCACCTGATTTTGCCACAGGAAAAGAAAAAAGATTAAGTATTGTTTCCGGTGTTCATGGAGATGAAGTAGCAGGACAGTATATCTGTTATGAGGTGATCCGCCGGATCAAAAAGGATTTTGACAAATTAAAAGGAATTGTGGATGTGTATCCGTTTATCAATCCTATGGGATTGGAAGCACAGGTAAGAGATGTACCGGTGTTTGATATTGATATGAATACATTATTTCCGGGTTCGACGGAAGGAACGGTCGGAGAATATACGGCGGCACTTGTGCTGCAGGATATTAAAGGATCGGATATCTGTGTCGATCTGCATTCCAGCAGCGTATATTTGAAAGAATTGCCCCAGGTACGGGTGAATTCGGATATTGCCGATGATATTCTTCCGTATGCTGCCAGAATGAATACGGATGTTGTATGGGTGCATCCATCCTCTACCGTTATGGAAGGAAGCCTTGCATACTCGTTAAATGAGATCGGAGTAAAGAGTATGGTCGTAGAATCAGGTGTTGCACTTATGATCGATTATGACTATGCGGATCAGATCGTTGAAGGATTATTTTCATTGATGGAATATATGGGGATCTGGGACGGCTGCGCATATAATACACATATGCCGAAGATTGCCCGAGATACGGATGTTTCTTTTGTGAATGCGGAGAGCAGTGGTATCTTTATACCAAAGGTAAAGCACTCAGGTGTAGTCGAAAAGGGAGATGTGATCGGACAGATCGTAAATGTACTGACCGGTTCTGTCGAAGAGACGATCCTGTCACCAAGAAGAGGCGTGGTATTCTCACTTCGCGCTTATCCGGTGATCGAGGAAGGCTCGCTGGTTGCCAGAATATTTGGAGGTGTGACAAATAATGCGTAAAGAGATCATATATACGATGAACACCGCCTATCGTGGAGAATATTCCATTAAAGGCTTCAGCTTCGGAACAGGAGAAAAGGCAGCATGTATCATGGGAGCTATGCGCGGAAATGAATTCCAGCAGTTATATATCTGTTCCCTGCTGTCGAAAAAATTAAGCGAACTTGAGACAAGAGGAGCAATCGTATCGGGAAAACAGATACTGTTGATCCCATCTTTAAATTACAGTTCCTTTAATGTCGGTAAAAAATACTGGATCTCTGATAATTCTGATGTGAACCGTGCTTTTCCGGGAAATCCGGAGGGACAGGCGACCAGCAGAATAGCGGCAGCGGTTATGGATCAAGTAAAAGATTATGCGTATGGAATACAGTTTGCAAGCTTTTATATGGATGGAGAATTTATCCCGCATGTCAGAATGATGGAGACGGGAAAGCAGAGTACCAGTCTGGCCAATCTGTTCGGTCTTCCTTATGTTCTGACAGCAGAACCGAGGGCATATGATAAGGCAACTTTAAATTATAACTGGCAGATCGGAGGAACAGAGGCGTTTTCTGTATATTCCGGTGTGACGGAGAAGATTGACAGTGAGAGTGCGTCACATGCGGTTTCAGCAGTACTCCGATTCCTGACCAGAATGGGAATCATCCGGTACAACTGTCATGCAGGTTATATATCGACTGTTCTTGATGAGGAGGAACTGCTGTCTGTCAAGTCGGATAAATCCGGTGGTTTTTTAAAGCGGTTTGTAAGTCCGGGAGATGAAGTGGTTCGGGGAAATATTATTGCAAATGTTATAAATCCGATGACCGGAGAGATCGCAGCCGATATTTACGCACCGACAGATGGAATTATTTTCTATGCGCAGAATGCACCGATGATCTATCAGAATTCAGTGGTATTCAAGCTTATCCGCAGACTGCACAATTAAAGATGACTGTTTTGAGGTTTATTCGGTAAACAGCAACAATTTGAAAAGAAAAGCTGAAAAAAGCTATTCAATGAATTTCAAAAGTGGTATCATAGGCGTTGTAAAACGCTTGTAATAATATGAATTCCCGGAATATGGGAAAAAACATATGATAAAAATGGAGGTTTTTATGAGCACAGTTAAGAGAGTTTATGTTGAAAAGAAGCCTGACTATGCAGTTAAGGCAAAGGAACTTCATGACGAGATCAAGAACTATCTGAATATCGATGCCGAGTATGTAAGAGTACTGGTTCGTTACGATATTGAGAATCTGTCTGAAGAAACATACAAAAAAGCACTGGTTACAGTATTTTCAGAGCCACCGATCGATATGATCTACGAGGGAGATAATCTTCCAATGGCAGATACAGATAAGGTATTTTCTGTTGAGTTCCTTCCGGGACAGTTCGATCAGAGAGCAGATTCAGCAGAACAGTGTGTTAAGCTTTTAAATGAAGATGAAGATCCTATCATAAAGACAGCCACAACATATATTTTATCCGGTAATGTAACGGATGAGCAGTTAAAAGCAGTTATGGAATACTGTATCAACCCGGTAGATTCCAGAGCCTGTGGTATGGAGATTCCTGAGACACTTGTTACCGAGTATGATGAACCGGCCGATGTTATTGTCTTTGATGGCTTTAAGGATATGGCAGAGGACAAGTTAAAGGAGTTATATGATTCCCTCGGACTTGCGATGACATTTAAGGATTTCCTTCATATCCAGAAGTATTTCAAGGGTGAAGAGAAGCGTGATCCATCTATGACAGAGATCCGTGTGCTGGATACATACTGGTCTGATCATTGCCGTCATACCACATTCTCAACAGAGCTTACAAATGTTGAATTTGATGATGGTGATTATAAGGATATGCTTGAGAAGACATTTGATGCTTACCGGACAGAGATGAAAGAAATGTACAAGGACAGAGATGATAAGTTCATCTGTCTGATGGATATCGCCCTTATGGGTATGAAGCAGTTAAAGGCAGCAGGCAAATTAGACGATATGGAAGTATCCGATGAGATCAATGCCTGCAGTATCATCGTTCCTGTAGAAGTAGACGGTGAGACAGAGGAATGGCTCGTGTTCTTCAAGAATGAGACACATAACCACCCAACTGAGATCGAACCGTTTGGTGGTGCTGCTACCTGTCTTGGTGGTGCGATCCGTGATCCGTTGTCAGGTAGAGGATATGTATATCAGGCTATGCGAGTAACCGGAGCAGCAGATCCTACAAAGTCTTTAAAGGATACTCTTCCTGGAAAGCTTCCACAGAGAAAGATCGTTACGACCGCAGCAGCAGGTTACAGCTCATATGGTAACCAGATCGGTCTTGCAACAGGACTTGTAAATGAAATATATCATCCGGATTATGTAGCAAAGAGAATGGAGATCGGAGCAGTTATGGGTGCAGCTCCAAGACGTGCGGTAAAACGTCTGAATTCTGATCCGGGAGATAAGATCATCCTTCTCGGCGGACGTACCGGTCGTGACGGTTGTGGTGGAGCAACCGGATCATCCAAGGCACATAACAGCCAGTCTCTTGAGACCTGTGGTGCAGAAGTACAGAAGGGTAATCCGCCAACAGAGAGAAAAATCCAGCGACTGTTCAGAAGAGAAGAAGTTGCTTCTATCATAAAGAAATGTAATGACTTTGGTGCCGGCGGTGTATCCGTAGCGATCGGAGAACTTGCACCTGGTCTGGTTGTAGATCTGGACAAGGTTCCAAAGAAATATGCAGGTCTGGATGGAACAGAGCTTGCTATTTCAGAATCTCAGGAGCGTATGGCTATCGTAGTAGATCCAAAGGATGTAGATACGATGCTTAAGTATGCAGATGAAGAGAATCTGGAAGCTGTTGTTGTAGCAGAAGTAACAGAAGAACCAAGACTGGTTCTGACATGGAGAGGAAAAGAGATCGTAAATATCTCCCGTGCATTCCTCGATACAAACGGTGCACATCAGGAGACAGATGTTAAGGTAGAGATTCCTGCAAAGGCAGATAATTATTTCGATTCTGTAAAAGAACCGGAAGATGTAAAGAAAGCATGGATCGACACATTGTCAGATCTGAATGTTTGCTCGCAGAAGGGGCTTGTTGAGATGTTCGACAGTTCGATCGGAGCAGGCACAGTAACGATGCCATATGGTGGAAAGTATCAGCTTACACCGACACAGACAATGATCGCAAAGCTTCCTGTTATGAAGGGTAAGACCGATACGATCACAATGATGAGTTATGGATTTGATCCATATCTGTCAAGCTGGAGCCCATATCATGGTTCCGTATATGCAGTTGTTACATCTGCAGCAAAGATCGCAGCAGCCGGTGGTGATGTATCAAAGATCCGTCTGACTTTCCAGGAGTATTTCAAGAGACTCGGAACAGATCCATACAGATGGGGTCAGCCACTTGCAGCTCTGCTTGGTGCATATGATGTTCAGGTCGGACTTGGACTTCCGTCTATCGGTGGTAAAGACAGTATGTCAGGAACCTTCAATGATATCGATGTTCCTCCGACACTTGTTTCATTCGCAGTTGATGTTGCAAGCTACATGGACGTGGTTACACCGGAGCTTAAGAAAGCAGGCAATGTGCTTGTTAAGCTTGATATAGAAAAAGATGAAAATGATATCCCTGTATACCGGAATGTACTTGCCATGTACGATCTGTTACATCAGGCAATCCTTGCAGACAAGGTAGAATCTGCTTACGCTGTAGGATTTGGTGGTATGATCGAAGCTGTCAGCAAGATGGCATTTGGTAATAAACTGGGTGTAGATATTGATACCTGTATTACAAAGAGAGAACTGGTTTCCAAGGATTATGGTTCAATTATCCTTGAAGTGAAGCCGGAGAATGTAAATACACTTGGTATTCCGGTTAAGAAAATCGGTACTGTAAATAACAGTGCAGCATTCACCTATGGTGATGTAACAGTTACAATGGATGAAGCACTTGCTGCATGGACAAAGACACTGGAGAAGGTATTTCCGACAGAGTCAGGTGTAGAACAGAAGAAGATCGAGACAGGTCTCTTTGATGCAAAGACCGTATATACAGCAAAGAATAAGGTTGCAAAGCCAAAGGTATTCATTCCTGTATTCCCGGGTACAAACTGTGAATATGATTCTGCAAAGGCATTTGAACGTGCAGGTGCAGAGGTTGAGACGATCGTATTCCGTAACATGACTGCACAGGGCATCCGTGATTCAGTAGATGCATTTACAAAGGCAATCAGCCAGTCACAGATCATCATGTTCCCGGGTGGATTCTCCGCAGGTGATGAACCGGATGGTTCCGGTAAGTTCATCGCAACAGCATTCCGTAATGCGAAGATCGCAGATGAGGTTATGAAGCTGTTACAGCAGAGAGATGGTCTTGCACTTGGTATCTGTAACGGATTCCAGGCACTGATCAAGCTCGGACTGGTTCCTTACGGTGAGATCCGTCCACAGACAGATGATTCACCTACATTGACGATCAACAGCATCGGTCGTCATCAGTCCAAGATGGTTTATACCAAGGTGGTAACAAACAAGTCCCCATGGTTAAAGGAAGCTGAGCTTGGCGGTGTATATACAATTCCAATCTCACATGGCGAGGGAAGATTTGTTGCAAGCAAGGAATGGTGTGAGAAGCTGTTTGCAAATGGTCAGGTTGCAACACAGTATGTTGATATGAATGGTAACCCGACAATGGATGAGTACTACAATGTCAATGGTTCTTACTATGCGATCGAAGGTATCACAAGCCCGGATGGTCGTGTACTTGGTAAGATGGGACATTCAGAGCGTACCGGTCGTGCGGTTGCAGTCAATATCTATGGTGACCAGAACCAGAAGATCTTTGAAAGTGGTGTAGATTACTTCAAGTAAGAGAATAGATTAAGATATTTTACAATAATCTAAAAAAGTGCATAATGCTTTTGACTGGTGTCGGTTTTGCAAATAGGCGAAGCCGACACTTCTTTTTGGGATAGGTGTTGGAAGGGGAATTTCTACGATGCGACCATCTTTCAGGTAGCTTTCAGAGAATTCCCGGACAACACTGGCGATTCCCATACCGATTGCTGCGAAGTCAAGCAGGAGATCCATGTTATTGATTTCAAGAAGCTGGTTACAGTGGAATGAATGTTCATTCAGGTAGTTATCAACATGGGTTCTGGTTACATTTGCTTCTTCTAACATCATAAGCGTAGAGTGACGGAAGATATCTCGGATATGTTCTTCAGTTAGAGATTCGGAATCCGAAACAGATTGCTGTACATTCATAAGCGGAATCAGGTTTCCTATGATAGAACCGGAAAATACCGGATAGCCGGCAGCCTTCGTCTGTGTATCGGCTGTTTCTTCGTCCGTTTCCGGATCGGCTTCCGTCTCCCGGTATGGGAAATTGTCGATATAATCACTATTTGCCACGAAAATATCATGGATGGAGCGGACATGGGAATAAGTGATATTTTTAGGCAGTTCTGTTTCACAAATCAGACCGATGTCGATTTCCTCATTTTTTAAGAGCCGGATCGTATTTTTGGTAGAGTGGCAGTCGATGCTGACCTTGATATTCGGATTATCCTTGATAAAGGGTTTCAGGTAGTCCAACAGGATATGCTTGCAGAGAGAGGTGCTGACACCGATACGGATATGACCGATTCCAAGTTCGTTATATTTTTTCAGACTTTCTTCGCCCTTTATAATGTTATCCAGAGCACGTTCGATATAATCGTACAGGATCGTCCCTTCTTCGGTCAGAGCAACTCCTCTGGAATTGCGGACGAAAAGTGCGATTCCCATATTTTCTTCCAGATTACTGATCGCCTTGCTGACAGCAGGCTGGCTGATATAGAGCTGGTTTGCGGCACGGCTGATGCTGCCGGTCTTAGCAACCATATAAAACACATTATAATAATTCAGATTATTAATCATGGCGTTCCTCCTGATAAGATTTGTATATTTAAAATTATTTAATCTGAACTTTGATTAACTTCTTTGATTTGCCAAAGCAGGGACATTTGAGTCCGCCGGTACTTGATGGTGCATATGCAGCATCTTAGTACCGTTGCAGGACGAAACGAGCGGAAGCGTTCCCTGTTTGGTAAAGTCAAAGATAGTTAAATAGAGTTCAGATTAAATATCATTATAAATATAAGTTATATAATGTATTACTATTATATATTGTAATTATACCATCCAGTGTGGTAAAATCAATAAAAATATTCAATAACAAAATGCGTGAAATAGCGACAGTTATTTACAAAATAAGATTTTGGATCAGGAGGACAAAGCACATGGGTATGACAATGACTCAGAAGATTTTAGCTGCACATGCAGGACTTGACAGCGTGGAAGCCGGACAGTTGATCGAGGCAGATTTGGACCTTGTACTTGGAAATGATGTTACAACACCTGTAGCAATTCATGAGATGGACAAATTCAATAAGAAAGAAGTATTTGATAAGAATAAGATTGCACTTGTAATGGATCACTTTACACCAAATAAGGATATCAAGAGTGCAGAGCACTGTAAATGCGTCAGAGAGTTCTCGGCAGAGAACCAGATCAAGAATTTCTTTGATGTAGGTTCTATGGGTATTGAGCACGCTCTGTTGCCGGAGCAGGGACTGATCGTTGCAGGCGAGACCTGTATTGGTGCAGATTCTCATACATGTACATATGGTGCACTTGGTGCATTTTCAACCGGTGTTGGAAGTACCGATATGGCAGCCGGTATGGTGACAGGCAAAGCATGGTTTAAAGTACCATCTGCGATCAAGTTCAATATTGTAGGAGAGAAAGCGCCTTGGGTCAGTGGTAAGGATGTTATCCTTCATATCATTGGTATGATCGGTGTGGACGGTGCATTATACAAATCAATGGAATTTGTTGGTGATGGTATTAAGAATCTGACAATGGATGATCGTTTTACTATCGCAAATATGGCGATCGAAGCAGGTGCCAAGAACGGAATCTTCCCGGTGGATGAATTAACAGAAGCATACATGAAGGAACATTCCACAAAGGCTTACAAGAAGTATGAAGCAGATGCTGATGCGGTTTATGATGAAGAGTATACGATTGATCTTTCCACACTTCGTCCAACAGTTGCATTCCCACATCTGCCGGAGAATACAAAGACAATTGATGAAGTTGGCGATATCAAGATCGATCAGGTTGTAATTGGCTCCTGTACAAATGGACGTATTTCCGATATGCGTATTGCAGCAGATATTATCAAGGGCAGACAGGTAGCACCTGGCGTTCGTGTCATCGTGATTCCCGGAACACAGGAAGTATACTTACAGTGTATCGAAGAAGGACTTATGACGATATTTGTAAAGGCTGGGGCTGTAGTTTCTACGCCTACCTGTGGACCATGTCTTGGTGGACATATGGGTGTTATGGCTGCAGGTGAGAGAGCCGTATCCACAACAAACCGTAACTTTGTAGGACGTATGGGTCATGTTGATTCAGAAGTATATCTGGCAAGCCCGGCTGTTGCAGCAGCATCAGCGATCACAGGCAAGATCAGCAGTCCGGAAGAACTTGGATTATAAAGATAACATTAGAATAGTAAGTTTGGGTTATTAATAGCGTTATATATGTTGCATCAGAGTTGTTTAGCATTACCAATCAGGGGAATACGAAGTCGCCGGTCCTTAGATGGTGCGTAGCGGCATCTTAGTACCGTTGCAGACTGAGTTAAGCGGGAGCGACCCCAGATTGGTATGCTGGAACAGCTCAATGCAGATGTGTTATATATTAATAACCCAAACTTCATAAAAAAAAAGGAGACAGACTATGAAAGCATATGGTACAGTACACAAATATGGTGACAACGTAGATACAGATGTTATTATCCCTGCAAGATATCTGAATTCATCAGATCCTGCGGAGCTTGCAAAACACTGTATGGAAGATATAGATAAGGAATTTGTAAACAACGTAAAAGCAGGAGATATTATCGTGGCAAAGAAGAACTTTGGCTGTGGTTCCTCCAGAGAGCATGCACCGATTGCGATCAAGGCATCCGGTGTAAGCTGTGTTATCGCAGATACATTTGCAAGAATTTTCTATCGTAACTCGATCAATATCGGACTTCCGATCATTGAGTGTCCGGAAGCAGCAGAAGGTATCGAGAACGGTGATGAAGTAGAGATCGATTTTGACAGTGGTATCATCTACGACAAGACAAAGGATACCCGGTATAAGGGTCAGGCATTCCCTCCATTCATGCAGGAGATCATTAAGAATGAAGGCCTGATTAACTACATTAATAACAAGTAATGCACATTTGAATAACTCTATGCTATGCAAGCGTGCTTGCATATAGCATAGGAGTTATTCAAATGTATAGTGCGCAGCACAAACCGAGCCGAGAGGCGAGGTTGCATTACTTGGTAAAGAAAAGGCATATGCCAATAACTCTATGCTATGCAAGCGTGCTTGCATATAGCATAGGAGTTATTCAAATGTGTAGTGCGCAGCACAAACCGAGCCGAAAGGCGAGGTTGCATTACTTGGTGTGCATTACTCGGTGAAAGAAAGGCAGGAATAAAAGATGAAATGTAATTTGGCAGTGATCAAGGGTGACGGTATTGGCCCTGAGATCGTAACAGAAGCAATGAAGGTTCTGGATAAAGTCGGTGAAGTATATGGTCATACATTTGATTATGAGCAGATACTGATGGGTGGATGCTCAATCGATGCAACCGGAGTACCGCTTACAGATGAGGCAGTAGCAGTAGCAAAATCAAAGGATGCCGTATTGTTAGGCTCCATTGGTGGAAATACTTCAACCTCACCATGGTATAAGCTCCCTCCAAACTTAAGACCGGAAGCAGGACTTCTTAAGATCCGTAAGGAGCTTGGTTTATTCGCGAACTTAAGACCGGCAAATCTTTATGAGGAGTTAAAGAGTGCCTGTCCGTTAAAGGAAGAGATCGCAGATCGTGGATTTGACATGATGATTATGCGTGAACTGACAGGTGGTCTGTATTTTGGAGCAAGAAGTACAGAGGAGATCGATGGTGTGTTAACTGCACATGATAATCTTGTATATAATGAAAACGAGATCCGTCGTATTGCGATCAAGGGCTTTGATATCGCAATGAAGAGAAGAAAGAAAGTTACATCTGTAGATAAGGCAAATGTTCTGGATTCCTCCAGATTATGGAGAAAGATCGTAGAAGAAGTGGCAAAGGACTATCCGGAAGTAAGCTATGAACATATGTTAGTTGATAACTGTGCAATGCAGCTTGTAAAAGATCCTGCACAGTTTGATGTTGTATTAACAGAGAATATGTTCGGTGACATCCTTTCCGATGAGGCATCCATGATCACAGGTTCGATCGGTATGCTTCCGTCTGCATCCTTAAATGAGACGAAGTTTGGTATGTATGAGCCAAGCGGCGGATCAGCACCGGATATTGCAGGACAGAACAAGGCCAATCCTATCGCAACGATCCTGTCGGCAGCTATGATGCTTCGCTTCACATTTGACTTGGATAAGGAAGCAGATGCAGTAGAGCAGGCTGTAAAACAGGTACTGGTAGATGGTTACAGAACATGTGATATTATTTCAGATGGAATGACACCGGTAAGCTGTTCTGAAATGGGAGATTTAATTGCAGAACGCATAAAATAAAGGAGAGTATAGAAGATGAAGAGTGATAATGTAAAAGTCGGAATGCAGCAGGCACCACATCGTTCCCTGTTTAATGCACTCGGTATGACAAAGGAAGAAATGGAACGTCCGCTGGTAGGTATCGTATGTTCTTACAATGAGATCGTTCCGGGACATATGAATCTGGATAAGATCGCACAGGCAGTTAAGATGGGAGTTGCCATGGCTGGTGGTACACCTGTCATGTTCCCTGCAATCGCAGTATGTGATGGTATCGCTATGGGACATATCGGTATGAAATATTCATTAGTAACCAGAGATCTGATCGCTGATTCTACAGAAGCAATGGCAACTGCACATCAGTTTGATGCACTGGTTATGATCCCAAACTGTGATAAGAATGTTCCCGGTCTGTTAATGGCTGCAGCAAGAGTAAATGTACCTACCGTATTTGTATCCGGTGGTCCTATGCTTGCAGGTCATGTAAAAGGTCATAAGACCAGTCTTTCCAGTATGTTTGAGGCTGTTGGTTCTTATTCGGCAGGCACCATGACAGCAGAAGATGTAAATGAATTTGAATGTAAGGCATGTCCTACCTGCGGTTCCTGTTCCGGTATGTATACAGCAAATTCCATGAACTGCTTAACAGAAGCACTTGGTATGGGACTTCCTGGAAACGGAACCATCCCTGCTGTATATTCTGAGCGTTTAAAGCTTGCAAAGCATGCAGGTATGGCTGTTATGGATATGTACAGAAAGAATATCAGACCAAGAGATATCATTACAAAAGAAGCAATCATCAATGCCTTAACCGTTGATATGGCACTTGGCTGTTCTACCAACTCCATGCTTCATATTCCGGCTATCGCACATGAGATCGGATTTGACTTTGATATTTCCTATGCAAATGAGATCAGTGCCAAGACACCAAACTTATGTCATCTGGCTCCTGCAGGTCCTACTTATATGGAAGATCTGAATGAAGCCGGTGGCGTATACGCTGTTATGAATGAATTAAAATCCGCAGGTCTGTTAAATGAAGACTGTATGACAGTAACCGGTAAGACGATCGGTGAAGCTGTTGACGGCGTAGCAAATAAGAATCCGGAAGTTATCCGTACACTGGATAATCCATATAGTAAGACCGGTGGTCTTGCAGTATTAAAGGGAAATCTTGCACCGGACGGTTCTGTTGTAAAGCGTTCCGCTGTTGTACCTGAGATGATGGTGCATGAAGGACCTGCAAGAGTATTTGACTGTGAAGAAGATGCGATTGCAGCGATCAAGGGCGGTAAGATCGTACCCGGTGATGTCGTTGTTATTCGTTATGAAGGACCGAAAGGAGGCCCTGGTATGCGTGAGATGTTAAATCCTACATCAGCGATCGCAGGTATGGGACTTGGATCATCAGTAGCCCTGATCACAGACGGAAGATTCTCAGGAGCCAGCCGTGGTGCATCCATCGGACATGTTTCACCGGAAGCAGCCGTTGGTGGTCCGATCGCACTGGTAGAAGAGGGAGATATCATCAAGATCGATATTAACAATACAACGATCACGTTGGATGTACCGGATGATGTGCTTGCACAGAGAAAGGCTGCATGGAAGCCAAGAACACCAAAGGTAACAACCGGTTATCTTGCGAGATATGCCGCTATGGTAACATCAGGAAACCGTGGAGCAATCTTAGAGGTACCAAAGGCTGATAAGTAGAGAGTATTAAAGGAGCAAAAGGAAAATGGCAAAGAAGATATCAGGTTCTGAGATAGTAATTGAATGTTTAAAAGAACAGGGTGTTGATATTGTGTTCGGGTATCCGGGGGGCGCGATTTTAAATGTCTATGATGCCTTATATAAGCATCAGGAAGAGATCACGCATGTACTTACATCGCATGAGCAGGGGGCAGCACATGCCGCTGACGGATATGCAAGAGCGACAGGTAAGGTCGGTGTCTGTATGGCTACATCCGGTCCCGGTGCAACAAACCTTGTAACGGGAATTGCAACTGCATATATGGATTCCGTTCCGATGGTTGCGATCACCGCAAATGTCGGAGTAAATATGCTCGGTAAAGACAGCTTTCAGGAGATTGACATTGCAGGTGTTGTAATGCCGATCACAAAGCACAGCTTTATCGTAAAAAATGTAGAAGACCTGGCACCGACGATCCGTCGTGCATTTAAGATCGCAAAGAGTGGAAGACCGGGTCCTGTTCTTGTTGATATCACAAAGGATGTTACAGCTGCAGAGACAGAGTATACATATGAAGAACCTGCAGTGATCGAACGTAAGACAGATACGATCCGGGAAGAAGACGTAAATAAAGTGATTGAGATGATCAAGGTATCCAGAAGACCATATATCATGGCAGGCGGCGGAGTGATCATTTCAGGAGCTTCCGAAGAATTAAAAGAATTTGCCGAGAAGGTAGATGCACCTGTATGTGACACACTTATGGGAAAGGGTGCATATGATGGTACAAGCGAGCGTTATACCGGCATGATCGGAATGCACGGAACCAAGGTATCGAATCTTGGAGTATCCAGATCTGATCTTGTGATCGTGGTAGGAGCACGTTTCTCCGACCGTGTAATCGGAAATGCTTCCAAGTTCGCACCAAATGCAAAGATCATCCATATTGATATCGATGCAGCCGAGATTGATAAGAATATTCCGGCAAATGCAAGCATTGTGGGTGATGCAAAAGAAGTTCTGACGATATTAAACAGTAAACTTCCAACTCAGTCAAATCGTTCCTGGATGGCAGAAATCAAGGATTTAACAGAGAAAAATCCGGTTACATACGACATGGATCACTTAAATGGACCGGCAACTATCAAAAAAATCTATGAAATTACCGAAGGAAATGCTATAATCACTACTGATGTAGGTCAGCACCAGATGTGGGCGGCACAGAATTACACTTATAAGGAGCCAAGAACCTTCCTTTCATCAGGAGGACTTGGTACTATGGGATATGGCGTCGGTGCAGCTATCGGTGCAAAATATGGCAGACCGGATAAGACTGTAGTAAATATCGCAGGAGATGGATGCTTCCGTATGAACATGAACGAGATCGCAACAGCGGCTCGTTATAAAGTACCGATCATTCAGGTGGTATTAAATAACCACGTTCTCGGAATGGTAAGACAGTGGCAGAATCTGTTCTACGGACAGCGGTATTCGAATACAGTATTAGATGATTCTGTTGATTTTGTAGCAGTATCAAAAGCACTTGGGGCAAATGCAAGTAAGATCACATCGATTGAAGAGTTTGAAACAGAGTTTAAGAAGGCATTGACAGCAGATGGTCCGACCGTACTGGATGTTATGATCGATTCCGATGATAAGGTATGGCCTATGGTAGCTCCGGGTGCTGCAATCGACACCTGTTTCACAGACAAAGATCTTGATAATTAAAAATAACAATATTAAAAAAGAAGGAGATAAAAAATGGCAAGAGTATTTAACTTTTCAGCAGGTCCATCCATGCTTCCTGAATCTGTATTAAGAGAAGCAGCAGAAGAAATGCTTGACTACAGAGGAACAGGCATGAGTGTTATGGAGATGAGTCATCGATCGAAAGCATTCGATACGATCATCAAAGAGGCAGAACAGGATCTTCGTGATATCATGGAAATCCCTGATAATTACAAAGTATTATTCTTACAGGGTGGTGCTTCCCAGCAGTTCGCTGCAATTCCTATGAACCTTATGAAGAATGGTGTAGCTGATTACATTATCACAGGTCAGTGGGCAAAGAAAGCATACGAAGAAGCTAAAAAATATGGAAAGGTAAATGCTGTTGCTTCATCAGCAGATAAGACATTCTCATATATTCCGGATTGTTCTGATCTTCCGATTGATGAGGATGCAGATTATGTATATATCTGTCATAACAATACAATCTATGGAACTACATATCACAAGCTTCCAAATACAAAGGGCAAGATCCTGGTAGCAGATATGTCATCTGACATTCTGTCCCAGCCGGTCAATGTATCTGACTATGGTATGATCTACTTTGGTGTACAGAAGAATGTAGGCCCGGCCGGTGTAGTAGTTGCTATCATCCGTGAAGATCTGATCCGTGATGACGTTATGCCATTCACACCAACCATGTTAAAGTATAAGACACAGGCAGATGCTGATTCTCTTTACAATACACCACCATGCTACGGTATCTATATCTGTGGCAAGGTATTCAAATGGGTAAAAGAGATGGGTGGCCTTGCAGCTATGAAAGAGCACAATGAGAAGAAGGCAGCAATCCTTTATAATTTCTTAGACAGCTCTAAGATGTTCAAGGGAACTGTAGTAAAAGAGGATCGTTCTTTAATGAATGTTCCGTTTGTTACAGGTGATGAAGAATTAGATGCCAAGTTCGTAAAGGCTGCAACAGAAGCCGGTTTTGTAAACCTGAAGGGACACAGAACTGTTGGTGGTATGAGAGCATCCATCTACAATGCAATGCCAATCGAGGGTGTTGAGAAGTTAGTAGAATTCATGAAGGATTTCGAAGAGAAGAATTCATAATAAAGGAGAATTTAAAATGGCAGTTAAAGTGAATTGTTTAAATCCGATCGCTGCATGTGGCATGGAGCTGTTACCGGATACATATGAAATAACGGATAATTATGCAGACGCAGATGCAGTTCTGGTAAGAAGCGCATCCATGCATGATCTGGAGCTTTCAGATAAACTCCTGTGTGTTGCAAGAGCAGGTGCAGGTGTAAATAATATTCCGCTTGATAAATGCGCAGAAAAGGGTGTTGTAGTATTCAACACACCTGGTGCAAATGCAAATGGTGTTAAGGAACTGGTTGTAGCAGGTCTGCTTCTTGCTTCCCGTGATCTGATGGGCGGATACAACTGGGTAAAGGACAATGCTTCTGATGAGAACCTTGCAAAAGCAGTTGAGAAGCAGAAGAAGCAGTATGCAGGTAATGAGATTGCCGGCAAGAAGCTCGGTGTTATCGGTCTTGGTGCGATCGGTGCCAAGGTAGCAAATATCGCAGTCAGACTTGGAATGGAAGTATATGGTTATGATCCGTTTGTATCAGTTGATGCAGCATGGGGCTTATCCAAATACATCAAACATATTACAAATGTAGAAGATATCTATAAAGAATGTGATTATATCACAATCCATGTTCCTGCACTTCCTGCAACAAAGGGAATGTTGAATGCAGATGCATTTGCAATGATGAAGGATGGTGTCAGAATCCTGAACTTTGCAAGAGATGTTCTTGTGAATGATGAAGATATCAAGGCAGCACTTGCAAGTGGCAAGGTAGCAAAATATGTAACAGATTTCCCAAATCCGGCAATCGCAGGTACAGAAAATGTAATCGCATTACCACACCTTGGTGCCTCCACAGAAGAATCTGAAGATAACTGTGCGATCATGGCATGCAAGGAGATCAAGGACTTTATGGAGAATGGTAATATCAAGAACTCCGTAAACTATCCAAATGTAAATATGGGTGTATGCGGTGACACTGCCAGAGTTACGATCTGCCATAAGAATATTCCTAACATGCTGACACAGTTTACCGGAGTATTTGCAAAGCAGGGTGGAAATGTATCAGGAATGATCAGTCAGGCAAAGGGTGAATATGCATATTCAATCCTTGATATTGATAAGGTTCCTACAGAAGACGATATCAATGCATTACTTGCAATTGATGGCGTTATCAAAGTTCGTGCGATCTAAGAAAAAAGATTAGGAGATTAGTAAAAATGAGTGATAAACTGAAAGTCGGTATTCTTGGTGCTACCGGTATGGTAGGACAGAGATTTATAGCATTATTAGAGAATCATCCATGGTTTGAGGTTGTAACAGTGGCTGCAAGCCCAAGAAGTGCCGGAAAGACATATGAAGAGGCAGTCGGCGACAGATGGAAGATGGATACTCCGATGCCGGAGGGCGTTAAGAAGCTCATCGTTCATAATGTAAATGAAGTAGAACAGGTTGCTGCAACTGTAGATTTCGTATTCAGTGCAGTTGATATGTCAAAGGAAGAGATCAAGGCGATCGAAGAAGCATATGCAAAGACAGAGACTCCTGTAGTATCCAACAACTCAGCACACCGATGGACACCGGATGTTCCTATGGTAGTACCTGAGATCAATCCGGAGCATATGAAGGTCATTGATTTCCAGAAGAAGAGACTTGGAACAACCAGAGGCTTTGTAGCAGTAAAACCAAACTGCTCCATCCAGTCTTATGCGCCGGTTCTTACAGCATGGAAAGAGTTTGAACCATATGAGGTAGTTGCTACCACATATCAGGCAATTTCAGGTGCAGGTAAGACATTTAAGGACTGGCCGGAAATGGTTGGAAATATCATTCCATATATCGGTGGAGAAGAAGAAAAGTCAGAGAAGGAACCACTTCGTATCTGGGGTAAGATCGAGGATGGTGTGATCGTTCCTGCAACAACACCGGTTATCACATGTCAGTGTATCCGTGTCCCTGTATTAAACGGACACACAGCAGCTGTATTTGTTAAGTTCAAGAAGAATCCTACAAAGGAACAGTTGATCGAAAAACTGGTATCCTATAAGGGCGTTCCTCAGGAACTTGAGCTTCCGAGCGCACCAAAGCAGTTTATCCAGTATCTGGAAGAAGACAATCGTCCACAGGTATCAATGGATGTTGACTTTGAACACGGTATGGGAATCAGCGTTGGCCGTCTTCGTGAAGACACTGTATATGACTGGAAGTTTGTTGGTTTATCCCATAATACAGTCAGAGGTGCAGCAGGTGGTGCTGTTCTTTGCGCAGAGCTGTTGAAGGCACAGGGATATATTACAAAGAAATAAATATATGATGGAAGATATCGCATAAGTAACTGTTAGCGAATAACAGAGATGTAGATATGTATCATATAAAGAAATAGAATAGGCATGGAATATGACGTTTTAGTTGTATTCCATGCCTGTTTGCATTAAAATGATAAATGAATTAAAAGAAAGGAATGGATCATTAAGTGACTTAGAGATCATATAGTGTTCCATAAATAGTATATAGTAATGCGACATTCGACGAATCACACATTTGTTGTCTGTGCTTATAAAGAGTCACCATATCTGGAAGAATGTATCCGGTCATTGGTAGCACAGACTGTAAGATCAAATATCGAAATCTATACATCAACGCCTAATGAACATATCAGAAATATTGGTGAGAAATATCATATTCCTGTATATGTAAACGAAGAAGCGGGACAGGGAATACAGGCAGACTGGAATTATGCATATAATCATGCAAAGACAGATTATGTAACTGTTGCTCATCAGGATGATGTGTATGAACCGGAGTATGTCCGCGCTTTCTTAAAATGTATAAAGACATATGATGATTGGAGCATATACTATACTGATTATACACCGATCAAGCATGGGGACAGTAGCAAGCGGGATGTAAACAGTAAAATCCGAAGGCTTCTTCGTTTTCCTGTAAAGAATCGTAGAAAGGCGAATAAAATCTGGCGGAAGAAATTAACTCTCTGTCTGGGTAATTCAATCGTATGTCCGCTTGTTACATATAACAAGAAACGACTTGGTGATACTGTGTTTACATCGGAATATGGGTTTAATCTCGACTGGGATACCTTCTACAAGCTGGCATGCCAGCCGGGAAGGTTCTTATATATGGATATGGTACTCGGTCATTACCGCGTCCATGATGGCGCCACCAGTAAGGACTTTATAGAGAACCATAACCGCGAGATCGAAGACCAGAGCATGTTCGAGAAGTTCTGGCCGAAATGGGTTGTGAAGGTGATCATGGTGTTCTACCGGCTGGCGTATAGGACGTATGATTAGCAGAAAGATAAGAGTAAGTATAATTGGAAATTATCATATAAAATCTATGAAAGTGAACATAAGAAAAGTATGAGAGATATATTATATATTGTTGTACCTTGCTATAACGAGGAAGCAGTTATTGATGAAACAACAAAAAGATTAACAGAAAAATTGAAAAATTTAATTATAACAGAGCGCATATCGGAAAAAAGCCGCATTTTATATGTAAATGATGGTTCTAAAGATAATACATGGACTATTATTGAGCGATTGTATAACGAAAACGAATTTGTTACCGGATTAACGCTATCCAGAAACAGAGGACATCAGAATGCATTGTTAGCAGGTCTGTTCGAGGCAAAAGAGTATGCGGACATGATTATATCAATGGATGCAGATTTGCAGGATGATATAGATGTTATTGATAAATTTGTAGATGAATATTATAACGGTTCTCAGATAGTTTATGGAGTTAGAAAATCCAGAAAGACGGATACTTTTTTTAAACGGACGACGGCGATAGCTTTTTATAAATTGATGCGTATGATGGGAGTTGAATTAGTTTATAATCATGCTGATTATCGATTGATGAGCAAGAGGGCAGTAGAGGAACTGGAGCAATATAAAGAAGTAAATTTATTTTTACGTGGACTTGTACCATTGATTGGCTTTAAAAGTTCTGTTGTGGAATATGACAGAGGTAAGAGATATGCAGGGGAGAGCAAATATCCTTTAAAGAAAATGATCTTTTTTGCAATAGATGGCATAACATCAACGAGTGTAAAACCTATAAGAATGATTACAGCCCTTGGATTTATAACAGCATTTATTAGTGTAATATTTTTGATTTATGTTATAATAGGACATTTAGTTGGACATACTGTATTAGGATGGACGACCATTATTGTATTAGTTTGTCTGTTTGGAGGTATGCAGATTATGTGCATTGGAATAGTTGGGGAGTATGTAGGAAAAATATATCTTGAAACGAAGAAAAGGCCGAGATATATTGTTGAGGAGAAAAAGCTAAAATAAAGACAATAAATAAAAAACACTAAGGCTTTATTAGATTAAAACCTTAGTGTTTTTGTATATATTAATTCCATATCCTTAGGACACCTGTACGGACATATGGTTCTGAGAAGTAAAAATCGTAATAGTATAGCATATAACCATTCGATGAGCAGATATTCCAGTTGTGAAATAGTTCCCTAAAATATTTTTCATGCCATGCACAGTGATAGACGCATAGTGCAAGTTGAATTGATTGTTTAGAAGAGAAAAGAAATGATCCGCCTTTGATAATGTCTGGTTCGCTTCCTTCGGCGTCGATTTTAATGAATAAATTTTCATTTTCAAGATGTTTTTCTTTTATAAAATCATCAAGGGAAATGTGTGTATCATCAGAATAGGATGAAACAAATTTTTTAATTATGACAACTTTATCTTTGTAGTTTTTGTATGTTTTTTCCAGTGCCTGAATCCATTCATTAGAGCATTCAAAAATGTATACTTTCTTTACAGCGTCGATATAATCAATAGGGAAAAAACCTTCAGCACCACCAATATCAAGAATTACACTATCTTTTTGAGGATGAAATTCTTCTGTTGTATATCGATGTGGTGATTGCGTGTCCTGCTCAAGTAGGATATTTTTAAAATAGCGTGCAGCACGGTATTTATTTGTAAATGCAGGTTTTAAATAAATATCAAAATTATGATAATTTGTAAAATATAAATTACTTGTCTTATCTTTTTTGATAGAAATATCAGAAGATTTGTATTGCTCTGTAAATTTATATGGAAATACATTTACTTTATTATCGTTTAAATATTTAGCTATTTTCATGTAGTCAGGGTTATCTTGTCTGGCTAGGTAATTGATTATTTTTTTCTTTTTTAATCGGCCGGATAATTCACATAAAATAAATTCCAAATCGTTTTGAGCTAGTTTATATGGTAATCTTTGCATAATGTATTACTCCTTTTCAAAGGTTATTTCATATACGTTAAATTCTGCACCGAAGTCAACTGCATCGGTAATAAGATTTAAGTATTTAATATTATTATCTTTAGACAAATAATTTAGATAACTATCGAGATAGAGAAGTTTTTTGTTTCCTAAGTTTAAGTTATGCAAGCGTTTATTAAGTATGATTGAACGTGTATTAACTTCATTGTAATTGTATGTAGACATATCAGAATAACTAGCACTGTCATTTGCATCTTCAGAACTATCAAGGAATTGTGTAGTATCAATAAATAAGTATGTTTTTTTCGTCTGATCAATTGACGACAATAAATTTGACTGATTAAAAAAAGATGAATTGGACATATATATAAAACTATCACATTTATATATTAATGGTGCGTATATTGTCATATGCCAACGACTTGGAGAAACAATTATTATATTTGAGTTTGTTGACAGATTTTCAATATAGTCGATATTTTTAGTTGTTGGAAAGAAATAAGAACATTGTTTTGTAGCAAGTATGATATTTATTGATAAAATTAAAGCTATAACAATTGAAAATAAGGTCATGTATATTTTTGCGTTGTGAAATAGTTTGTTAAATAATGAAAAAGTAATGTAAACAAATAAAATGCTTATTATAGGATAAACAATAAAAAGATAACGTGTAGTGAAATTGGACATTAATGATATATCAACGCGATAACTGCAGATAACAACAATAAATATAAATGTAATTATAATTGATAGTACAAACCAATTAATTTTTTTAAACAGAGAAACGATTGTTTTTTCTTTCAGAAAGGTTTTGAAACGTTTCTTCAGTTTTATGAAAAACGTTTCTTTTCTAAATAGAAAACTAAAAGAAAAGAATAAAATGATTAATACTAATAAAACTACAGGAAAATAGAGCATAATACCTTTACTGTATGGAGAGACGATGGAAAATCCAAATATATCTACAAAAACCATATATATACAGGTGAAAAAGTAGTATTTAAAAATAATCTGGTCATAATTTTCAATATCATCAGTTGTAAATGCCTTATAGGATGTGTCAGTATCATCTACAAGATCTGATGCGTCATTATTATTAGTAAAAGCTTGAGCAGTGGATGTAGTATATTTTCCCTCATCACGGAATTTGAATGTCTGAACTCCGAGCATATGATCAAGTGTAGCGGGGAAGATAGCAATAGAAAGAGCAACTCCAAGGATCATGAATCCTGCATATTTAGCCAAGACATGCCATTCCTTTTTAACCATCCAACATATACACATAATGGCAGTAAGCATAAATGCATATGGAAGGAAGAAATGATGTGTTAAGGCTCCCAGACACGTAAATATTGCTAACTTGATATAAGTTGAGATTTTTTTTCTGGAAGCGGTATCATAGTATAATTTGGCGTTATAATAAGCGAGAATAACGGCAAACATTGTAACCATAGTATACATACGGATAAATATCACCATAGACAAAGTTCCGACATTAAATGTGTTAAAAATAACACCTAATATTCCAACATATCTGGATTTGGACATGATTAATAAAAGCCTATAAAGAAATATAGACATAATAATATAGCACACAATATTAATAATAAAGCCTAATGCGGGAATGTATTGGTCAACAAAAAAAGATGATAAAAAGTGTAATGCAAAGAAGTAAAGAGGTGGGTGCATATCACAAGCCATATTATAATATACAGAACCAAATGAAAAACGTTCTCCTTTCTGAACAGTTAAATAATTTTTAAGCACTTCACCGGAAAGCCATTCATTACAGTTTTTATCATAATTATCATCATCAGATGAATATATATATGGTTCATAATAACTATTTGCAAGTCCAAAACTCCATTCTTCGTCAGAATGCGTTCCCTGTTTTTCTACAAAAAAACCATAACTAAATCTACAAATTCCAGCAAGAATAACTAAACATAATATGATATATACTGTTTTGTTAGAGTTAAAAAACTTTTTCATGTAATCCTCCTATGATAAACGAATAACATAAATTTAACATATTTGAAAAGAGAATGCTATATGTGTGTATTCGTTTTATTTAATATTTGTATTAACATTTTTCTATATAAAATAAAAATAATGAGGGCTATTGATAAAACATATAGTATAAATGCAAACATAGGTTTAAATTTTAAATAAAATAGGAAGATGACTATAGAAAGGATGATAAATAAATAACGTTTCCAGGTATATTTAATAGAATTTTTCAGTTTGTAGCATAATACAGTTTCGGAAATTACATACCAAATTATAAATGTACATAAACTGGAAAATGCAATATAGGTTATATGGGATGAGGATAAACATATAAATAAATCAAGGCAGGAACATAAAATGAGTGCAATAGAATTGATTGTTGTATATGCCCTGCTGCATTTTAATACTTTAAAGAAGTTGCAACTTACCAATAAAAGCAATGATCGGAAAATAATTGTACAATATAATATAGAAAGTATAGAGATACAATTTTTATATAAAGGCAGAAAATGTTCAATAAACATTTTCATAATATAAAAAGATGATAAAAGAAGAATAGTTACTATACACAGAATATTACTGGATATATTATAATATTTTAAATACTTTTTTGAGTCGATACGGGAAAGATACGGATAAATTAAATTTGATATTATAGAAACAATCATATATATGCCGGAAATTAGTGTAGCAGAAAAAGAGTACATTGCAAAATCTGTACTTGAATAAAAAATATTAACGAAGATACAATCAACGTTTAGTATTAGTAGTCCGATATGCTCGGATACCATAAATGCTATTCCTTTTTTTAAAAGAACAAATATATTTGCTTTTGAAGGTATTGTGTATTTGCCAAATACTAAGGTGCGATTTTGACATAACGAAAGAGTTGAACTAAACATAATAATGGCTGTTGATATAATTAAAGTATAAATATATGTTGTTTTAGAGAAAACAGCCATTGATATTATCATTAAAAGAGTCAGACAATAGTGCGATATTAATAATACCGCATCTTTGGTAAAATTTTTTGTAAATTGATTTATACTAGAAAAATAGCATCTAATATTGATTATAGGAATATTGAATGCTATAAATACAAATGTAATATATTGTTTATATGATAAGTGACTTTTTGATATAAATAAAATGGCAGACAAAAATATATAGGATAAAATTGTAATTATAATGAGTAAACGATTGTAATATCGGAAATGTTCCTCAGGTAAGGCATCAAAATTCAGACTACCATATTTGATGTAAATTCCATGAATTAATCCAAAAGATAACAGCCCAGAATAAGATGAATACAGTAAAAATGTACGATAAAGGGAATAATCATCTATATTCATTATTTTTGGAAGAAAAAGGCAGGTTAATACATTAACTAAAATTGTAGAAATGTTTGTAAGAACAACTGCAATAACATTTTTTTTATCTGAAGCTTTAATCATAATTATTTCCTTGATTATATGTATTGTTACAATTTATTTTAGCAGAAAAGACAAGAATAGCAATATAATTCTTGCTACCATCATACAATTGTGCTAAAATCAAACAGGATTGAGATAATGAGAAAATGGAGGCACACACATGAAGAAATTAATTTTAGTTACATCACCACCAGCCTGTGGAAAGACATTTATTTCCAAACAGGTGGCAAAGGCACTGCCTAATTGTGTATATCTTGATAAGGACACATTAATTGTTCTTTCAAAGCAGATCTTTGTAGTAGCTGGTGAGGAATATAACCGTTCATCCGATTTCTTCCAGAAGAATATCCGCGACTACGAATATTATTGTGTACTGGATCTTGCATTTGAAGCACTGGAATACAATGATACAGTTCTTATAAATGCACCATTCACGGATGAGATCAGAGATGATGAATATCTTGACAATCTCCGCGCAAAGCTTGCAGAAAAAGGTGCAGAGCTCTTTGTAATCTGGGTAAATACCAGAAAAGATGTCTGTCACGAAAGAATGATCAAGCGTGCATCAGACAGAGATACATGGAAGTTGGAGCACTGGGATGAGTATATCAACAGCCAGAACTTCAATCCACCGACAAATATCAAAGAACTCTTTATATTTGAGAATTCTTCCGATGAAGAGTTTAAAGCATCTATAGAAAAGGTTGTTAAGGCAATCAGAGGTTGATAGGGATTTTGAGTATTGCAACAGGAATCAGCGATGTTTTCTGTTGCAATATTTATATAGAAGAGCAGTTGATTACGAGATCTTCAGATTGATTACATTTGTATAAAATTCATATTGAAGACAGATAAACAGAAATCAGGAGGAACAGGACATGGCGGTTATCAGAAGCTTTAAAGCATTCAGACCAAGACCGGATATCTGCGACAGAGTGGCAGCATTGCCATATGATGTATATAACAGAAAAGAAGCCTGCGAGGAAGTGCGTCGGGAGCCGATGTCATTCTTAAAGGTAGATCGCGCAGAGACATCATTTGATGACAGTGTAGATACCTATGCACCGGAAGTATATAAGAAGGCTGGGGATCTTCTGCATGAGATGATGGAGGATGGCACTTATATCGAAGAAGAAAAGCCGGTTTACTACATATATGAATTGATTATGGACGGACGTCATCAGACAGGTTTAGTTGCCTGTGCATCGATCGATGACTATATGAATAACGTGATCAAGAAACATGAGAACACCAGAGAAGACAAAGAACAGGATCGTATCCGCCATGTAGAAGCCTGCGGTGCGCAGACCGGACCGATCTTCCTTGCCTATCGTTCGATTGATATCGTAAATCAGATCATTGACCGGGTAAAGTCAGGAGAGAAGCTGTATGGCTTTACTTCCCCTGATGGTATTACACATAATGTATGGATCATTAATGATGCAAATGATATCCGGACAATTCAGGATGCGTTTGCCGGTATCAATGAGATCTACATAGCAGACGGACATCATCGTTCTGCTTCCGCTGTAAAAGCAGGACTGCATATGAGAGAGAAGCATCCGGATTATACCGGAGAGGAAGAATTCAATTATTTCCTGTCGGTTCTGTTCCCGCATGATCAGTTGATGATCCTTCCGTATAATCGTGTTGTAAATGATCTGAACGGCATGACGGATGAAGAATTTTTAAAGAAGCTTGAAGATAAATTTGAAATAGAAGCCTGCAGCAAAGCTGTATCACCGGAGAAGAAGGGCAGCTTTGGTATGTATATGGATGGCAGCTGGTATAAATTAACGGTGAAGGACGGCGTGGTTCCGGAGGATGTCGTCGGTTGTCTGGATGTATCTGTGCTTCAGGAAAATGTTCTGGCACCGATGCTTGGAATCGGCGATCCGAGAACGGACAAACGGATTCAGTTTGTCGGTGGTATTCGCGGACTGTCCGAGCTGGAACGATTGGTAGACGGCGGAAAGAAGGTAGCATTTTCCATGTATCCGACATCGATCACGGAGTTATTCGATATCGCAGATGCAGGCAAACTGATGCCACCGAAGTCAACATGGTTTGAACCAAAGCTTCGAAGCGGAATCTTTATCCACAAGATAGTATAAACAGAGTACACAAGAGGAGAATGGGTTATGACAAAGAACACAGAGATTTTCGTTCTGAATCAGGATGAGGTTATGGCGATTACGGGGGCGAGACATGGGGATCCACATCATATACTGGGGATGCATGCCTGCCTGGCTGATGTATATGTAAATGCATTTCTGCCGGATGCGGCAGAGGTTTATGTAGTGGATGAAAAGGATCAGACAGAATATCCGATGCACGTGGAATACGCCGATGGATTTTTTACTGTAAAGCTTGAGAATAAAAAGCCGTTTGCATATCAGTTGAAGATTGTTCGGAAGGTATGGGATGCAGACGGAGAAGAAGCAGATGAAGCGATCCTGATAAAGGATGCATACAGCTTTTCTTATTCTGCGGATCTTGAAAAAGTAATGCAGGTGGTAAACGGAGAGGATGACATCGAATCAGGCTTCCGTATCAAAGAGTTATTTGGTGCAAGAAAGATGAACTTTGATGGCACAGAGGGCGTGGCGTTCTGTATTCAGGTTCCGGGCTGCGTCAGAGCCAGTGTGGTTGGTGATTTCAATAACTGGGACGGCAGAGTGAATCCGATGCGGAAGATTGACTACACGGATTTATTTGAGCTCTTTATTCCTTATGATATTGACCGGACCAGATACAAATTTGAAGTATTATATGAAAATGGTGCAACAGACATTTTCTCAGATCCATATGCAACGGCATTTGAACCGGTTCCGGGTAATGCGTCCTTATTTACAGAGTTAACCTATGACTGGACGGATGCCGCGTATATGGCTGACCGAAAGAAGAAGGATATCAGCATGGAACCTGTGAATATTTATGAGGTCCATATGCAGACATTTAAGACAGGTAAAGATGGAGAACGGATTTCTTACCGGACATTTGCAAAAGAGATTGCGGCCTATGCAAAGAGTATGAAATATAATTATGTCGAGCTTATGCCGATCATGGAATACGCGGAGGATGATACATGGGGATATGATACAACGGGTATCTATGCGCCGACATCCAGATTTGGAACGCCTGTGGATTTTATGGAAATGGTTGATTATCTTCATGCAAAAGGCATCGGTGTGATCCTTGATATGGTATCGGTTATGGATATTGATTGCATGACTTATTGGTTGGAGATGTATCATCTGGATGGTATCCGTCTGGATAATAAAGAGTTGATCCGTTCCTTCCGTAAGGTGACAGGAGACAGATACGCAGATGTTATGGTAGATCTTACATGGAATACCACAGGGGTTGCAAAGCTTACGGAGTATATGAAGACTGCACCGGATCGCAGAGAGAATTTTGTAGACTATGTATCTGCTGTGACCGGGTTTATTTCAGAAGATGAAGAAGTGAATGCATTATCACATGATCAGGTGGCATATGGTCAGGGCAGCTTCATAGAGAAGATGCCGGGCGGCTATGAAGACAAATATGCGGATCTTCGTACATTTTATGGCTTGAATATGTTCCTCCCAGGTAAAAAACTGATGTTTATGGGACAGGAGCTTGGAATGTTTGGCGGCTTTGATGGCTATCATGTTATTGACTGGAGTGTTCTGGAGTTTGAAGCAAATAAATATCTTCAGAAGTATGTAAAGGATCTGAATGCCTTATATCTTACAGAGCCGGCATTTTATGAAGCGGACAAGCTTCCGTTTGTATTTGCGGGAGAACAGGAGCCGCATACTGTATGCTTCACAAGAACAGACAGCAGGGGTTCTGCCTGTTATGTAGTTGCTAACTTTGGAACCTCAGATCAGAAGAACTATGTATTACAGACAGGAGCTCCGGGAACTTATAAAGAGATATTCTCCAGTGATGCTGCAAAGTATGGTGGAGAGGGAAATAACAACAAACAGCAGAAGGTGACGAAGGATGGTGATATCGAGATCGTTCTTCCGGCACTTTCAATCACAGTATTGAAGAAGGTGAAATGATTAAGTGATAGGTATAGCATTGACAGAGAATCTGGCAGATACGACTGAGTCAGCATCAGAAGCGGCATCGGAGATCGTACAGGATGCAGAACAAAAAGCGGGATTGCTCAGACAGTATATGACAGATCTGCTTGACTGGTGCATGTCAAAGGTTGGTAGTCTGGTAGTGGCAGTCATTTTTATGGTGATCGGATTTCGGGTTGTGAAATGGATCATCAAGCTGATAAAGAGAACCTTTGAGCGTTCCAATATGGATGTCAGCGTTGCCGGATTTTTACTGTCTGCCATCCGTATTCTGATGAACTTTATAATATTGATAACAGCGGCATCCATTGTCGGTTTTCAGGTTACTTCATTTGTTACATTGCTTGGAACGGCGGGTGTGACGATCGGTCTTGCGCTGCAGGGCAGCCTGTCCAATCTTGCCGGTGGTGTGTTGATCCTGATATTGAAACCATTTCATGTAGGCGACTATATCATCGAGAATAATACCAAATGTGAAGGTGAGGTTGTATCGATCGATATATTCTATACAAAGCTTAAGACGATCGATAATCGTTCCGTAGTCATACCAAATGGAAGTATATCGAATACATCACTTGTGAATGTCACTTTACATGATAAGAGGCGGGCAGAGATCAAGATAGGAGTCGGTTACGATGAAGATCTGGACAAGGTAAAGCGTGTGGTACTGGATGCGGTAAAGACAGTTCCGGGATATCTGGCGGACGAAGCTGTGGATTTCTTCATTGATGAATTTGCCGACAGCAGCATTATGATATGTGTTCGATTCTATGCGAAGATCGACCGGTACTGGGATTCCGTCTGGGCAGCCAGATGGAATATCAAAAAAGCATTTGATGAAAATGATATCGTTATTCCATACAATAAACTGGATGTCAACCTCGATTCTTGCAAAAAAACAGATAATCGAGTATAATAATCGGTTGTGATATGAAAACTAGATAATTGTGTGATATTTTATCTTATTCGTGTTTAATGACTTACCAATACAGAGGCATTTGAGGTCGCCGGTCGTCACATTTCGTACTTAGTGAGTGCTTGCACGAAATTAGTACGAAAGTGCACCCTTGTGGTGTAGATGGCGCATATAAGCGTCCTCTGATTGGTAATGTCTATTGAACGCGAATATAGTAAAATATCACACAATTATCCGTACATTTAATAGATTAGGAGTGATTTAGAAATGACAAAGATTGATATTATTTCCGGTTTCTTAGGTGCCGGAAAAACAACTCTGATCAAAAAGCTGATCGAAGAAGGCTTTAAGGGCGAGAAGCTTGTGTTGATTGAGAATGAATTTGGTGAGATCGGTATCGATGGCGGATTTTTAAAGGATGCAGGAGTACAGATCACTGAGATGAATTCCGGTTGTATCTGCTGCTCTTTAGTCGGGGATTTTGGTACAGCTTTAAAGAAGGTTATTACAGAATATGCACCGGACAGAATCATCATCGAGCCATCAGGTGTCGGTAAGCTTTCAGATGTCATCAAGGCTGTGAAAGATGTCGCAGAAGAAGTAGAAGTACAGCTTGACAGCTATACAACAGTTGCAGATGTATCGAAGTGTAAGATATACATGAAGAACTTTGGTGAATTCTTCAATAATCAGATCGAGAGTGCAAATACGATCGTATTGAGCAGGACACAGACAGCTTCTCAGGATAAGATCGAGAAGGCAGTTGCCATGATTCGCGAGCACAATGCAGAAGCTACGATCATCACAACTCCATGGGATGATATTGATGGTTCCAAGATCAAAGAAGCTATGCAGAATCATAAATCTGTTAAGGATGCTTTATTTGAGGATGAAGATGAGCATGAGCATCATCACCATCATCACGCCCATGATGACGAATGTGGTTGTGGCTGTCATGACCATGATCATGAACATCATCATCACGACCATGACGATGAATGTGGCTGTGACGATCATGACCACGATCACGAACATCATCATCACGACCATGACGATGAATGCGGCTGTGGCTGTCATGATCACGAGCATGAACATCATCACGACCATGATGATGAATGCGGTTGTGGCTGTCATGACCACGATCATCACCATCACCACCATGCGGATGAAGTGTTTACGAGCTGGGGCAAGGAGACTCCGCATAAGTTTAATGAAGATAAATTAAGAGAGACTCTGGACGAGCTTGCTAACACAGAGGAATATGGTATTATCCTTCGTGCAAAGGGTATCGTTCCAAGTGATGGTACAGACTGGTTATACTTTGATCTTGTACCGGGTGAGTATGAGATCCGTAAGGGAAATCCGGATATCACAGGTAAGTTATGTGTGATCGGAAGCAAACTGGCAGAAGACAAGCTTGCAGAGCTGTTTGAGGTATAGGAGAAAATGATGGCAAGACAACAGGAAACAGAGATTCCGGTTTATGTATTTATGGGCTTCCTTGATAGTGGTAAAACTACATTTGTGAAGGAGACATTATTAGACCGGGAATTCACCGGAGGCGCCAAGACCCTGCTTCTTGTATGCGAAGACGGTGAAGAAGAATACGATGAGAAAGACCTGAAAAAGAAAAATATTTTTCTGGAATTCATAGAAGAAGATCAGTTGAACACAGAGCACCTGTTAGATCTGCAGGACAAATATCAGCCGGAGCAGGTTATGATCGAATACAATGGTATGTGGAAGCTGGATAAGATCTTTGATATCCGTGTGCCGAAGGGATGGACCGTTGTCCAGGTATTATCCTTTGTAAATGCTGAGACATATGATGTATATCAGCAGAATATGAAAGCAACTATGATGGATCAGGTTAACAGTGCGGATATGGTAGTATTTAACCGTTGTGATGAGAATTCCAAACGTGCAGAATGGCGCAGAGGGATCAAGGCAGTCAACAGACGGGCACAGATCATCTTTGAGATGAAGGATGGTTCGATCGCACCGGATGTGAATGACGAAGAAGATCTGCCATATGATGTAAAGGCTGACGTGATCGAGCTGAACGATGAGGATTTCGGTATCTGGTATGTGGATGCCTCCGATCAGCCGGATCGTTATGTTGGTAAGAAGATCCACTTCCGTGGCATGGTATTCAAGCCGAAACAGTATGGTAAGAATGCATTTGTACCGGGACGTTTTGCTATGACTTGCTGTGTAGAGGATATTACATTTGTAGGCTTCAAATGCTATTACGATGGCTCTAAGAATCTGGTTGACAGACAGTGGGTAGATGTAACAGCAACGATCAAGAAAGAATACTATCCTGATTTTGAGGGAGATGGTCCGGTTCTCTATGCAGAGAAGGTTGTGCTGACCGGTCCGCCGGAAGAAGAGGTTGTATACTTCAGTTAAAGGAATAAAGTAAAAAGAATAAAATGCATTTGACTTTTTGAGTAGATACAAGTAGTATAAATGCAGGCGTATAAAAAGCTGCCGTCAGGCAGCTTTTTATATTCAGGTCTGACTTGCTCCCGTGGAGAGACGGCAGGGATGTCGAAAGGAGCAGATGCAGATGTACAGTAAAGTAACAAGTGGTGGAGTCCTTGGCGTAGAAGGACTTCTGATCCAGGTAGAAACAGACATTAATGATGGTTTACCAATGTTTAATATGGTAGGCTTTTTGTCTGCGTGCGTAAAAGAGGCCGGAGAACGAGTGAGAACAGCCCTTAAGAATTCCGGCTTTCAGATACCTCCTAAAAGGATTACGATCAATCTATCACCGGCAGATATCCGTAAGGAAGGAACTGCCTATGATCTTCCTATTGCCATAGGAATTATGGTATCTATGGGGATTATTCCGTCTGAAAGAACAGAAAATATTTTAATCTTAGGCGAACTGGGGCTTGACGGCAGAGTAAATGCTGTGTCAGGAATACTCCCGGTTGTTCATCATGCAGTAAAACAAGGTATCACACGCTGTCTGGTTCCTGCCGATAATGCTGAAGAAGCAGCATTGATCCGCAATATGGAGGTTATACCGATTCATACTCTATGTGAAGCGGAAGCATATCTGAATGACAGGATTGCGATCGAACCGGCGTATGTGGATGTTGAAGCCCTGCTTGATCAGGAAGAAAATGATGAGACAGGAGATTTTGCGGATATTAAAGGGCAGGAGATATTAAAACGAGGAATGGAGATTGCGGCTGCCGGTATGCATAATATACTGATGACAGGCCCTGCCGGTTCAGGGAAATCCATGATCGCCAAATGTCTGCCGACCATTCTTCCCAGACTTTCGTTTGAGGAAAGTATCGAGATAACAAAGATTTACAGTGTGGCAGGTCTTTTGAAAAAGAATCAGTCGATCATTACCGGACGCCCATTTCGTTCTCCGCATCATACGGTATCGGCCATTGCTCTTGCCGGGGGTGGAACGATCCCAAAACCGGGTGAGATCAGTCTCAGTCATAATGGGGTGTTGTTCTTGGATGAATTGCCGGAATTTAACCGGAATGCTCTCGAGGTTATGCGGCAGCCGTTAGAGGATCGGGAGGTTACGATTGCAAGGATTCATGGCAAATATGTATATCCTGCGGGCTTTATGCTGGTAGCAGCCAGAAATCCATGTCCCTGTGGTATGTATCCGGATCTGAATAAATGCACCTGTTCGTACAGACAGATCCGGCAATATAATGCAAAGATCAGCAGACCGTTATTAGATCGAATCGATATCAATGTAAACGTACAAAAAGTTGCTTACGAAGACCTTCTCGGAACGAAAAAAGCAGAGACATCAGCACAAATTCGAAAGCGTGTGCTGGCTGCACAGAAGATACAAAGGGAACGCTATAGATCAGAGAGCTTTCATTTTAATTCACAGTTAGACGGCAGACGCACACAGAAGTATATCAAGTTGGGATCGACGGAAGAGGCGATGATCCGTGATGTATTTGAGGAGACAGATCTGTCGGCGAGAGGATATAACAGAGTGCTTAAGATAGCGAGAACTATCGCGGATCTTGATGGAAGTCCCGAGATCAGGGAGATACATCTGAAAGAGGCCTTGTTTTTCCGATATCAGAATCTTCTTGAGGATGGTGAGACGGGAAGAAACAGATCTTACGGAAAGGGGGCTTTCGGATATGGATCTTGACTTACTCCATTTATGGCTTGGGATGTTCCCTGATATAACGAATATGACCATGGGAAAGATCCTTGCGTATTTTGGCGGGCTGCAGGAGCTGTGGGAAGCACCTGACCGGGAGATTCAGGGAGCTTTGACAGAGATACAGGGAAGCAAGATTTTGGAACTTCGGGATGAGAAGAAGATAATAGCATATAAAAACAGACTAAAAGAGAGAAATATTACATATATATATCCCGGACACCCTTATTTTCCGGAAGAATTACTTAACATTCCGGATTGCCCAAGGCTGTTATATGCCAGAGGCAGGGTGGAAGAGCTTGCATTAAATCGTCCGGGTATTGCTGTTGTAGGAGCCAGAAAGGCTTCCGCATATGGAAAGGAGATCGCGAGGTCATTTGTTTCTAAGCTTGCGTCATATCAGACCAATATCATCAGCGGGTTGGCTGCCGGTATTGATGGAACGGCACAGCGGGCGGCGGTAGAAATAGAAAATGGATTTACCATTGCGGTACTTGGATGCGGGATCAATATCTGTTATCCGAGAGAGAATTATGATTTGTATGAATGCATTGAAAGAAGCGGTGTGATCTTGTCGGAATATGGGCTGGATGTGGAACCGGCAAAATGGCGGTTCCCACTTAGAAACAGGATCATCAGTGGCTTGGCAAAAGGGGTTCTGGTTGTGGAAGCGCAGAAAAAAAGCGGTTCACTGATAACGGCAGATCAGGCACTTGAACAGGGACGGGAAGTATATGCGGTTCCCGGACGGATCGGAGACAGGAACAGTGAAGGCTGTAATCAACTGATTCGGCAGGGGGCAATGCTTGTAACAGATGCAGCGGATATAATAGACGAACTGGGACTCTGTAAAAAAGAAGAAATTGCACAAAAGAAAGACATGGTATGCAGGGAACAGCTTGATTTACCGGAGCAGGAGATCTTTGCCTGTTTGGGTAGGGATGTTGTATATATAGAAGACATCTGTTCGCGGGTTGATCAGCCTCCGGCACTTGTTCTGAGCACTCTGTTTGACATGGAGAAAAAGGGATATATCAGGCAGCCGATGCGTTATTATTTTACTGCTGTTTTTTCATAGAACAGGAAGCTTGATGCATTTTGATAAAGAAGGTAATAAAATATTCACTTGCATGGCAGGAAAAAATGGTGTATAGTTTGTGTCGTTTAAACGAACAGGAAAGGAAAGAGTACATGGCTAAATATCTTGTTATTGTAGAGTCTCCGGCGAAAGCCAAGACGATTAAAAAGTTTTTGGGCAGTAATTATGAAGTGATTGCGTCGAATGGTCATGTGCGTGATCTGCCTAAAAGCCAGATGGGCATTGATGTTGATAATGATTTTGAACCGAAATATATAACAATCAGAGGAAAAGGAGATATACTTGCACAGCTTCGAAAAGAAGTAAAGAAAGCTGACAAAGTGTACCTCGCAACTGACCCCGATCGTGAGGGAGAAGCAATCTCCTATCATTTATCAAAAGCACTGAAACTGGATGATAAGAAGTACAAGCGGATTACCTTCAATGAAATTACGAAAAATGCAGTAAAGAATTCAATTAAGCAGGCACGCGATATCGATATGGCACTTGTGGATGCACAGCAAGCGAGACGTGTATTGGACAGACTGGTTGGTTATAAGATCAGTCCGCTTCTCTGGGCAAAGATTAAGAGAGGTTTAAGTGCCGGACGTGTACAGTCTGTAGCATTAAAGCTGATCTGTGACAGAGAAAAAGAGATCAATGAATTTATTCCAAAGGAATACTGGACACTTTCTGCTATGCTGGCACCGGAAAAGGCCAAGAAAAGCATTGAATTCAAATACATGGGAAATGGGAGCGATAAGGAAGAAATATCTTCCAGAGCGGAACTGGATCATATCATAGAAACGATCGGAAAGCAGTCTTTTAAGATCGCATCGATCAAGGACAGTGAGCGTCATAAGAAAGCGCCACTTCCATTTACAACCAGTACGTTGCAGCAGGAAGCTTCCTCCAAGTTGAACTTTGCAACATCCAAAACGATGCGTATCGCACAACAGTTATATGAAGGTGTGGAGATCAAGGGCAGAGGTTCCATCGGTCTGATCTCTTATCTGAGAACGGATTCTACCAGAATATCAGATGAAGCGGCAGCAGCAGCCAAAGATTATATCATAAAGAATTTTGGAGAAGATTATACAGCGGGAATACCTCGGGCAGACAAACCGGGTAAGAAGATCCAGGATGCGCATGAAGCAATCCGTCCGACGGATATCACACTGTCACCGGCAGCTATCAAGGATCAGTTAAGCAGAGAACAGTTCCGTCTGTATCAGCTGATCTATAACCGCTTCCTTGCAAGCCAGATGGCAGAGGCAGTATACAGCATTAAGACCGTAAAGGCAGAAGTAGCAGGCTATCGGTTCCAGACCTCAGTATCAAAGATTGCATTTGCAGGATTTACAACGGTTTATAATGTGGACAATGAGAAGAGTGAGCATATTGCCGGCATTAAGGATCTGAATGAAGGAGATCTGTTAAAATTAGAAGATTTTGACGAGAAGCAGCATTTTACACAGCCGCCGGCAAGATATACAGAAGCACTTCTGGTAAGAACCTTAGAGGAGCTTGGCATTGGAAGACCAAGTACTTATGCACCGACGATCTCAACGATATTGAATCGTCGTTATATCACAAAAGAGAATAAGAAATTATATGTAACAGAACTGGGAGAAGCCGTTAATCAGATTATGGAACAGGCATTTCCGGTTATTATCGACGTGAATTTTACAGCGAATCTGGAGTCTCTTCTCGATAAGATCGGTGAGGGTGCTATCGAATGGAAAGTTGTAGTAAGAAACTTCTATCCAGATCTCGATGCGGCGGTTAAGAAAGCCGAGAGTGAGTTGCAGTCCATTAAGATTGAGGATGAAGTAACGGATGAGGTATGTGACGAGTGCGGACGCAATATGGTCGTTAAGTATGGTCCACACGGTAAATTCCTTGCATGTCCGGGCTTTCCTGACTGTAAATTTACGAAGCCGTTCTTTGAAAAGACAGGAGTTCCTTGTCCGAAATGTGGTGGTGACATAGTAATAAAGAAGACCAGAAAGGGCAGAAGATACTATGGATGTATCAATGCTCCTGAATGTGATTTTATGTCATGGGCGAAACCATCAAGGGAAAAATGTCCGGTATGTGGCAGTTATATGGTTGAAAAGGGTAATAAGTTACTTTGTTCAGCAGAAAACTGTGGATATTCCAGAGATAATACCGAAAAGGGAAAATAGGCATAAGTGATCGGATGAAGTTGTCCGGCCTGCCATATAAAAAAAGTTGTTTTTAAATATTAAATCTCTCGTTTGACAGGAAAGGCTATTGTTATCTCATGACCATTGTGATAGAATGTCAAATAGTGTAGATTTTTTATGCAAAAACAACTTTTTTGTATTTTACATACGGAGGAACAGAAATGAGTGTTCAATTATTAGATAAAACACGAAAAATTAACAAATTATTGCACAATAACAACTCGCATAAGGTTGTTTTTAATGATATTTGTGATGTTTTAAGTGATATTTTAAAATCAAATGTACTGGTTATCAGTAAAAAAGGTAAGGTTCTGGGAATTAAGAACCGTGAAGATATACCTGAGATCCATGAGCTGATCGAGGATAAGGTTGGTCTGCTGATCGACAGTATGCTGAATGAGAGACTTCTCCTTGTATTGTCAACAAAGGAAAATGTAAATCTGACTACGCTCGGATTTGACAGTGATAACATAGAGAAATATCAGGGACTTCTACTTCCAATCGATATAGCAGGAGAACGGCTTGGAACGTTATTTCTGTATAAGCTGGATGCACAGTATGATATTGATGATATTATTCTCGGGGAATACGGAACAACGGTTGTAGGACTTGAGATGATGCGGGCTTTAAATGAAGAAAATGCAGAAGAAGATCGTAAGATCGCAATCGTGCGTTCGGCAATCAGTACTTTATCATTTTCAGAATTACAGGCGATCAAGCACATTTTTTCGGAACTGGATGGAAAAGAAGGAATTCTTGTTGCAAGTAAGGTCGCAGACCGGGTCGGAATTACCCGTTCCGTAATCGTAAATGCACTTCGAAAGTTTGAGAGTGCGGGTGTTATTGAAGCAAGATCCTCGGGCATGAAGGGAACTTACATTAAGGTTCTGAATGATGTTGTATTTGACGAATTAAAAGCCGTATAAAATTTTGCAAAGGAGAGTAAAGAAATGATATTACCAATCATAACATTATTAGTTGGCGTAGCAGTTGTAGGTGTAAGCTTTTTTATTCTGGATAGTCATGATTTTAAAGAGGAAGATGAGATATATAATGAAAGCTCAGAAGAGTTAAAACGAAAGATTACGGAATTATGTGATTCCCTTCTTGAGCAGAGCAAGACATCATTAGACGAATACAGCGAAGATGTCCGCAAGAAGACAGAAAAGGAACTGAAGGAACAGCTTGAAAAATGGGCATCCAAGTTGTCTGAAAAGGCAAAGAAAGAAATGATCGATTATATCAATCAGAGCCTTGCGGAAGCCTATGAAGAATACAATCCTGATGCAGAAGAGAAGCCTGAAACGGTCACTTATGAAGAACTCCTTGAAATGGAAGTAAAAGAAACCGAAGAAGAGATTGCAAGAGAAAAAGAGAAACAGATAGAGAAAACGATTTCTGAAGAAAAAACGGAAACAGAACATCCTGAGAAAAATGAGAAGCCGGAAGATATCGAAGAAGAGCCGGATGAGAATTCTCTTGGAGCATTAGAGGCAAGCGAGACGGAGACAGTTATTTCCGGAGATGCGGTTGCAAATGGTGATATAACCGAGACTGTACCGGAACAGGATGTTGAAGAGAACGCGGCAGAAGATGATGCGGAGGAACCAAAGGAAGAAGTAGAGGAAGCTGTTGCAGAAGAAGCTGTTGCTGAGAAAGCCGAGGAAGAAGTGGCAGAGGAGAAATCCAATGTTGTTGCTTTTAAGAAAGCAGAAGAATCTGCTGTTGAGTCAGAGACAACCGAGACCGCAGAAGAAACGACAGTCGTAGAAGCAACCGGAACCGAGCCTGTACAGAAGCCAGAACAGCCTGCAGGAGGCAACCGCTCAAGAAAGAAGAACCGCAAGAAGAGCAGAACAAACAGAAATCAGAATCGTGTACAGGAGGCAAAGAAAGAAGCTCCTGCGCCGGAAGAGATCTGGGATGATGAGAAGAATATCGATGAAGAGGTGGCAGAGCTTTACAAGCAGGGATTTGGGATCATGGAGATTGCAAATCAGCTTGGAATCGGTGTTGGTGAAACCAAGGTGATCATTAAAAATATTGAGAATCAGAAGCAGTAAATGAAATTGTTTTATACGATAGGAGAAACGGCAGTATGAAGAAAAAATATTTTTTCAGAGGATTAGGCTTTGGACTTATCATCGGTGCGCTTGTCATGATGGTTGGTATCAAGTCCGGAAGCTTTGCAGATACAAAGAAGAATGATCCGTCAAAAGAAGATGCGGTAGGAGTTGTTGCATCGGAAGAGGCTACTGAATCAGCGAAAACGACAGAGACTGCAACGGAAACGACAAAAGAGGATGCAGCTAAGGCAACGACGGAAGTGACGACAGAAGCTACAACAGAGGCGACAAAGGAAACCACAACGGAAAATACAACCAAGGCAACCACGGAAGCCACAACCGAAAGTACAACCAAGGCAACGACAGAAGCTACAACAGAGGCTACGACAGAAGCAACTACGGAGGCTACGACAGAGACAACTACAGAAGAAAAGAAAAAGGGTGGTTCGATCACGATCAGGCCGGGTATGTATGCAGAGGCAATCTCTCAGGCATTATATGATATCGGAATGGTAGACAGTGTACAGGATTTTTATGATTATCTTGTAAGCTCCGGTAATTCCATGAAACTGATGTGTGGAACTTTCACATTCAAGGGTGATGAAACCTACGATGAGATGATCACTATTATGAGAGATGGACGATAGTTATAGCATGAATTAAAACAAAATATGAGATAATGAGCATTGCGCTGGAATGTGCTCGCACATACCAGCATAATGCGAAAAAGACATGGAACTGTTAAGTGACATGAGATTATAAAAAGAAAGTGCTTGCATGCACTTTCTTTTTGTGTTATTATCGTTTTGTGTGTGGGCTTGTATATAGCAGGCTCATAAAAATAATATACATGCTGGTTGATTCCTGAAGTGGTGCCTATAGCTCGGGTGACTCGGTGAAAGAGAGATCAGCAGAAGAATATAACCATGGAGGTAGAAAAAATGAGCGTTATTTCAATGAAACAGTTATTAGAAGCAGGTGTACATTTCGGACACCAGACAAGAAGATGGAACCCTAAGATGAAGCCATACATCTACACAGAGCGTAATGGTATCTACATCATCGACCTTCAGAAGTCAGTAGGAATGGTTGACGATGCTTACAATGCAATCGGTGACTGCGTAGCAAATGGTGGAAAGATTCTTTTCGTTGGTACAAAGAAGCAGGCTCAGGACTCAATCAAGAGTGAAGCAGAGCGTTGCGGTATGTACTATGTAAACGAGAGATGGTTAGGCGGTATGCTTACAAACTTCAGCACAATCCAGACAAGAATCGCTACTCTTAAGAAGTACGAAGCTATGGAAGCTGACGGAACATTTGATGTTCTTCCTAAGAAGGAAGTAATCCAGATCAAGAAGGAGATGGAGAAGCTTCAGAAGAACCTTGGCGGTATCAAGGAAATGAAGGAAATTCCTGACATGATCTTCGTTGTAGATCCTAAGAAGGAAAGAATCTGTATCCAGGAAGCTCATTCACTTGGAATCAAGCTTGTAGGTATTGCTGATACGAACTGTGATCCGGAAGAATTAGATTATGTTATTCCTGGTAACGATGATGCTATCAGAGCTGTAAAGCTTATCGTTTCAAAGATGGCAGATGCAGTTATCGAAGCTCAGCAGGGTGCTGATGCAACAGATGCTGAAGAAGTTGCAGATGAGGAAGCAGCAGTAGAAGAGTAATATTTTAGAATATAAATACTAGAATTTTGGAGGTTATTACGATGGCTATTACAGCAAGCATGGTAAAAGAGTTAAGAGAACTCACAGGTGCTGGTATGATGGATTGTAAGAAAGCACTTACAGAGACAAACGGTGATATGGATGCCGCTGTGGAAGTACTCAAAAAGAGTGGTGCAGCTAAGGCTGAGAAGAAAGCAGCAAGAATTGCAGCAGAAGGTATCGCTAAGGTTGCAATTGATGGTAATACAGCAGTAGTTGTTGAAGTTAACTCAGAGACAGACTTCGTTGCAAAGAATGCAATTTTCCAGGAGTTTGTACAGGCAGTTGCAGATAAGGCACTTACAGTAGATACAGAAAAGGCCGGAGATGGCGAAGACGTTGTTTCAATCCTTGATATGAAGGCTGATCTTGATGATAAGATCCTCAAGATCGGTGAGAAGATCTCCATCAGAAGATTTGAGAAGGTTACAGCAGATGTTGTTGCTTCTTATATCCATGGTGGCGGAAGAATCGGTGTTCTTGTAGCCGGTAACGGTGCTTCAGATGATGCAGCTAAGGAAGCACTTACAAACATCGCAATGCAGATCGCAGCTATGAACCCACAGTATATCTCAAGAGACGAGATCTCAGCAGATGAGCTTGCTAAGATGAAAGAGATCACAATTGACAGTGCATTAAATGATCCATTCTCACTTCCAAAGCCGGTTCTTTCCAAGTTGATCGAGAAGGCTGTAGCCGGTGTATGGAGCGCAGAAGATGTAGCTATCTACGAAGAGAAGAAGTCAAACATGAACTTCTTACCTAACTTCCTTTCAAAGGAAGCTAAGGCTCAGTTAGCAGAGATCGCTTGTGCTGATAAGGAAGAGATCTCAGGCAACAAGATCTTCTCAGGACTTGTTGAAGGACGTATCTCTAAGCAGATGAAGGAAATCTGTCTTCTTGATCAGGGATATGTTAAGGCTGAAGATGGCAAGCAGACAGTTGCAGCATACCTGAAGTCTGTAAATCCTGCTCTTAAGATCGCTAAGTTCGTTCGCTTTGAAGTTGGTGAAGGTATGGAGAAGAAGAACGAAGACTTCGCAGCAGAAGTTGCTAAGCAGATGAATGTATAATTTTATTTGTTGAATTATAATAAAGAATTTCAAGCCCTTGAAAACATTATGTTTTCAAGGGCTGTTTTACAAATACGCAAAAAAGAAGCGGAGAAGATAACGATTATGAATGATACAGGGAATAAGCAGAAAATATTAAGATTACTGGAAATTGTAGCCGGTGCATTTGGTCTGTTTGTTGCTTTGGGCTGGTCTTTCTTTGATATGCTTGTTCGTTGCAAAGGAAAAAAACGACAGAAGAAAAAGAAATGGTTTCAACTGTCTCATATAAAGAAAAATCATCCAAGAGACAAATACGAAAAGGAATATGAAGAAGGAAAACTGTGGTGTGCTGAGCAGCAGATGAAGGATTGCTTTATCAGAAGCAGAGATGGACTGTATCTGCATGCTTATTATCTTCCGACAAAAGAAGCGAAACGTTTTGTTGTGTTAAGTCATGGATATAAAGGTAGTGGCTTTGGCGATTTTGCATATACAGCACGTTTCCTTCATGAGAATGCGTGTAATTTATTGTTTATTGATCAGAGATGCTGCGGTTTGAGCGAGGGTGAATATATTACATTTGGTGCAAAAGAGCAATGGGATGTACAGCAATGGAGTTATTATATTGCTGCAAGAAACAGAGAGAAGCTCCCAATCTATCTTTATGGAGAATCCATGGGGGCTGCGGCGGTGCTTATGGCTTCAGGACATAAACTGCCGGAAGAAGTGAAAGGCTTGATTGCAGATTGTGGATTTTGCTCGATGAAGCGTCAGCTTCAGGATATCGCAGCTAACTGGTTCCATTTGGGCTGGGTAGAGCTGCTTTTGTTCCGTGTAGATCTGTTTTGCAGGATGTTTGGCCGATTTCGTATGAGTGATGCTGACACGATAGAAGCAATGAAGAAAAATAAACGTCCGGTTTTGTTTTTTCATGGGGAAGCAGATACCTATGTAGTTCCGGAGAATTCTTTATATAATTATGCATTATGCGGTGCTCCCAAAGAACTGGTCATTATACCGGAAGCACGGCATCTTTGCGCGCCATATGCAGCTCCGGAGCTTTATCGACAAAAGCTGCTTGATTTTTTTGAAAAATATGATAATTAAAATAGAATCACCGGAAGTAACAGGATCCCTCTTAAGCAGATAAGGTAAATGCCGAATCTGTTTAAGGGGGATTTTTATATCAGGATAATTCTGATCTATAGATTACTTTTAAAGTTTCGGTCAATTTCATGTAAAGTGTTTGTTAAGTTGTACAAGGGGTGGAATTCAAAAATGAAATGTGATAAGTTCACAAAAGAATAAAGAATACAGGAGGTTATCCATGATGATGAAACAGTATCCCTTAACAGCAGCACAAAAAATGCATGATGACTGGATAAAAAAATATAAAACACAGCAGGTGTCCGGTGTCAGTGTGGTGGCATCTTTAAAAGCAGAACTGGATTTCGGACTTTTAAAAAAATGTATTCAGTTGGAATATGAGAGATATGGATGTATGCGTATTCGTTTTACGAAACGTGATAAAAATGGTGATGTGAAACAATATCTTACTGAAAAAGAAACCCGTGATATTCCTTTAAAAGACTTATCAGGAATGCATATGGAAGAAGCAGACAATCTAATGCAGCAGTGGGCATATGAGACATTTGACGGAGATGATATTCCGCTTTGCGATATAGTGATGGTAAAACTGCCGGATGGATATAATGGTTTCTTCATCCATATGGATCATAGATTGATTGATTCCTGTGGACTGGTTGTGATGATCAATGATCTGATGCAGTTATATACGCATTATAAATTCAATACACCATATCCGCAGAAGTTAGCTGATTTTGAGGAAGTGCTGGTTAAAGATCTGAATCGTGCAAATAATGAAAAACGTTTTGCCAAAGATAAAAAGTTTTGGGATGATCAGCTGGATGCATGGGGGGAACCCCTTTATTCTGATATCCAGGGTTTAGATGTACTGGAAGCATCAAGAAAGTTACATAGGAATAAAACACTCAGGGCTGCCGATATAGAATTAGATCAGTTGTTTGTGGCAGTAAAGGATTATCAACTGGAGCCGGAGCCAACGAAAAACCTGATAGATTTTTGTATGAACCATCAGCTTTCAATGACAAATCTGTTGTTACTTGGTATTCGTACATATCTGTCAAAGATGAATCATGGACAGGAAGATATTACGATAGAAAACTTCATTTCAAGACGGTCTACCCATGATGAATGGACCTCTGGTGGTAGTCGGACTATTATGTTTCCATGTAGAACTGTGATTTCGGCAGATACTGATTTCCTGTCGGCAGCATATGAGATTCAGAATATGCAGAATCGGATCTATATGCACAGTAACTATGATCCGGCGTTGATCAGAGAGGAAATGCAGAAACGATATCATACACCGAAGAATACAGCCTATGAAAGCTGTTACCTTACTTATCAGCCGATGCCGGTAAAATTGGATAATCCTCATCTGGTACAAATTCCACAGCATGCAAAATGGTTTGCAAATGGTGCAGCTACAAAGAAAATGTATCTGACAGTATCTCATACAGATAATGGAGGTATGAATTTTTCATATCATTACCAGACCGCACATTTGGCAGAACATGATATGGAATTGTTATATTATTATATGATGCGGATATTGTTTAAAGGAATCGCGGAACCTGATATGAGTATCGGAGAAATCATGGAACAGGTATAAAATAAAACATATAAAGGAGAAATTATTATGACACAGGAAATGCAATTTAAGAAAATCATAGCACAGTATTGTGATGTTAAGCCGGAGGAGATGACAAACGATATGAAGTTCAGAGAAGATCTGGGCTTTAGTTCGCTTGATTTTATGTCTTTCTTGGGAGAAATCGAAGACACATTTGACATTGAACTGGAGGAAGATGACGCACTGCATGTATTCACAATTGTAGAAGCACTTGATCTGTTAGAGCGATTACAGCAGGAAACTGTATAATCAGAGAATATAAGTATATGATCGCAGTAAGTATGTGCGGAGGTATAATAAGATATGTTGATTCGTGATATTTTGGAAGAAAGCGAAAAAAAGTTTTCAGAAATAAAGGCAGTAAAATGGTTGAAGAAAAAGGAGATCCGTGATAGAAGCTACCGGGAGCTGATGGAGAATGCCAAGTCTGTCAGAAAAGGATTGTGTGAGGAAAGCTTTCAGGGAAAGCATATAGCATTGATCGGTAGTAGTTCTGTGGAATGGATAGAAGCTTATCTGGGAATTATAACAGGTCAGGCAGTAGCCGTTCCTCTTGACGCAGGACTTCCGGCAGAGGATCTGATAGATCTTCTGAATCGTTCAGATGCAGAAGCACTCTTTTTAAGTCCTAAAATTCAGACCTTGTCGGAACGGATACTGGAGGAATGTCCAAAACTGAAAAAAATCTGGATATTACAGGAAGAAAACATCGAAACAAATCAGAAAAAAGTTGCATCTGTAGCGGAATTAATGATGTCAGGTATAAACGGTACAGATGATTTTGCAGCACCGGATCCGGAAGATATTGCTACGATTATTTTTACCTCCGGAACTACAGGAAAAAGTAAAGGTGTTATGCTGACACAGAGAAATCTGGCAGAAAATGTAAAATCCGTTAATTATACTGCAGAGCCCGGAACCATAGTATTAAGCGTTTTACCGATTCATCATGCATTTTGCCTTGTTATGGATTGGCTCAAGGGTTTTTCCTTTGGAGCAACGGTATGTATCAATGATTCTCTGTTGCATATGGTAAAAAATATGGGCGTCTTTCATCCTGATATTATGCTGATGGTACCTTTGATGGTAGAAACAATCTACAAACGTCTTTCGGCAATGAACCCTTTGATCCCAAAGAAAATAGTTGCAGCCAAGGCATTTGGGGGAAAGCTGAAAACAATATTTACAGGTGGAGCACATCTGGATCCGTTTTATATTGAGAAATTTGCAGAATATGGTGTAAATATTTATGAGGGATATGGAATGTCGGAATGTTCGCCTGTTATCAGCAGCAATGTACCGGAAGATCATAAGACCGGTTCTATAGGACGACCGCTTTCCAATGTTGAAATTTCTTTTGAGGATGGCGAGATTCTGGTACGGGGCAGCAGCGTTATGAAGGGTTATTATCAGATGCCGGAAGAGACTGCTGAAGCCTTAAGAGGTGGATGGCTGCATACGGGAGATAAAGGATATCTGGATAAAGACGGATTCTTATTTATCAATGGAAGGATAAAGAATCTGATCATTCTTTCAAACGGAGAAAATATATCACCGGAGGAAATAGAAAATAAGCTGGCTCTTGGAAAACTGGTGGGAGAGGTGATTGTGACAGGAGAGAACAATGGTCTTATTGCAAGAATCTATCCCGATCAGGATGCTGTCTCGGCAAAACGGATGAACGAGGAAGCAATCAGATCAGAGCTTCAGGCATTTATCGACAGTTATAATAATACGCAGCCGACCTATCGTCGGATTACGGGGTTGGTTATTCGTAAATATCCATTTATCAAGAGTGCAACTAAGAAGATAAAAAGGCAGGAAGTTCTGATTGATGAAGCACCTTAAGACAGATAAGGAAGTATACCTGTGAGAAATGACTGTGTCAGTATCCCGGCAATGATTTCTTCGGAACTCTCAAAATTTTCTCTTGTCCATTTATGGAGAACACCCAAGGTACTGCCAATACTGCATGCGATCATATAGGAGACCTCTTCTTTGGAGTGCATGGAAGGCGTTGTTTTCCGGATGGTATCTGTTACATAGCGGTGGAACATAGTTAAAGCCTTTTCAAAGAATTCATCACCTCTCGGACTCCGGAGAATATTTGCCAGAAATGGATTCGTTTTGGTATAGTTACAAATTGTCAGAAAGAAAGATTTGCATATATCCTGATTATTTTCAGGATGAAAGTCTTCCATGAGGGTGAAAATATCCTGGATAGTTTTATCTTCAACAGCAGTTATAAGAGCTGGAATATTTTCGTAGTGGTTATAGAATGTACTGCGAACAATTCCGGCTCTTTTTATGATGTCTGTCACGGTTATTTTATCTATTTCTTTTTCTTTTAATACCAATAAAAATGCATCACAAATGGTATCTTCAATAAAGCAGTAGCGTTCATCGGATATTTCATGCAACATAGTGGTCTCCTTTCTGATGTATATTTATTTTATCACAGTTTTTATATAACCGGGTAAAAATGTAATGAAAATAGTGCCTTTTTATGTATTTATGTAAAAAAGTTTATAATATCTTTATTTCCCTTACGAAATATGGTAACATATAAAAGTAAATTCGAAAATAGAGGAAAAGCAGATGAAGTACAGATGCGTGGTTTCAGATTTGGACAGAACGATTTTAAGACGGGATGGGATTTCCCATAGAACAAAGGAAGTTCTTGAAAAACTGGCAGATAGCCACGTTATTTTTATTCCGGCAAGTGGAAGATCTGTTTATTCCATTCCAGAATGCATCCGGGAGATTCGGGGTATCCGGTATGCGATCACATCCAATGGGGCAGCAATCTATGATTTATCAGATGATCATTCAGTATATAATTTAAAATTACGACCGGAAGTACCGGAGCAGATATTTGATCTGGTTACGGATAAAGATGTATTCTTTGAATGTTTTATAGACGGTAGAGGATATACATCTGAGATATATTATGAGAATCCAATGAATTTTGGAGAGTCAGAGGATATCAGTGCTTATGTAAGAAGCACCAGAACGCCGGTGCCTGATATAAGGCAGTTTATTTTACAGCATAATACGGAGTTGGATTCGATCTCAATTGTAGGACCGACAGAGAAAAAATACCGTATTATGCATGAATTAACGCAAAATATCCATACTGTTTATGTAACATCCGGAGCGCCGCGGCTGATCGAGATATCTGATCGTCATTCCGGCAAACATAATGGGTTAAAGGAAGTTTTACGATTCCTTGGAATATCAATGGAAGAAACAATTGCTTTCGGCGATGGAGATAATGACAGTGAGATGTTAGCAGAAGCCGGACTTGGAGTTGCGGTTTTAAATGCGACAGAGCGTTGCAAGGAAGCGGCAGATCTTGTGATCGGTGATTATCTGGATGACAGTGTAGCCGATTTCTTAGAGAAAACGGTGCTGTGAGGTACATTCATAAAAAGTGTTTTGACAGCAGGTACGTTTTCTGAAAGAAACAGTGCTGTAACGGCACACAGAGTTTTGATTATAAAGCATGGCGGATATCTGTAATGAGGGGCAGGTAGACAACCAATGCTTTTAATAAGAATAAACAAAAGAAAGGAAGGGAAATATGGATAAATTTTTCCACATTTCAGAGCGCGGTTCTAATGTTCGTACAGAGATTATGGCCGGACTCACAACATTTTTTGCCATGGCATACATTGTCCTGGTAAACCCAAATCAGGTAGCAGCAGATGGTAAGGCTGGATGGCTTGTTGCAGAAGGCGCAAGCGCAGCAGAAGTAGGCAAGGTTTGGAATGCAGTATTTATCGCATCCGTTCTTGTGGCTGTTATCGGTACACTTCTTATGGCATTCCTTGCCAGAATGCCGTATGCACAGGCATGTGGTATGGGACTGAATTCATTCTTCTGTACCTCATTTGTATCCGGTGCATTCTTTGCAGGCTGCAGCGTGATTGAAGGTTATCAGTCAGGTCTTGTTATCATCCTGTTATCAGGTATCGTATTCCTGATCCTGTCTGTAACCGGACTTCGTAAGTACATTGCGACAGCCATGCCGGAATGCCTGAAGAAATCAATACCGGCCGGTATCGGTTTGTTCATCGCATTGGTTGGTTTAAAGGGTTCAGGTCTTGTACAGGCGAATAAGTATACACTGGTACAGATCTTTGATTTCCATGGAGCAATTTCAGGCGCAGAGACACCGGAAGCTGCATGGAAAGCAGTTATTCCACCGGTTGTAACTATCATCGGTATTATCCTGATCGCAGTTCTTGCAAAGTTAAATGTAAAGGGAAATATCGTAATCGGTATCATTGTTTCCACAGTTCTTTATTATGTATTTAATCTGGAGACACCATCTTTTGATGTATCCAGCATCGGTCAGTCTTTCAAAGACTTTGGCGAGATCGGTTTCCTTGGATGCTTCAAGGCGGATGCATGGAGAAATGCATTTGAAAGCCCATATGTTGGTGGCGTATTCTCAGGTATCATGCTGATCGTAGCATTCTGTCTGGTAGATATGTTTGATACGATCGGAACCTTATACGGAACCGCATCACAGGCAAATATGTTAGATGAGAATGGTGACCCGATCAACTTAGATAAGAGTATGATGTGCGACTCTATCGGTACAGCAGCAGGTGCTATTCTTGGTACATCGACATGTACAACCTTCGTTGAGTCAGCATCCGGTATCGCAGCAGGTGGAAGAACAGGTCTTGCAAGTTTAGTTACGGCAGCCTGCTTCGCAGTATGTCTGTTCTTAAGCCCGATCGCAGGTGTGATTCCAACATGTGCAACAGCTCCGGCACTGATCTTTGTAGGTGTATTAATGGCTAAGAATTTCGCTAAGATCGATATGGATGATATGCGTTCAGCAGTTCCTGCGTTCCTTACCTTCCTTATGATCCCATTAACTTACTCTATCTCAAATGGTATCGGTGTAGGATCAATCTCATATGTTTTGATCACCTTATTCACAGGTAACTACAAGAAGAAAGATATCGTTGTAACGATCATCGCTGCGTTATTCGTTGTGAAGTTTATCTTTGTTACAATGTAGGAAGGTATCTTATTTCTAATGAAATGGATTCTTATATTATCATGTAAAAGATACATTTCGTTTTCTGTTCGGTTTGCACGCTCATTAGCCAGCAGTCGCCCAGACTCGTCCTTCGGACTCAGACATGGGCTTGATGCTGGCAGCTAGTGCAAAGCCTCACAACGAAAACTGCATGAACATCTTTGTACATGATAATATAAGTAATCATTTCATAAAGAAATAAGGTATTTTATTTTTGAAACAGGCAATAATTTTTTTGTTGTTGTGCTGCCAAAGACAGAAAACGTCTGCCCTGAAAACTATGTTCTATAAGCAAACCTGTTCGAACGTCGGTCCTTAACGAGTCACCACAGGTGAGGAGTTTAGTACCGTTACGTGAGAATAGAACGCAAGTGTTTTGCGATAGAACATAGTTTTCAGGGCAGACGTTTTCGTCCGTTTAACCATAAAAAATATGCACCAGAGTGGAATCGAACCACCGCACACGGCTCCGGAGGCCGTTGCTCTATCCACTGAGCTACTGGTGCATGACTTATATATAATACAATATTTCCCTGAAATAATCAAATAGTTTCTTGTATTTCTTAATAGTTTTGGTATGTCCTTGCAAAATCAGTTTTGGAATGGTAGAATTTTGTCGATATAAAATATGAAAAGGAGCATAGGAAAATTGAGAAATAAAAAAAGCAGTTTTCTTGGTGATACATATATAAAAACCCAAAACGGAGAAATCGTGATCCGGGCAGGAATGAAAGTCGTAATCGGATGGATAGTATTTGCATTATTGTGTGTCGGTTATGTATATGCATTTTTTATCAGAGAACCAAAGGCTGAGCCGGGCGCAGATAATACTGTCGAGCTTGCGATTCCGGAAAATGCATCATATAAGAAAAGCGATGTTTCAGAGATCAATGATCTGGTGAGTAAGTATCTTACAGCAAAAGTAGCCTGTGATCAGGCAACACTTCAGTCGTTAGTTACAGATCCGACAGAATTTGATGATATGTCAGTGCTGGAAAGTTCTGCCAAATATCTGAAAGGCTTTGAAGATACGACCTGCTATCTTGCAGATGGCTATGCGGAAGGCGAGTATGTAGTGGTCGAATTGTCCTATATGGATATTGCAGATGTAGAATCAAAACCGCTTGATATTGTGACCTTCTATATTATAAAGGATAAGGATGGTTCCTATAAGATTGATAATGGGGAACTGTCAAATGCGCAGCTTTCTTATCTGAATAGCTTTAAGGCATCAAAGGATATTCAGGATATCTATGTTCATGTAAAGGAAAATACAGAATATCTGTTGGATACCGATAAGACATTCCGGGCATTTTATGATCTGATCAGCAAGCCGGCTACAACAGAGAATACTGCAGCTACACCGGAAGATGCACAGTAAATGGAAGGTGTTATCCGGTTTTATAAATAAGAGAAACGGGTTCGGTGTAATTTGGTAGATATGAAGTAATGTAAAAGTTCCGTAAAAGAATCCTTATGGTATGACAGGATTCCGGTACGGAACTTTTCTGCGTTGTTATTTATATAGAAGTTATAGGTGGAAGTGCCGTTATCTGCTTAAATGGCATTTTCTTCATTTTCAGGAGATACAATACCGATGTCGATTCCACGGGTCTGTACCGGAGTGGAGAATACGATCTGTGTTTCTGTATTTCCGAATCGCTGTAGCTGTCCGATAAAAGAATCCAGCTCCATCGTACTTGGGAAGCAGACCTTTATCAACATGGAGTAAGCACCGGTCACGCAATTACATTCCAGCACATTCGGACAAGCATCGATAAAAGGATAAAAAGTCGGTTTCTGTTTCGGATCGAGTGCCATGTGTATAAATGCGGTAATGTGATACCCCAGAGCTTCCGGATTGATGCCTGCATGGTATCCGGTGATCACACCTGCCTTTTCCAGCCGGTCGATTCTTGCGGATACCGCAGGAGAGGAGAGAAATACTTTATTTGCCAGATACTTTAAAGGGGTTCTGGCATTGTGCTGTAATAAATGTAATATTTTCTTATCGATATTATCCATATATTCACGTCCTTTATAAAATGTTATAACTTAAGCTTCTAAATTTAAATACAAAAAAAGGTGCGTTTCCGTAGAAACACACCTTTGCGTTTGCTTTATTATACGTCGGGAAAAGAGAAAAAACAAGCCCCGAAATTGAAAAGTTGTAATTGTTTACTTTTAATGGCCAGAATGGTATGATTAAAAAGATATGGTTATAAAGAAAACAGATAAAAAAGAGCGGCGAGAAAGCTGTAACAGAGAGACAGAACAGGAAGGGTCATGATATGGCAGAAGGTATTCGAATCAATAAATATCTGAGCGAAGCTGGTATTTGTTCCAGACGTGCTGCAGATGAATATATATTAAAGGGCAGGATCACAATAAATGGGAAGCCTGCGGAGATGGGACAGAAGATAGAGGCAAATGACAGGGTAATGGTTGATGGAAAGCCTGTAAGAAAGCGTGAAGAGACAGTTATTCTTGCATACAATAAACCATTGGGACTGACCTGTACGGCAAGTCATGATGATCCGGATAACATCTTCGATCATATAAAGTATCCGATCCGATTGCAGTATGTAGGAAGATTAGATAAGGATTCACAGGGATTGCTGCTTCTGACAAACGATGGAGATCTGTCAAACAGTATCCAGAAGTCAGTCAATAATCATGAGAAGGAATACCGTGTCCGCGTGAATAAGCCGATCACGGATGAATTTTTAACACAGATGGCGGCAGGTGTTCCGATTCTTGATACGGTGACAAAAAAATGTCGTCTGTATAAGATCGATAATTATTCCTTTAAGATCATAATTACACAGGGGCTGAATCGCCAGATCCGTCGAATGTGCGAATACTTTGGATACAAGGTCGTAAATCTGAAACGGCTTCGAGTGATCAATATTCGTCTGGGGAATCTGAGACCGGGTGAGTACCGCCATTTGACAAAGGAAGAAGAAACAGAACTCAGACGTTTAGTGGAACGAAAAGAAGAAGTAAAAACAAAGCGGGAAGAAGCACAGCCGGATAATAAAAATGAACAGAATGTTGTTGGAAACAAGAGGTATGTCAGTTGGAAAAGAGAGACAGGATCAAAGAATTAGTTGAAAAACTGAATGAGGCATCAAAGAAATATTATCAGGAAGATACCGAGATCATGAGCAATCTGGAATATGATGCCTTGTATGATGAACTGGTAGAACTTGAGAAAGAGACAGGAATCGTAATGTCGAACAGTCCGACGGTTCATGTCGGATATGAGATTGTAAGCGAGCTTCCGAAAGAGGTTCATGAGCATCCAATGCTTTCTCTGGATAAGACCAAGAGTGTGGAAGCACTGGCAGCATGGCTTGGCACACATCAGGGTGTGATCTCATGGAAGTTAGATGGTCTTACCGTTGTCCTTACCTATGAGAATGGTACGCTTGTAAAAGCAGTAACCAGAGGAAATGGTTTAGAGGGCGAGGTTATAACGAACAACGCAAGAGTATTTGCAAATATTCCGAAAGAGATTCCATATAAGGGTAAGTTGACGATCCGTGGAGAGGCAGTTATCAAGTATTCAGATTTTGAGAAGATAAATGAGCAGATCGCAGATGCAGATGCAAAATATAAAAACCCGAGAAACTTATGCAGCGGCTCTGTCAGACAGCTGAATAACCGAATCACAAAAGAGAGAAACGTGCATTTCTTTGCCTTTAATCTGGTGGATGGAGAAGATGTGGACTTTAAGAATTCCTTTTCCTATGAATTAGACTGGCTGGAGCAGCAAGGCTTTGATGTCGTAGAGCATTATCTGATCGATGCTGATAAGCTTCCGGAGCGTGTTGCCCAGTTTGCAGAACAGATCGAGAAGAACGATTTTCCATCGGATGGTCTGGTACTGGTGTTAGAAGATCTTGCATATGGAAAGAGTCTCGGTAGAACAGCGAAGTTCCCAAGGGACAGTATGGCATTCAAATGGGCGGATGAACAGGCAGTGACCCATCTGCAGTATGTGGAGTGGAGCCCTTCCAGAACGGGACTTATCAATCCGGTTGCGGTATTTGATCCGGTGTCCCTTGAAGGAACAACAGTCGGCCGTGCAAGTATCCATAATGTCAGTATCCTTCGGTCGTTGCAGCTTGGGATTGGAGATGAGATCTCGGTCTATAAGGCAAATATGATCATTCCGCAGATTGCCGAAAATCATACCAGAAGTGGAAATGTACCGATCCCGGAATCCTGTCCTGCCTGTGGTGGCCTGACAAAGATCGTGACGGAGGGAGAGGGTGTAGATCAGGTAGAGACCCTTTATTGTACCAATGAATTCTGCCCTGCAAAGAAGTTAAAATCATTTGCGCATTTTGTATCCAGAAATGCAATGAATATTGACGGCCTCTCAGAAGCCACGATTGATAAATTTATCGAACAGGGATATCTGGATCATTTGGATGATCTCTATCACATGAATCGTCATGAAGAAGAGATCGTTGAGTTGGAAGGCTTTGGAGAGAAGTCTTATGCGAAGCTGATCCAGGCTGTTGATACATCCAGACATACAACGATGAATCGCTTTGTCTATGGCCTTGGAATTCCGGGTGTCGGAGATGCAACAGCGAAGCTGATCTGCAAACATTTTAAAAATAACCTGGATCAGATCATGCATGCGGATGTAGAAGCATATACAGAGATTGATGGAATCGGAACAGTGATCGCGGAGGAAATTGTAAGATATTTTAAAAATCCGTCGAATTGTGCTATTATAGATAAGTTACTTCATGAATTAGAGTTTGAAGCAGAGACCGAGACTGTACCGCAGACACTTGCAGGTATTACCTTTGTAATAACCGGAAGTCTGGAGCAGTTTGCAAACCGGGATGAGATGAAGCAGTATATCGAAGACCGGGGTGGAAAGGTAGCAGGTTCCGTATCATCAAAGACCGGATATCTGGTCAATAACGATGTGACCTCTACGTCTTCAAAGAATAAAAAAGCACAGAGTCTGGGAATACCGATTATTTCAGAGACACAGTTTCTGGAACAGTTTTCCTGAGAATATAGAAACAGATAAATGGCAGTTGAAACAGAAAGGACTTGATAGAAAATGCCAATTAGAGTAGACGATGATTTACCCGTAAAGAAAATACTGGAGGATGAGAATATCTTCGTGATGGGTTCAGACAGAGCCATCCGTCAGGATATCCGTCCGCTTGATATATTGATATTAAATCTGATGCCTTTGAAGCAGGATGCAGAATTACAGCTTATGAGAAGCCTGTCAAATACACCGCTCCAGGTGAATATTTCCCTGATCCGTACGATGACATACGAATCAAAGCATGCGCCGAAGGGACATTTGGAACGGTTCTACACTGATTTTTCCAGCATCAAAGACAGAAAATGGGATGGATTCATCATCACGGGAGCACCAATCGAGAAGATGGAATTTGAAGATGTGGAATATTGGGATGAATTAAAAGAGATCATGGACTGGTCAGAGAAAAACGTAACATCCACGATCCATATCTGCTGGGGCGCGCAGGCAGGTCTGTACTATCGGTACGGGGTGCAGAAGCATGAGCTGGATAAGAAATTATCAGGAATCTATATGCATCATACCTTCCACAGAAAGACACCGCTTGTTCGTGGGTTTGATGATATCTTCTATGTACCGCATTCCAGATATACAGGTGTCGATAAAGATGAGATCGTAAAAAATCCGCATCTGGAGATCGTAGCGGAGTCCGATGAGGCAGGACCTTATCTGATCATTGGCGATGAAGGAAAGAATATTTTCGTAACAGGACATCCGGAATATGATATTCTGACGCTGGATAAAGAATATAAGCGTGACCTTGCAAAGGGGCTGAATCCCGATATTCCGGTAAATTATTATCCGGACAACGATCCGAGCAAGACACCGATCAAATCCTGGCGTTGCCATGCCAATACTTTATATGCAAATTGGCTGAATTATTATGTCTACCAGATAACCCCATATCTGTGGACAGAGAAGAAAGAAAACAAATAATATCTCCACAGCTAAAGACATTGTTATATTTTGTGATTTTCGTATTGCTTTTCGGGCAGATGGAGATTACACGGAGATTTTACATGATTATATGGAGATGAAACAGATGAAAAAACAAATGAGACTATTGCTGTGTTGCCTTATATTTGTATTGATGGCATCCGGTGTGTCATTTACCGCAGAAGCAGCAACACCAAAGAAAACGAAACTGACGCAGGACGAGGAAACACATACATTTTCAAATGCAAAGGATGGATCATTCCGGTATGATTATGCTGTAAAGTCTGATTATTACAGAGGCGTGGCGGTCGATGAGAGTACAAAGATCCGTTATATGCTGATCGATTACGGTGACAGATTATGGGCAGTTGTAGCAGATGGAGACAGTGAGTGGACCGGTTCCTATGATACTTCTTCTTATCTTGCCAATATGTCCATAAGCTTTAAGCCATCTACAACGAAGACGGTACTTCAGATCAAGAAGAATAAGACGGGAAATAAATATCTGGAAAATGGCTTTTATTATGCAGATGATTATTCGATCCTGACAACCGGATTTTCCATGGATACTTATTATATCAATGGGGCAAAGGCAAAGGGCGTAAAAGAGATCGACGGTGTTTATTACTTCTTCCAGAAGGGAAAACAGGTGACAAAGACCGGTTGGTACCAATCTGGCAAGACATATGTCTATGTATCAAAGAAGCAGGTGAAATATCGTTTTAACGGTCTCGTTTGTTATCAGTACAAGGCAAGTGGTAAGAAGCGTGTTACAAACAAGTTTCTTACGATCAATGATGTAGAGTATCGATTTGATAAAGCCGGGAATCTGGAACAGGGCTTTCAGGAAATAGCCGGAGAGTATTATTATTTTCAGGATGGACGCGCAAGAACCAACTATTATAAAAAAGTTGGAAAATACGGCTATTATTTTGGAGCGGACGGAAAAGCGGTAAGAAATACATGGGTGAAGCATAAGAAGATAGATCGCTATTTTGCGGCAAGTGGTCATAATACCAGAATCTTCTATGCGGCTGATTATACAAAGGCAGATAAAGCCGGAAGATATATGCTTTATAAGAACAAGAAATGGTCATATGCGGCAGATGGAATCCATAAGATCAATGGGGTATATTATTACTTTAAGAAGTCGAAGCTTGGAACAACGTCCTGTTGGTATGATAAGAATGACACAACCTCTTATTATATGAAGAAAGGCACGGTTCTTTACAAACGTGTTTACAAAGATAATACATATAGATTTTATCAACTGATAAATAACAAATGGAAGAAAGCAAAGAATATCTGGACTCCTGCAAAGAAAGGCGAGATTCATTATTATAATGAAGATGGAGTGCTGCAGTACAAGTATTTTACCGAAAAATATAAGACCGGTGCTTATCAGAAAACAATGTGGTGTCATAACACAGATACAAACAGATGGCAGAAAATGAAGAATATGCTCGTGTCATACAAAACAGATTATTACTATGCCGGTTTGGACGGCAGGCTGTTAACAGGGGAAGGCTGGCATACGATAGATGACTGGTCAGCAGTGTATACAGATGCTGCAGGCAAAGTGTCCAAGTATATATATTATGATGCGGAGCAGGATTGTTCTGTCTATAAGCAGGGAATATATCTGAATGAACCTGTGACCGGGCTTGTAACAGTACAGATAAATGGTAAAGATGTATACTATCTGATCGGTGAAAGCGGAACCGCAACGACCGGTAGTCAGGAGATCGGTAATTATATCTATGATTTTGATCGTTATGGAAGAGCATATACAAGACGGCTTGAGGGCACACTCTATTGGAATACCGATGAATGGATGGCACGAGTGATCAATACATATCTCGGTAAGACAAATATCCCATGTAATGTATTTGCCGATCAGGCATATGCACTTGCCGGCGGAGATAATCCTATTTTTAAGTTGGCTGTGAAATATACAGATGAGGTGACAGGTGGTATTATTCTGGATCGTATGTATACAGGAACGGAATGGGGCGGTACTGCGACGATTTCAGCTAAGCTGACACTTTCAGATGGTACGAATTGGTTAGAACCTGATTCGGTTGTACTGAATTCGAATGTAACACCATTTTCATATGATGCACTTACTCCGGGAGATATGATCATATATTATAAGGGTAAGAATAAAGAAGCCAGCCATGTATCGTTATATCTTGGTAAATTTGAAAATGCACAGGCAGTAAAGGATTATCTTGTGAAGATAGGAATATCCAAGAAGAAAGCAGAAGCTTGTGTAAAAGACTGGGGTACTTATTATGGAAATGACGGAACCTACTGGTGTATCCATGGCGGCATGGGAAAGACGAGTCAGGTGTATATCAGTAACAGCGTCTATTGCATACCAGCTTCTAACAATACAAATACATATGCAAGAAAGATTGTAAATGTTATTGATTAAAGAATATATGTAGTTTTATGTTATATTTTAGAAAAAGCATTAGATGACAGATTTGTTGATGTTGTGTATAACAGACAACATCGGAAGTCTGTATCTAATGCTTTTTATTAGATTGGAATTATAAAGTACAGACAAAAGGGGAGGGACATTTACTCCTCGGAAGATAATTCTTCCCATTGTTCATACAATGTGTTCAGCTCTTCTTCTACGGAGTTTCGTTCTTTCGTCAGATCATTTAACAGTGCAACATTTGTTGCATTTTCAGGAACCAGAAATTCTTCATCAATTTCAGCCAGATGATTTTCAAGCTGTTCGATCTTGTCTTCCAGTTTTTTCAGATCATTTGCTTTTTTACGAAGTCTTGCCTGTTCGGCTTTGTTTTCCTTCCAGGAGAGCTTTGCCTGAGATTCCGGCTGCTTTTCTTGAGAGACAGTATCAGAAACCGGTGCAAATGCCTGCTTTCCGGTGGAAGCCGGCTGGACTCTGTGACTTTCGTAGTAATCATAGTTTCCGATATAATTCGTCAACTTCTTGTCCTTTAATTCGATGATCCTTGTTGCTGTCTGATTGATAAAATATCGATCATGAGATACATAAAGGACTGTTCCCGTATAGCTTCGTATCGCTTCTTCAAGGATCTCCTTGGATGTGATATCCAGATGGTTGGTCGGCTCATCGAGAATCAGGAAGTTTGCAGATGAGAGCATCATTTTAGCAAGGGATACACGACCTTTTTCGCCACCGCTCAAGTCAGCGATCCGCTTGAATACATCCTCTCCGGTAAACAGAAAGGCGGCAAGAACATTTCTGATCCTGGTATTGGTCAGGTCAGGGTAGGCGTTGCTGATCTCGTCAAATACAGTATTGTTCATATTCAGGACCTGATGCTCCTGATCGTAGTAACCGATCTTGACACGGGAGCCTAAGATTACGGTTCCGGCATCCTTTGGAACAAGCTTGTTGATGATCTTTAAGATCGTAGTCTTACCGGTTCCGTTTCCGCCGATCAGGGCGACATGCTCACCTCGTTTGATCTCCATATTCAGATCGGAGAACAGATTATACTGTTCAAATGCTTTGGACAGTCCTTCGATCGTAAGTACATCTTCACCGCTGATAACGGATGGTTCCAGTGTCAGCCGCATCTCGCTGTTTAATTCGGTTGGCTTGTCCAGACGTTCCACACGGTCTAACATCTTTTCACGGCTTTCTGCCCGCTTGATCGATTTTTCACGGTTGAACTGCTTGAGCTTTGTAATAACTTCTTCCTGATGTCTGATATCTGCCTGCTGGTTTAAGTAGGCTTTCATCATATTTGCCCGGATCTCAGCACGTTTTTGAGAGAAGTAGGTATAGTTTCCGTTATATACGGTGCTATGACCACGATCGAGTTCTACGACCTTTGATACGATCTTATCCAGAAAATAACGGTCGTGGGAGACGAGGATCACACTTCCCTGATAGCCTGTCAGAAAGGTTTCAAGCCAGCTGATCGAATCCATATCCAGATGGTTGGTCGGCTCGTCCAAGATGATGATGTCCGGTTTTGTAAGCAGAAGTCTGCCGAGAGAGAGACGGGTTTTCTGTCCGCCCGATAAGGTATCGGTATGACGATCGAAATCTTCTTTGGAGAAGCCAAGTCCCCTTAATACTCCGGTGATCTCGCTTTCATAGGCGTATCCGTTTTTATATTCAAATTCATGGGTATAACGATTATAGGTCGAGAGAGCAGCGTTCAGTTCATTACCGGTCAGTGTTGTCATATCCTGTTCCAGTTTGCGGATCTTATCCTGAAGCTCGATCACGGGCTTCATGGCATCCTCCATCACGCCGTATACCGTATCGTCATAGAAAATATCCTGATGCTGGGAGAGGTAGCCGATCGTACGGTCTTTAGATAACACAATCTGCCCGGAGTCTGCTTCTTCTTCCTGCATAATGATCTTTAATAATGTTGTTTTGCCTGCACCATTGATACCAACAATCGCCATTTTCTCCTTATCTTCAAGATGAAAGGATACATTATCGAGAATTACGTTGGTTCCGAATGCTTTACTTATATTTTGACAATCGAGAATCATAAGATTCCTCCTACTTATTTTCTTGTATCTTGTCAGATCTCATAACATTATATCGGTGTGTCAGGAAATAAGCAATATCCAATGAAATAGATTTTTAATAAACGGGTCCGATTTTCACATAAAATTTAGAAAAAGGTTATGCCATAAAAATTGACTGACAAGGGAATAAAATGGTATCATAATAGTGTATTTTTGTGCGTTTTTTACGGGTGAAAGTTATTTGAAAAGCAGGTGGTTACATGGAACGTAATAATGAGTCTTTTGCACTGATCAGTGACAAAGATATTCAGGAATTGAATGATGTAAGAACGAAGCTGGAACAGACATTGATGACGAAGCTCAGAAATGCCGGAATCTATTTTCACAGCATGTCGAGAGTAAAGACACTGACGTCATTACAGCGTAAGTTAGATACAGGAAAATATGGCACGGGAAAAGATGATAAGAAGATACAGGATCTGATCGGTATCCGTATTAATTTATTTTATACAGAAGATATCAGGATCAGTGAAGCACTGCTCGAAGACACCTTTATGGTAGATAATTGGTCAAAGACAGCATGGGAAGAGAACCGGTTTGAAGCCCAGAAGTGCAATGGTGTATTTAAGATCCCAAGCAAATATCTGATCAATATATCCGATCAGTTGTGGGAGCAGCCGTTTGACCGGACCTTTGAGGTTCAGCTCAGAACGGTTCTGTTTGAGGGTTGGCATGAGATCGAGCATGAGATGCGGTATAAGTATAAAATGGATGAAGGCTTCGATGATAACAGAAGCAGTCTGTGGGACGGACAGGAGAAGGATGCCCGCATGATGAACAGTATTATCGCAAACCTAGAGCTGTGCGACTGGTCAATCGTGCAGATCTTCGATAATCTGGCCAGAGACCAGTATATCAAGAAAAACTGGGAAAATGCGATCCGAAGCAAATACCGGTTAAAGATTACACAGGATAAGATCAAGCCTGAGGTCCGTGCATATTTTGATGAACATCCCGAGGTGGTAGAGAAGTTCTGGGCGGTATCCAAGCAGCAGCTTGTAAATATTCTGCTGAATAAAAAATATCAGAAGGTATTGTCGCCGAATAGGGTAATCTACCTCATTAATAAAGAAGTGGTAAATGACGAATTCATATCAGCACAGCTTGACAGAGAACAGTTCGGCAGGGTGTTGAACAAGGAGATCAAGCAGGAGATCCGGCCGCTGGTATCGGATCTGGTATTTGACCAGACGATACGGATACGGGATGACGGATTTGACCGGGCAAGTGAGATCATATACGAATGGGCGTACCAGCATATCTCCCTGATATTTGGACAGATGCCAAAAAAAATGGAGTCTGTTTCTTATGAAGTGATGGGGTATAAGTTAAAGGTTGTTGCAGAGAAGGAATATTTTCTAATGGATATGCAGACGATCAGCAATGAAGAAGCCGGTATGATCTGGCATGTGGTTGCAGAACTCCGAAAAGAAAGCGATGGATTGTATCTGACCTGCCGTCATATCTGTGAGAATATCTATTCCAGAGAGCGTCGGTATAATCGACCGAAGTTTATGCGGGATATATTTAATCAGGTCGGATTCCTGGATGCGGGTGTATTTATGGATGAAGACACCGAAGCGGTTCCGATATCCGCGGGCCAACTTAAAAATCTTCTTTCGCATGATGGTAGAAGCCTTCCGGTGATCCTTGTAGATAAGCCGGAGCAGATTCCGGATTGGGCGCAGGATTTTGACGGATATACGATCAATGCAGAGGTTCTCTGTAAATCATTAGCCGGTATCTGTCATGTGTTCCTGGGAGATGAGAGCTGCATCAGCCGGATGCAGGAGATCTATGGAAATGAAAGTATTGATGGTGCAGTGTTCTACTGGGGCAGAGACGACGAAAGCCCTACGATATTTACACAGGAAGCTATCCGCAGAGCCTGTTTTGAGGAGGTAAATCACAGCGTCGATGAAGACGAGGAATACGAGAAAGCTTTCCGATATCGACTGCGAGAACTGGTCTGTCAGGAATTCCATTAAAAACCGGGTTGCAAAGATCAGAAAATGGATGTATGATTTGAGCGGAACAAATTTGAATGAAGTGGAGACAATATACAAATGGAAATCAGAGATATAAATGAAATACGGTCAGCGATTAAGTACATGGACTACAAGCCTGTAATGCTGGCAAAGTTTTATGATATTAAGAGCTTATTGTTCAAGGAGATCTTAGAGAACGAAGACTATTACAAGGTTGCCAGCATATTACCGAATCCGGGAAATGACAACAAGATTGTAAAATGTGTCAACATTCTGGATAAGAAATATATGGCAGGACGTGAAGTTGTAGACTGCACGAAGACACCGGGAGCAATACCGGCCGAAGCAGCAGAGGTTCTGAAAAGCATTCGTGCGACGGAAGATCCTGTATCCGTAAAGCTTTCCTTCGGTAAAGAAATGAAAGCTGAGGTATATATGAATATTCCAAGAGGTAACAGCCTTACGATCTCAGATATGACGATCACACCGGAGACAGAGCTCACAGTGATGAATCTGTATAATACATATTATACAGAGGGCTTTACACTTGCACTTCACTTTGATGATTTTGCAGTTGCAATCGAGCCATCTGCTTTAGACGGAATTAAGGGTCAGGGTGATGTATTTGTCTATGTGATGACGAAGAATGCCATTTATAAAGATTTTGGAAGCAGATATTTTGATGTAGCTGCGATCCTGAAATATTACAGAGGATAGAAAAAGCTGCGGAGCGAGGAGCTTTGCGGACAGAGACAAAAAGAGAGCTGGAACCGTGGTCGGCAACAGCTCTTTTTATTTACACGGGTGATGTTCCTGTGAATAAGTTTGCAAAGTGCGTTTAAGCCTGTAGTGGCTGTTATATATGGAGGAATAAATGCTTTGAAGAATAAACTTGCATTATTATCAGGCATATTGTGTATCGGGCTGGTAATTGCGTTTATCTTTTATACCGGAAAGGATAATCAGAAAAAAGAAGGGTATACGACGACCGGATTTGCCATGGGAACCGCAGTTACGGTATCGGTCTATTCGGATCAGGGCAGACAGGATGCGGATGCAGTGATTGACTGTGTAAGCAGACTGGAGCGTGAACAGATCTCATGGCGGATAGAAGGCTCAGAGGTATACCGTGTGAATCATGAATATAAGGCAGGAGAGCCTTATGAGATAAGCTATGACCTTGCATATGCGGTCTTACAGGAAAGGAAGGTAAGCGAAGCGGGGGATGATCTGCTGGCACTCACGATCCGACCGTTAGCATCCTGCTGGGGTATCGAAGACGGAAAGAAGCAAGTACCGGAGACTCAGAAGATAGAAGAAGCCTGTTCGGCAGTTGACGATTCGAAAGTGCATATCGTAGATGAACAGGGGAAAGAGCTGACACAGGTAAGTGATCTTTCAGAGAATGGAACATGGTATGTGCTGTTTGATGAAGCAGGCTTAAGCCTTGATTTCGGTGCGATGGGAAAAGGTATTGCCTGTGACCGGGTGGCAGAAAACCTTGAAGAAAATCAGGTGGAAGGCGCTTGTGTGGCAGTCGGCGGCAGCGTCTTATGCTACGGCACAAAGCCGGATGGTTCCGGTTTCCGGATCGGTATTCGAGATCCGAGAGGAACTGAAAATGATATGATGGGAACCATAGAAGTCCGGTCAGACAAGCATCCGGTCTATATATCAACATCCGGAGATTATGAGAAGTATTTTATTCAGGATGGAAAACGGTATCATCATATCTTAAATCCAAAGACCGGATACCCGGCAGACACCGGAACGATATCAGCGACAGTGATCTGTGAAAGCGGAGCATTAAGTGATGCCTTATCAACGATGTGTATTCTGCTTCCTGTGGATCAGGCACTTAAGCTTGTAAAAAGCTTTGACGCAGATGCGATTCTGATTGATGAGGATAAGAATATACATATGACAGAGCAGGCAGGAAAACAGTTCACGATAACAAATGGAGACTATAAAGTAAAATGATAAAAAAAAGAGATATCATTCTGGCACTTATGATGATCCTTTTAGGAATTGTTGGTTATGGAGTTATCCGGCTGGGTCAGAAAAAAGGCAGTCAGGTTGTTATATATGTAGATCAGAAAGAAATCGGCAGATATGATCTGGATACAGATACCACGAAAGAGATTCAGACCGCAAAAGGAACGAATACGCTGGTGATAGAGAATGGCATGGCGTATGTAACAGATGCAGACTGTCCGGATCAGGTATGTATTCGTATGGGGAAGATATCGAAGACCGGAGAGAATATTGTCTGCCTGCCGCATAAGCTGGTGATTCAGGTGGAAGGTGATGTTGGACAGGAATCAGAATATGATAATCGATAAGATCCGTTCATAGTATAGCAGGAAAGGGATAATAGAAAGAAAAGATGGGCCAGAAACAAAAAACTTCCCAAAAAAAATCTACAAATAGAAAGAGACAGAAAAAGACGCACAACAGCGCAGGAATGATAGCACAGCTTGGAATGTTTATTGCGGTTGCAATGGTGTTTTCATATATCGAATCCTTTATCCGAATCGATATCGCGGTACCGGGAATCAAGATCGGACTTGCCAATATTGTAACTATTGTAGTGCTGTGCAAGCTTGGACTTGCGGATGCGGTTTTGGTATCCGCGCTCCGTATCTTCCTGTCGTCTTTATTATTTGGCAATTTTACCGTTATGATATACAGTCTTGCCGGAGCAGCAGTCAGTATGCTGTTTATGTGGATCTCCGTTAAACTCGGATTCTTTTCAACAACGGGAACGAGTATTCTTGGAGGTGTCGGACATAATGTCGGTCAGCTTATCGTTGCATATCTGGTGATAAAGAATCAAAATATCCTGATATATGCTCCGTTTTTACTGGTCTCCGGAACGATCGCGGGAGTTCTGATCGGTCTTGCGGCAGCATTTGTCATACGGGCGGTTGGCGGTCAGATTGGCAAGTTTTAGGGTTGTTTTTGACCCTGTGAAGTATTATTATATGATTAGTTTTTCTCGATAACAGAGAATGAATTGATAAGAATAACGAGAGAAAGAGGTATGCAGATGGGTTTATTAACTTTTTCGGGTGGTATTCATCCATATGAAGGCAAAGATCTAACAAAAGACAAGCCTGTCAGAGAATATCTTCCAAAGGGAGAGTGTGTTTATCCGCTCAGTCAGCATATAGGTGCACCGGCTGTTCCGATCGTAAAGCGTGGCGACCGTGTACTGGTAGGACAGAAGATTGCAGAGGCGGGAGGATTTGTTTCGGCAAATATCCATTCTTCAATCTCAGGAACGGTAAAAATGATCGAACCGAGGATGACAAATGGCGGTAATAAAGTAAATTCAATCGTAATAGAGAATGACGGTTTATTTGAAACGATTGATTTCTCTGAGAATGTGAGAGATCTCTCTACACTCTACAGAGAAGACATCAAGGATATGATCAAGGAGGCAGGTATCGTCGGAATGGGTGGTGCAGGTTTCCCATCTCATGTAAAGTTGTCGCCGAAAAATGAAGATGATATCGAATATATCATTGTAAACGGTGCGGAGTGTGAACCGTATCTGACATCTGATTACAGAAGAATGTTAGAGGAGACAGAAAAGCTGATCCTTGGACTTCAGATCTGTGTAAATCTGTTTGATAAAGCAAAGGGAATTATCGCGATCGAAGACAATAAGCCGGAAGCGATCGCAAAGATCTCCGAGCATCTGGCTGATAACGATAAGATCGAGGTAAAGGTCTTAAAAACCAAATATCCACAGGGCGCGGAACGTCAGTTGATTTATGCAACGACAGGAAGATATGTGAATTCCAAGATGCTTCCGGCAGATGCGGGCTGTATCGTACATAATACAGATACGATCGTTTCCATCTATGAAGCGGTGATCGAGGGTAAGCCACTGTACACCAGAATCGTAACGGTTACAGGTGATGCTATCGTTAATCCATGTAATCTGCTGGTTCATAATGGTACAAGCTGTCGGGAGATCATAGAAGCAGCAGGCGGTTTTAAGGATGGCAAGCTGCCGGAGAAGATCATTGCGGGTGGACCTATGATGGGTAAAGCGATGTTCTCACTCGATGTTCCGGCAGTAAAAGGACTGTCGGCACTTCTTTGTATGACACATGATGAGGTTCAGGACTGGGAGCCATCTGCATGTATCCGTTGCGGAAGATGCGTGGATGTCTGTCCGGGAAGAATTATTCCGTCAGATCTTGCAAAATATGCAGAGCATGGCAATATAGATGCATTCTTAAAACATGATGGTATGGAATGCTGTGAGTGTGGCTGTTGTTCTTATGTATGTCCTGCCAAGAGACATCTGACACAGACAATAGCAGGAACTAGAAAGAACATTCTGGCAAGTAAGAAGAGGTAGGAGGTGGAGACATGGAAGAAACAACATTGAAGATTTCCGCATCTCCGCACGTCAGAGATCGGAAAACGACATCATCCCTGATGCTGGACGTAATCATTGCGTTACTGCCGGCGAGTGTGTTTGGTGTATATAATTTTGGAACAAAAGCATTTGTGCTGATCTTAACCTGTATAGCATCCTGTATCTTTTTTGAATGGGGTGTGGAAATGCTCCTGCACAGGAATAGTACTGTAAAAGATTTCAGTGCAGTCGTAACAGGCCTGCTTCTGGCATTGAATCTTTCACCGGAGGTTCCGGTATGGATGGCGATACTCGGAAGCGCATTTGCTATTATTATAGTGAAGCAGTTATTTGGTGGTCTGGGTCAGAACTTTATGAATCCGGCACTTGGAGCCAGATGTTTCCTGTTAATATCATTTGCGGGAAAGATGACTACATTTACATATGATGGAGTCACAACAGCGACCCCACTTGCGATATTAAAGAGTGGCGGAACAGTAGATGTATTAGATATGTTTATCGGAAGAATCGCAGGTACGATCGGTGAGACATCTGCAATCTGTCTGTTGGTCGGTGGTTTATATCTGATTATTCGTAAGGTGATCAGCCCGATCATCCCATTCGTTTATATCGGAACATTTTCTGTATTTATATTCCTGTATTCCCTTGCTTCCGGTATGGGCTTTGAGCCATTATATCTGGCAGCGCACCTTTGCGGTGGTGGTCTGATGTTAGGTGCTTTCTTTATGGCGACCGATTATGTGACCTCACCTATTACGAAGAAGGGCAAGGTTGTATTTGGTATTATCCTTGGACTCCTGACCTTCCTGTTCCGAATCTATGGCGGATCGGCAGAAGGTGTATCCTATGCGATCATTATTTCGAACCTTCTTGTTCCGTTGATCGAACGGTTTACACAACCGAAGTCATTTGGTAAGGGTGCTGAGCTTCAGAAGGAAGAAGGCGGCTCGGTAGCAGACGGTAAGAAGATGGATAAGAAGTCTATCGTGATCGCAACGGTAGCGATCCTTGTCATTACACTTGTTGCCGGCGGTGTGCTCGCATATGTACAGCAGATCACAAAGAAGCCGATCGAGCAGGCAGAACAGCAGGCAAAGGAGGACGCATACCGGGAAGTATTTACAGAGGCGGATAACTTCCGGACGGTAGATGGCTTCGACAGTGAGACTGCAGCTACATGGCTTTCGGATAAAGGCTATAAGGCAGATATAGATGAGGCAGTAATTGCCTGTGATAAAGACGGAAATGCACTTGGTTATGTATTTGTTATTACATCCCATGAGGCATATGGCGGAGATCTTCAGCTTGCCCTTGGTGTGGCAGAGGATGGAACTACAAACGGTATCTCCTTCCTGTCATTAAGTGAGACAGCAGGCCTTGGTATGCAGGCAGATACAGATGAGTTTAAATCACAGTTTGCAGGAAAAAATGTAGCACAGTTTAAATATACAAAATCCGGTGCAGCATCGGATGAGGAGATCGATGCATTAAGTGGTGCGACGATCACGACAAATGCAGTTACAAATGCAGTAAATGCAGGACTTTCCTATGCAGATTATCTGAAAGGAGGAGCAAACTAATGGGTAAATGTACAGAACGTTTATACAATGGTATCGTGAAAGAAAATCCAACCTTTGTACAGATGCTTGGTATGTGTCCGACACTTGCGGTTACATCATCAGCGATCAACGGGGCAGGTATGGGACTTTCTACGACCTGTATTCTGGTATTAAGCAATGCGTTTATCTCACTACTTCGTAAGGTGATACCGGAAAAGGTCAGAATACCATCTTATATTGTTATCATTGCTTCCTTTGTAACGGTTATTCAGTTTTTAATGCAGGCATATCTGCCGTCCTTAAATGACAGTCTTGGAATCTATATTCCACTGATCGTAGTAAACTGTATTATTCTTGGACGTGCAGAGAGTTATGCTTCTAAGAATAAAGTCCTTCCGTCAATTTTTGATGGACTTGGAATGGGACTTGGATTTACGATCGGTCTTACTCTGATCGGCATGTTCCGTGAGCTGATCGGAAAAGGTTGTGTATTTGGATTTCAGATTATCGGAGAAGGCAATCTCCTTCAGAAGACATCAGGAGCAGGAAAAGCAATCGGAGATGTGCTTGCAGCATATACGCCGATCACAATCTTTGTACTTGCACCGGGAGCATTCTTTGTACTTGCTTTTATCATCGCAACGATCAACAAGAGAAATGCGAAGAAGGCAGCAAAGGCACTTGCAAATGGAGATGAGATCCCTGTAAGCTGTAAGCCGGAAGCCTGCATGGGATGTGCAAACATCATGTGTGCCGGAAGAAAGGCTGCAATGCAGGATACTCAGGCTAATGCACAGACAAATGCCGGCAAGGCATCCGTCGCACAGACGCCGACAGCACCGGTACCACAGTCGAAAAAGGTTGTGATCCCGGATAAGATAGCAAAGAAGCCGGTAGAGCGGGAAGAAGGACAGCAGGCACAGCAGGCACAACCAGTGCAGTCGGTACCATCAGCGCAGCAACCGGTTCAGGAGATGCAGTCGGCACCGGTCGTACAGCAGACTGCTACTCAGAGTACAATGCAGCCGCAGATGGCAGCTTCATCAGAGCCTGAGATGACAGTTCCGGTATCACAGGAGCCACAGATACAGGCAGCACAACCAGCGCAGCAGCCGGTTCAGGAGAAAACAGCGTCAACTGTACAGCAGACTCCGGTTCAGGTGGCGAAAGAGATGTCTGACAGACCGAGAATCCACATCCCGGTAAATCTGAACAGAGTACCACATGCAGTTGTACTCTCAGAGACAGACAATCCGGTTTCAGAGTCAGAGAAGGCGGAAGCCGTATCGGAAGAATCCGATACGGTGGACACATCAAAGCTTGTAAGACCGGATGTTGCAAGTGCAGATCAGGTAAACAAATATCAGGAATTTGATGAAAAATCTGCAGATAAAAAGAATAAGAAAAGGGGAGGTAGAAAATAATGCATATTTTATTATTGGCAGTTGGAGCAGCCCTCGTAAATAATGTAATATTAAGCCAGTTCCTTGGACTGTGTCCTTTCCTTGGTGTATCAAAGAGTGTAAACACAGCGACCGGTATGGGCGGAGCCGTTATATTTGTTATGACGATCGCTTCAGCAGTAACGAGTATTGTTTATTATGGAATCCTTTCTCCGTTGGGATTGGATTATCTGAATACGATTGTGTTCATTCTTGTAATAGCGGCATTGGTACAGTTTGTAGAGATGTTCTTAAAGAAGAATATGAAGTCTTTATACGAGTCACTCGGAGTATACCTTCCATTGATCACAACAAACTGTGCAGTTCTTGGTATCGCACTTTCGAATGTGCAGAATGAATATACGATTTTTGAGAGTATTGTAAATGGCTTTGGTTCAGCAGTAGGTTTTGCGATCTCAATTACGATCCTTGCAGGTATCCGTGAGAAACTGGAATACAGTGATATTCCGGAAGCGTTTAAGGGTACTCCGATCGTTCTGATCACATCAGGTCTGATGGCAATAGCGTTCTTTGGCTTTGCCGGATTGATATAAGGAGGGATCGTTATGGATATTACAACAATTCTGATCGCAGTTGCAGTTGTAGCAGGCGTTGGTATTATCATTGGTGTTCTGCTTGGTGTAGCTGGTGAAAAGTTTAAAGTTCCGGTAGATGAGAAGGCAGTTATGGTGCGGGAACTTCTTCCCGGAAATAACTGTGGTGGATGCGGATATCCCGGCTGTGATGGTCTTGCAGCAGCCATTGCAAAGGGTGAGATGCCGCCATCTGCATGTCCGGTTGGAGGAACCGCCGTTGCAGAGGCAATCAGTGCAGCACTCGGCGTAGAGAATACAGCAAGCACCAAGTATGTAGCCTTTGTCAAATGCGCAGGTGACTGTGAGAAGGCAAAGGATGTTTATGATTACGTTGGACCAAAGACCTGTGTTCTTGCACAGAACAGTCCGAATAACGGACCAAAGGGCTGTACATATGGCTGTACAGGATATGGTTCCTGCAAGGCTGTTTGTGAATTCGGTGCGATTGATATTATAGATGGCATTGCAGTTGTAAATGAGGAAAAATGTAAAGCGTGCGGAAAGTGTGTAGATGTCTGTCCAAGACATCTGATCGAGCTGGTTCCGTATGATGCCCCTCATCGTGTCAGATGTAATTCAAAGGAAAAAGGAAAAGAAGTAAAGGCAGTTTGTTCAGCGGGTTGTATTGGCTGTTCACTCTGCGTCAGATCCTGTGAATTTGATGCGGTATCGGTAGATCAGAACCTCGCACATATTGATTATGATAAGTGTACCCATTGTGGCGCATGTGCCAGAAAGTGTCCGGTCAAGATCATAAGCTGATCAATGTGAGCGGATTCAGAGCCTGACTGCTGTGACTGATTCATAGGCAGATCGGTGCAACCGATAATTTATATGTCTAAATATATTCTCTGTTTCATATTATGATACGGAAGGTGGATTTTGTTGAAAAGGGAATATAGATGAGGTTTTGTGAATTAAAAGAAAAAGAAGTAATAAACTGCAAGGACTGCCAGCGACTTGGCTTTGTTGCAGATATTGAATTTGATCCCTGCTCCGGAAGAATTGAGACGATAATTGTTCCTGAGCAGGGAAAAATTTTCTGGTGCTTTGGATCTTGCGAGGAGTATCGCATTGATTTCTGTAATGTAGTAAAGATCGGGCCGGATATTATTTTAGTTGACATTCCTCCCCGAATATGTAAAAGTTAGTAGCAGAAAGAATAGAGGGGATAAAATGATGTTCCCTGATTTACGGAGGCAAAAACATGAGATGTCCATTTTGTTATGTTGATGATACAAGAGTTATAGATTCCAGACCGGCGGATGACGGCTGTTCGATCCGAAGAAGAAGACAGTGCGATGCCTGTGGCAGACGTTTCACAACGTATGAAAAGGTTGAGACGATCCCGCTTATCGTAATCAAAAAGGATAAGAACAGAGAAACCTATGACAGGAAGAAGATTGAATCCGGTATCATAAGATCCTGCCATAAAAGACCGGTATCAGCGGAACAGATATCCAAATGCATCGATGATATCGAGAACGAGATCTTTAATCTGGAAGCAAAAGAAGTAGAGAGTACGACGATCGGTGAGATCGTTATGGATAAGATCAAGGATCTGGATCAGGTAGCTTATGTAAGATTTGCTTCTGTATACAGAGAATTCAAAGATGTGAATACATTTATGAATGAGCTGAGCAAATTATTATCGACAAATACTGACAGGAAATAGACAGGAACAATCATGGTAGATTCTTATAATACAATACTGACACCGGGCACCGATGAGATCGTTGAGAAGAAATCCAGATTTATCGGTTATGCACAGCCGGTTTCTTCGGAAGAAGAAGCGTATGCATTTGTCGAAAGTGTCAAGAAGAAACATTATGATGCACGACACAACTGTCATGCATTTGCGATTGGAAAAGAGAATACCCTCTATCGTTTTTCAGATGATGGAGAACCGCAGGGAACCGCAGGAAAGCCGATATTAGAAGTGATATCGGGAAATCAGGTAACAGATATCTGCATTGTGGTTACAAGATATTTCGGTGGTACTCTGCTTGGAACCGGAGGACTTGTCCGGGCATATACAGAAGCTGCTAAGCTTGCCCTTGCAGACGCCGGCATTCACCAGGTGCAGCGCATGAAGCTTATGGATATCACCTGCTCCTATAATGATTCCGGCAAAGTACAGTATCTCTTATCAACAAATGAGATTAGTATAGAGAATACAGAATATGGTGCAGATGTAACTTTCCATACAGCAGTTCCTGTCGCCGATGTAACAATGATCGAAAAAAAGATTACGGAAGCAACAGCAGCCCGCGCTGTCATAGACGAAAAAGGCGAGAAATTCGTATAAACAGAGCTCATTCTTTTTGCGCCAATTAATTTAAAGCAAATATAAAATAAGCTTGCCTGTGACGCTATATGATTAACTATGACATTTGTATAAGTTTCGTTATGAGCCTTGCACTGGCTGTCAGCACCAAGCCCATGTTTGAACCCGAAAGGGTGAGTTTGGGCGACTGCTGACAAATATGCTGTGCGAGACGAATAGAAACGATACAACATCATAGTTAATCATATAACGTTACAGGCAAGCTTATTTTTGTTTCCCCTAAAAAAAGGTCGGCGGAAAGAGGTAGGACAGATACCGCAGGATCGGCGCATAATCCTCCAGATGCAGGAAGATCGGCGAGAAGATCAAAGTGCAGATTACAAGAACCGGAAGAGCCGATACAAACGGCTTATAATGTCGGAAGATAAGCAGACAGATAAAAGTGAACAGCAGACACAGCAGTATATATCCGAACATCTTTAACAGAAATGGCAGGATGGCTTCCGGCTGCTCATATAAGTAGAGCGTAACTACACTGACCAGCCATACCGGTGTTATATTAGCAAGAATACCGGTCAGACAGAAACGCAGTCTTTTCCGTTTGGATACTCTGTCATAGATGTGTTCATCCTGATCCTTCAGATAGACCAGCAAACCGACCAGAGAAGATAAGAACAGAAGAAAACCGGTAAATTCATGAACCGGGAACAGATCTACGCGGTCGGTTGTTCCGTGATAGGCTCCTGTATTATTGACAGATAACCGGAAGACAGAATCACTGTTCATATAATTTCTGTATTGATCTTCCAGATATGACTGGAAAGGACTCCGATAAAAGTCTTTTGTGGCAGAATTCGATTCCAGATAGTTGACGGCAATAGCCGGCGAGAAAGCATCCAACAGCCGGTCAAATAATGTTTCGGAAAAAATTGCCTGGAACATCGAAGATGGGGAAGTGTATAAGCGGATGTGGCAGTTCTTGATATCATGTATAAATGCGTCAGAAAACCCATTGTCAAACGCAAATCCACAGTCATATCGCCCGGATGCAACCTGATCCTTTAATTCCTCCATAGAACTGCATTTCTCGAAAGTAAAGCAGTCCTGATGTCCGGAGAGCTCCTGCTCCACCTGTGCCAGGTAACTGTTTGATTCTTCCATATAATATCCACAGATGAATACCGTGCTTTTTTCTTCCACCGGCAGATTTTTTATATAGAATGCCGTGAACGGAATGATCAGCAGCAACAGAAGATTGATGAATTTTTTTGAAGTCCGTTTTAACAGGATTCTGTATTGACGTAACAGCATAAGCAGTTGTCCTTTCATCGATTAATGGTAAAAACCATTACATAAGTGGTTTAACAGTTGATAATACGGGGTATGTTCAGCAAAATTCTGGATGAAGTCAGGCAGAAGTCTGACCGGAACAATACCGCCTCCGATATAAGCCAGTAAGAAAGCTGTCAAAAATAACAGCAGGCATGCCCCGGAATATCCGGTTGGCAGATACCCGATCAGCAGGATAACGAATCCGATAAACAGGATCGCGGGTATTCCGGCAAAGAATCCCGATATATGAAACTGCAAAGGGGTAAAATGACCGATCGTACCTCCGGTCATACAGCTAAAGAACAGTATCGTATAGATCATAAATAATGTGATCGTAAGTGTCAGATATTGACTGATTATAATATGCGCTCCGGTGATTCCGTGAAGCTTCAGACGAAGACGTAATGTATCAGAATTCCCTTTTATAAAAGATAAAAAGACGATTCCGCTGAAGAACAGCAGAAGCAGCAGCCCGGATACTATATAATACTGATAAGGGGTATAAGCTCCGGTAAGCTGTAAGTCTTCTCTGATATAAAGCTCTGTTCTGGATAAGACATAATCCATGTAGAGATTATCGGCATCCGTTGCGATTTGTTCTAGTGCGGTATCCGGAAGCCTCATTTGATATGCCCCCTGATAAATGATCGTAGTTGCAGCCTGTGCAGTAGCAAGCATTGATGAGGTGGATTTGAATACCTCATTTAGAGTGTAAGTATCTAAAGTACCATCCTGATTATAAATGACCGTGATCGGATTGTCCTCTCCGTATATAATGCTGTTGATGATATTATCGGGAATGATGATCAACGCCTTGATTTCGTCGTTTTCAAGCATCTGTCTGCCGTGATCTTCGGAAGCTATCTCGATGAAACGGCAGGTAGTCCGGTAGCTGTCCATTTCACTTACCATAGAATATGCCATCTTGACATAAGGAGAAGAAGCATCGGCAACCAACCCGACATTGACCGGTTCGATGGTCTGTTCATTATATAATAACCGGTTTGACAGCAGAACGACGACAGAGAGTCCGACTGCCAGAATGAGAGTGATCAGGACAAGCGGAAGAAAACGCTGTTTTATTCTTTTAAGGTCTGTTAGAAATAATCGAAAAAACATAAGAACATTCACATCCAATCTGAATCAGGCACGAAGCATGGTCGCATAATCGGTACCTTTTGCTTCCTGTAGTAAACCATCCTTTAAGATATAGATGCGATTACAGATGGAGAGCGCATCTTCTTCATGTGTTGCAACGATAATGCTGCCACCATTTCCGGTATATTCCTTCAGATAGTCCAGAATTCCTTTTTTACAGAGGAGATCTAACGCAGCAAGTGGTTCGTCCAGTAATAAAAGATCCGGCTGCTCCAGCATACAGATAGCAAGGCTCAGACGTTTCTTCATACCACCGGACATTGTACTTACCTTCTGATGGAGAAAAACATCTACACCGAGTCTTTTTAAGATAGAGAGGCTGTAGGTGCTGTTTAGCTCGGTAGATCTGCCGGAGTACCAGAGCTTCAGATTATCCAGACCGGACAGCTCCGGAATCAGTGGATTTTCCTGTGGAAGAAAGCTGACCGTTTTATCCGGTTCGTCAAAAGAATAAGTGCCATGATCCTGTCGGAGTCCGCCGGACAGAATACCAAGCAGCGTTGATTTTCCGGAACCGTTGATTCCCAGAAGTCCGATACATTCACCGGGTGCAACTTGCAGGGAGATATGATTTAGTACCATTTTCTTTTTATAATTTTTCCCGATATCATTTACAGTAAACATATTAATAATCCTCTTCAATAATCTGAAAATCCAGATAGTCGAATTCGATCGCTTCTACGAAATTATCATGATCGAAACGTGTTCTTGCGTGGAGAATAAAATCATTTTGATTTTTCTTCAGCCAGATCGGCTTTGCCAGATCAAATTCATAGCACATTTCCTCTAATGCTTTATATACCTTTTTTGTTCGTGTCAAAGATGCATCATCTATACAGACAACCGTATCCTTTACCAGGTGGTTATCCTTCATTATTTTACCCCATACTCGGAACATAAGTTAAAACCTCAATTTCTATATAATATATGTAAAAATATTGTATACCATAAAAATCATTCTGTAATCTGTCATTAAAAACTGTATTTCAATTTCCATATGAAGTCAAGCATAAATAGATGTAAGTTGTTCAAATTTTTTATACACGAAAAACACATTTCTTCTACATGGAAAACACACTTCTTACACAATTACAGATTATAGTATAACCTGTAAATAAGAAAGAGAGCAGTAAACAAAAGAAAGCTGCTGTTACATAGAAAGAAAGGATGATTGATTATGGATGAGAATTTTAGAGAAGAACAGGATTGTCAGTTCGACTCAGAAGGTCAGACACAGGAACAGACACAGACAGCTTCCGAACAGACGACTGAACAGATGAATATGCAGAATGAGAACAGCTCCTATAGACAGACCTATGGAAGCAGCAATGCATATGGACAGACCGGTTCAGGACAGAATACAAATGCATATAACCGGCAGAACTCACAGAACAGCATGTATCATGGAACTCCGGGACAGAATATGTATTTTGGCGGTGCATTTTACTCCAGTAATCAGCATGCAGGATATAACAGCCAGACCGGCTATACATCAGCTTATACGAATCCTTCAGGAAATACAGCACAGGGTACAGGTGCTTCCACGCAGAATGTGACAGGTTATTCCGAAAATGTTAATAAAGCGATGCAGAAAGCTGCTGAGAAGGAAAAGAAAAAATCAGAAAAAATGGTACGCTCAGCAAAGAAGAAAGCAGATAAAAAAGCTAAGAAAGAAATGAAGAAAACAAACGGTGGAAGAAGTACAGGAAAGAAGGTGGCAACGACTATAGCTGCGGCAGTTGTCTTCGGACTGGTTGCAGGCTGTGTCTTCCAGGGTGTCCGGTATGGCAGCGATAAGTTCTTAAAGAAAGAAAAGCAGACGGTTCAGATCGGATCAGATACAACTACAAGCTCCGCTTTGCTCGATGCAAATGCCTCCGGAAGCACCGGTGACGGCAATGTAGCAGATGTAAGTGCAACTGTAATGCCATCCATTGTATCCATAACAGGAACATATGTAACAACATATCAGTACTGGTTTGATACCTATGAGCAGGAGCAGTCAGGAGCAGGCTCAGGTATCATAATCGGAAAAGATGAAACAAACCTTTATATCCTGACGAACTATCATGTAGTAAAGAACGCAAAAGAATTATCAGCAGGATTTATAGATGGTGAATCAGCCGGTGCAGAAGTAAAAGGCTATGACGAATCAAATGATGTAGCGGTTGTAACCGTTCCGTTAAAGAAGATCAAGGACGACACATTAAGTCAGATCAAAGAGATCACGATCGGTTCATCCGAGAACTTAAGAGTCGGAGATCCATGTATCGCCATTGGTAACGCACTTGGATATGGACAGTCGGTAACAGTAGGATATATCAGTGCTCTTGACCGTGAAGTTAGTGTAGATGACGGAACTGTAAAGGTTCTTCAGACTGATGCAGCTATCAACCCTGGTAACAGTGGTGGTGCTCTTGTAAATATGAAGGGCGAACTGATCGGTATGAACACAGCGAAATATGTAGACAGCACAGTAGAAGGAATGGGCTACGCACTTCCTATATCCGATATACAGGATATCATCAACGATATTCTTGCAGGCAAGAGTACAACCAAATCAGGATCAACATATCTTGGTGTAACCGTTAAAAATATCACATCTGAATATGCAGAAGGACTGAATATGCCGGAAGGAGTATATGTATATTCGGTAAGTGAAGGATCTCCGGCAGAGAAATGCGGACTCCTTACAGGTGATATCATTGTAGGTATTGATGGAAATGATATTTCAGACAGTACAGATCTTCAAAGCCAAATAGCAAGTGGAAAGGTTGGCGATGAGATCGAGATCGAATTCTACAG
>CP085928.1:1120000-1340000 GCA_020735665.1 Lachnospiraceae bacterium GAM79
AATTCAGGTATATCTGCTCAACCAACGCCGACACCATCTGTTACGATGGAAAACAGAAGTAGCTCGCCGGTTGAAATCCAATATTTGAAAGAAGATAACCAGTCTGGTAAAAATATCACAAATAATATGGTCGCTGAAAATATTGTTCCGTATTTGACACAACCGACAAAGACAGCATTAAATCCTGCTGAAGCGGGTGTACAGACTAACGAAACATCAGAACAGAAGAAACAGGAACCGATCACCCCGGAAGCTAAGGTCAAATACGAGCAGATGGATATGTTTGAAGATAAGTTTCTGACACCGGAAGCTAAGAAAAAGCACAGGATCATCGGACAGTTATTTAAGACATACTGGCTGATCGAGTATGAAGACAAGTTCTTTATCATGGATCAGCATGCCGCACATGAAAAGGTAAAATTTGAGGAATTAATGGCAAACTATAAGAATAAGACAGCCATTCCACAGTACCTGATGCCGCCTGCGATCGTATCCTTGAGCGGAACAGAATCAGAGTTCTTACGGGAAAATCTGGAATTTTTCCAGAATCTGGGATTTCAGATCGAGGGCTTCGGAGGAAAGGAATATAAACTGTCAGCCGTTCCGGCAAATCTGTTCGGATTAGACGGCAGGGAACTGTTTCTGGAATTTATCGGAGAGTTATCCGAAAACGGACAGAAACAGACGATCGACACCTTTATCAGCAAACTTTCCACAATGGCGTGTAAAGCTGCGATAAAAGGGAATACTTCCATTAGCTTTAAGGAGGCAGACACCCTGATCGACCAGTTGATGAAGCTTGAAAATCCATATACCTGTCCGCATGGCAGACCAACCCTGATCTCCATGACAGAGACAGAACTAGAAAAGAAATTCAAACGAATTGTTTAGTAATTAAACTTATATAGAAACGGAGCAGCAAATGAAGCCTCTTGTTATATTAACCGGACCGACAGCCGTAGGTAAAACAAATCTGTCGATCGGTCTTGCAAAAAGAATAAATGGTGAGATCATTTCTGCAGATTCCATGCAGGTCTATCGAAAGATGGATATCGGAACTGCCAAGATCATGCCGGAGGAAATGGATGGAGTTCCCCATCATCTGATCGATGTATTAGATCCGAAGGAGCCGTTTAATGTTGTATTATTTAAAAAACTTGCAACAAAGGCGATGGATGATATCTATGCCAGAGGACGGATACCTGTCATTGTCGGCGGAACCGGCTTTTATATTCAGGCAGTTTTATACGATATTCATTTCGATGAAAATGACGATGATAAAAGCTACCGTACTTATCTGGAACAGCTTGCGGAAAAACATGGAAATCTCTGCCTTCATCAGATGCTTGAAAAAGTGGATCCGGCGTCAGCCGCAACCATTCATTATAACAACCGCAAACGTGTGATCCGGGCATTGGAATTCTATAAAGAGACAGGAATCCCAATCTCCGAACATAACGAGAAAGAATCCAAACGGATTTCTCCATATAATTTTGAATATTTTGTGTTAAATGATGCAAGATCAAAATTATATGATAGAATAGACAGGCGAATTGACATCATGGTAGAACAGGGATTGATCGAAGAGGTAAAGGCATTAAAGGATCAGGGATATACAAAAGATCTAATATCCATGCAGGGACTTGGATATAAAGAGATCCTCGATTATCTGGATGGTGTAACATCTCTGGATGAAGCCCTCTATATCTTAAAACGTGATACCAGACATTTTGCCAAACGTCAGATCACATGGTTTAAGAGGGAAAAAGAAGTCACCTGGGTGGATAAGAGTGAATTCACATCAGAAGATACCATTATGGATTTCATGCTTGAACAGTTGCGGTCAAAGGGAATTATTTCATAAAATAAAATGGAGCAGATAAAATGAACACATTATTAAAAGATTATTATACATCCTTACACATTGATGAACGGGTATTTGATTACTGTCAGAAGATTGAAGACAGCTTAAAGGACCGTTTTGCAGCGATCGATGCCATTTGTGAAATCAACCAGATGAAGGTCATCAAAGCCATGCAGGATAATCGTCTGGCAGAAGCGCATTTTGCAGGTTCCTCCGGATATGGTTATACCGATGACGGACGAGATGCACTCGAACGGATCTATGCAGATGTATTCCATACGGAAGATGCGCTGGTCCGTTCTCAGATCACCTGTGGAACACATGCGATCTGTACGGCGTTATTTGGTAACTTAAGACCGGGAGATGAACTGCTTGCAATTTCAGGAAAACCATATGATACGATGGATGAGATCATCGGACTTCGCCCTTCACCGGGTTCTTTGGCAGAATATGGTGTTACATACGCCCAGGTAGATCTGACACCGGAAGGAGAGTTTGATTTTGACGGAATCCGAAATGCGATCAATGAACACACAAAGCTTGTAGAGATCCAGCGTTCCAAGGGTTATGCCGTACGTCCGACTTTATCCTGTGAGAAGATCGGAGAAGCAATCGCATTTGTAAAGAGTATCCGTCCGGACATCATCTGTATGGTAGATAACTGTTATGGCGAATTTGTGCAAGATAAAGAACCAACAGACTATGGCGCAGATCTGATCGCAGGTTCCCTGATCAAGAATCCGGGTGGCGGACTGGCTCCGATCGGTGGTTATATCTGTGGTAAGAAGGAATATGTGGAAAATGCCGCATATCGTCTTACAACTCCGGGACTTGGCAAAGAGGTTGGTGCATCTTTAAATAATACAAAGGCTTTTGCACAGGGCTTATTCATGGCTCCATCGGTTACGGCAAGTGCTTTAAAGGGTGCGATCTTTGCTGCAAATGTATATGAAAATCTTGGTTTTAAGACAGTTCCGAATAAGACAGAGGATCGTTTTGATATCATACAGGCAGTTGAACTTCAGACACCGGAACGTGTAGTTGCTTTCTGTGAAGGGATTCAGGCGGCTGCACCGGTTGACAGCTATGTAAAGCCTGTACCATGGGATATGCCGGGATATGATTCTCCTGTCATCATGGCGGCCGGTGCATTTGTATCCGGTTCTTCAATTGAACTTAGTGCGGATGCCCCTATGAGAGAACCGTATGCTGTATATTTTCAGGGAGGACTTACCTATCAGCATGCAAAATTTGGAATTGTAATGACATTGCAAAAAATGGTAGAAAATAACCTTATAGTGTGGTAGATTATTTTAGAACAAAAGCCGAAAAGAAAAAACGGTAAATACTCCTTACCGATTCGTGGAGAGACGGAGACGAAGGAGGAAAAATGAGATCAGAATTTACAATGAAAGATATGGCGGAATGTGAACGCCCATATGAGAAATGTCTGTTGGAAGGTGCAGCCGTCTTATCAGATGCGGAACTTCTGGCAGTCATACTTCGATGTGGAAGCAGACATGGGAATGCTTTGTTGACTGCGCAGAAAATATTAGCTGCACACCCGGTTCATAAAGGGATCATCGGATTGAATTATCTGTCGGTTGATGATCTTATGAATGTTGATGGTATCGGAAAAGTAAAAGCAATTCAGATGCAGTGTATCGCTGAGTTGTCCAGAAGAATGGCAAGATCAGAACACCGGTCAGGAGTTACCTTTGGTAATCCGAAAAGTATTGCAGACTATTATATGGAGCGCACCAAATATTTGTGCAAAGAACAGGTATATGTATTAATGTTTGATTCGAGCCATCATTTGTTAAAAGAGTGTCGACTGTCAGAGGGAACGGTCGATCATGCAGTTGTATCGCCGAGGGATATTTTTATTGATGCATTAAAATATCAGGCTGTATATATCGTACTATTGCATAATCATCCCTCAGGGAATCCGGAACCCAGCAACCCGGATATTCTTCTGACCAAGCGTGTGGAGGAAGCGGGAAAAACACTGGGGATACGTTTATCGGATCATATTATATTAGGGAATAATTGTTTTGTCAGCCTGGCAGAAAGAGGAATCATAGAATGAGACGACGTAATCGTAAAAGAATAGAAATTACACCAAAATATTTTTTGCTGGCACTTACAATCTTGTGTGTGGTGCTGATGGTTACTTCTTTATTTTTTGACGGAATGATGTCATCCGTCAGAAATGTAACTAATACTTTTATTGTACCGATGCAAAAGGGAGTTAATACAGTAGGTACATGGGTTGAATCCAAGGTAGAAGCCTTCCACAATTACGAGAGTGTAGTAACTGAAAATGAACAGCTTAAGGAGAAGATATCTTCCTACGAAACAAAGCTTGCACAGTATCAGCAGGATTCCTATGAGCTTGACCGGCTTCAGAAATTATATGAATTAGATGCTCTTTATACAGATTATGAAAAGACCGGAGCCCGCGTAATCTCAAAGGATACCGGCAACTGGTTTGATGTCTTTTATATCGATAAAGGTACAAAGGATGGCTTATCTGTTGGATGTAATGTCCTGTATGGTAACGGACTCTGTGGTATCATAACAGAAATCGGTGAATCCTATGCAAAAGTTCGTACGATTATTGATGATACATCAAATGTTAATGCCATGATCCTTCCAAGCAGATCCATCTGTAATGTGTCAGGAAGTCTGACGAATTACGCAGACGGATATATGATTGCTGAAAATATTGATAAAGATGCCGAAATATCGGAAGGAGATCAGGTTGTAACATCCTATGTCTCAAACAAATATCTTTCAGGTATTAATATTGGTTATGTGTCAAAGGTTGAGAGTGATTCCAACAATCTGACGAAGACTGCCTATATTATACCTGCTGCAGACTTCTCAAACATCGAAGAAGTACTCGTAATTTTACAGACTAAGAAAAATATCACGGATTAACAGAAAGAAGTGTAACATTGAAAAGAGTAATAATACTTGGAATATTAATAACAATATGTTTTGTTTTGCAGACTGCCCTTTTCCCGTTTCTTGAAATAGCAGGTATTGCACCGGATCTTATGCTGATCCTTACTGTTTCCTTCGGACTGATGCGGGGAAGAAAAGAAGGTATGCTGGTTGGGTTTTTCTGTGGTTTTTTATATGATGTATATTTTGGATATGCCATCGGACCATTTATGATCTTATATATGATTCTTGGCTATTGTAACGGTTTTTTCCACAGACTTTATCTGGTAGAAGATGTTCTTCTTCCAATAATTATAATCTTAGTTGATGATCTTATTTTTAATTTTGCAACCTATGTAATTTTCTTCCTTATGCGGAACAGACTGGAGTTCGCAACTTATTTAAAAGATATCATATTACCCGAAATGATCTACACAGCACTTATCACGTTGATCGTATTCAAGTTTTTTGCATTTGTAAATAAGGCATTGAAAAAAATGGAAAAAGCAAGTGAATGATCCGGCAATTGTCTGATTATATGATCGTGAAAGGAACGTAAGAATGTTTAAAGAATTTTTCAGTTTGATAAAAGAATCAATAATTGAACATGTCAAGCATCGTCTGTTTGTTGTAACGGTCTTGTTTCTGGTTCTATTTGGAATACTTATATATCGTTTGTTCGATCTGCAGATCGTAAATGGTGAAAAATATCAGGAGAGTTTTACTTATAAATCCGTAAAGACAGTAGCGGTAAAAGCGACCAGGGGAAATATATACGATTGTAACGGAAAGCTTCTGGCTTATAACGAAGCATCCTATACTTTATCTTATATAAGTGGAACGGACCTGACGGAAGCGGCTGCCGCAAAGGAAACGACTTCGAATGAATTGCGTAATGACATAGTATATAAAACTATTCTGATCCTTGAACAAAACGGAGATAAGATGTCAGTGAGTCTTCCTCTGAAGTTAACCTCGAAGGGCTTTGAATTTACTGTATCCGGAAATACGTTAAATACTTTTTTAATGAATGTATATGGTGCAAGCTCTGTCGACAGTCTGACAGAAGAGCAGGCGTCTTCAACTGCCGATGATATATTTAAATATATGCGTGGAAAAGATTTATTCAATATCTCCGAAACATATTCCGATGAGGCGGCATTAAAGATCCTCGCGGTACGATATGAGATATGGCTGAATCGTTACCAGCAGTATATGTCTGTTCAGCTTGCTGATGGTATCAGTGAAGAAAGCTATGCAGCAATCAAAGAAAATTCGGATGAACTTCTCGGCATGGAGGTAAGTGTTGAATCACATCGTGTATATAATGATTCTGTATATTTTGCTCAGATCATAGGTTACATCGGAAATATCTCCAATGAGGAACTGGAAAAATATAATGAAACTCTGGATGATTCAGAAAAATACAGTGCAAATGATATGGTCGGTAAAATGGGACTTGAAAGTGAGTTTGAATCTTATCTGCGCGGCAAAGATGGATATCAGAAGATGTATGTCGATAATATGGGTAAGGTAATAGAAGTGATCGATTCCAAAGATCCTGTCGCAGGTAATGATATCTATTTGACAATTGATTCCGATCTGCAAAAATATTGTTATAATGCGCTTGAAACAGAAATTGCATCCATTCTTCTTGCCCATATAAAGAATGTAACGACATCCACGGATAAGGATGATATTCCGATCACCGATGTATATTTTGCTTTATTTGATAATAATGTTATAAGCATTGATGACCTTGCGGCAAAAGATGCATCTGAGCTGGAACAGTCCGTTAATTCTTACTTCCAGTCCGCAAAACAAAATACACTTTCAAGACTGGATGATATATTAAACGTCAGTCATACTCCATTACATGATCTGACATTACAGTATCAGGATTATATGGAATTTATCTGTGAACAGTTAAGTGAGATGGGAATTTACAACCCGAGCAAGATTGACAAATCTGATGCTGCTTATGTTTCGTATATAAACAACAGTATTTCGCTGTGCGAATATCTGAAATATGCGATCAGCCAGGGCGCCATCGACATCTCCGGCATATCAACAAAGAGCGATTATTATGATACAGATGAGATTTACAACGTACTGACAGAATATATCTTAAAAGAATTTGAAAATAATACCAGTTTCGACAAACTTGTTTTTAAATATATGATAATATCAGGAGAACTTACAGGAAGTCAGGTAATTAACCTGTTATATGACCAGGGTATCCTTAATATGGCAACAGACGCAGATTATTCCGATTATAAAGCCGGTGTTATGGGAAGCTATGACTTCATATGTAAAAAAATTAAAAATCTTGAGATTACTCCGGCAATGCTGGCACTTGATCCTTGCTCCGGTTCAATTGTCGTTACGAATCCGAATAATGGGACAGTTAAAGCAATGACAAGTTATCCAAGCTATGATAATAATCGTCTTACCAATATGATTGATGCAGATTATTATTCGAAAATTACGACAGACAAAACAACACCAATGTACAGTAGGGCAACTATGCAGCAGACAGCGCCCGGTTCTACATTCAAAATGATCACCGCATTTGCCGGTATGAATGAGGGCGTTATCGGGGTCAACGATGTGATCCAGACCAAAGGATACTTTGATAAAACAGAGACACCTGCTAAATGTTGGATTTATCCGTCTGCACATGGAACAATCGGTATATCTAAGGCAATTGAGGAATCCTGTAACTATTTCTTCTATGAACTTGGATATCGGATGGCAACAAAAGATACAGGAACCTACAGCGATATCACCGGTGTGGAACGGCTTCAGAAATATGCAGGTATGTTTGGATTTGACAGCACATCAGGCATTGAACTGCCTGAAAGTAAACCTCAGATATCAGATGCGGATTCAATCCGTACTGCGATTGGACAGGGTACGAATAACTTCACTGCAACTCAGCTTGCCCGGTATGTTACAACCCTTGCAAACAGCGGCACATGTTATGACTTAAGCCTTGTTTCGGAAATAAAGGATATTGATGGCAATGTTGTATATAAAAATGAGCATAAGGTTCAAAACCAACTTGATTTTCCTGTAGAACAATGGAATGTTGTAAGACAGGGTATGCGACAGGTTGTTTCCGTTCATACAAGCAGCAGTGCACTGATCAATCAGATCAATGTCGCAGTAGCAGGCAAAACAGGTACTGCCCAGCAGAGCGAAGCCAGACCGAACCATGCGTTATTTGTATCATTTGCACCATATGAAAATCCTGAGGTAACGGTTACAAGTGTAATACCATTTGGATATTCTTCCGGTAATGCAGTCGAGCTTTCAGGTCTCGTATATGCATATTTGTATGATCCTGATGTTCTTGAGAATACAACTATTACCGGTAACAATGCACTTTCCGATTAAATTCCTGATTGAATATAACAATTTGGATATCAGATACACCAGATAAAAGAGCCTTGGTTTGCAGGCATTTTATTATGATGAGGGATTGAATATGAATACCGACGTTGTTATGAAGGCAAACAGCCATGGAATACGTATCATTCTGAATGAAGATAATTCAATGGAACAGATTCTTTCTGATATCAGAGAGAAATTATACAGTCAGGAAGTATTTTTGAAAAAAAGCGGAAGAGTACCGGTTACATTTGAAGGGAGACTGTTATCCTCCGGAGAAGAGGAACAGATCCTATATGAATTGAATCATCTTCCAAATACCGAAGTGGATTTCTGTCTGGAAGCTTCCAAACAGGATCTGTGTAGTCAGATCGATATTCCACCTCACAGAGCAAAGAGTCCACCTGAAAAAAAACAGGTCAAAAAAAATGTTCAAAAGAAATTGTCTGACAAACAGTTTTCAACAACAGAAAAAAAAGCATTACCACCGGATATATTTAAGAATGATACGATTCAGTTTTTTTGCGGAAATTTACGAAAAGGTCAGACGTTGGAGGTAAAAAAGAGTATAATCATACTCGGAAATATAGAGAAAAAAGCAACGATTATTTCGAATGGAAATGTCATTGTTCTCGGAAAACTTTCAGGAAACGTGATTGCCGGACAGGATCACCTAAAAAACAGATTTGTTCTGGCTCTTCAGATGGAGCCGGTTCATATAAAGATCGGTTCAGCTGTTTATAATAAAACAAAACAGAACCGAAAACAATTTCATACAGATGATGCGATGATGGCAAGCTGCGAAAATGGACAACTTCTTTTTCAGGCGCTGTCACAGACTTCACTTTAAGATAAAATTTCAAAGCATATTTTAAAACAGGAAAAGATATTGACGGAGGTGTTTTATGAGTGAAGTAATTGTTGTTACATCAGGAAAGGGAGGAGTTGGCAAGACAACTACATCAGCCAACATCGGAACCGGACTGGCAGGGTTGAAAAAGAGAGTCGTTATGATAGATACCGATATCGGTCTCAGAAATCTGGATATTGTCCTTGGACTGGAAAACCGGATTGTATATAACCTTGTTGATGTTGTAGAAGGAAACTGTCGGTATAAACAGGCTTTGATCAAGGATCGGAACAACCCGGATCTTTTTCTGATGCCATGCGCACAGACAAGAGACAAGACTGCAGTTTCACCGGAACAGATTATAAAGCTTGTCGACGAAATGCGGGCTGATTTTGATTATATTATTATCGACTGTCCGGCCGGAATCGAACAGGGATTTAAAAATGCTATTGCCGCAGCAGATCGTGCCATCGTAGTTACTACACCGGAGGTATCTGCAATTCGTGACGCGGATCGTGTTATAGGATTATTAGAAGCAAATGAAATAGACAAGATCGACCTTATCATAAATCGTATCCGTTATGATATGGTGAAAAAAGGTGATATGATGTCTGTAGATGATGTTGTCGATATCCTTGCAGTAAACTTGCTTGGGGTTATCCCGGATGATGAGCAGATTGTTATTTCAACGAATAAAGGAGAACCACTCGCGGGAAGTAATACCATATCAGGAAATGCTTATATCGATATTTGCAGACGGATACTTGGTGACAGCATTCCTCTTACAGATTTTAATGTTTTTAAACGAAAACCTTTTAAGCGTTTATTCAGAAAAAAACATGCATAAAGGGGTGAAGTTTAATATTATGAAAGAAAACAGAGCAGTATCGAATGTGATAAGCTATAATTCCGGGCATTATGCCAGAGAACGATTAAAAAATATATTAATGGCTGATCGAATAGGTTGTACTCCGGATGTCGTAACAAGAATTCGGGATGATATGCGAAAATGCGTTGCGGCCTATGTTAATATCGATTCAGCAAATATGACAGTACAGCTTTCGGATTCATTTATCATTGCACGAATCCCGGTTGTAGGAATACATATGAAAAAGGACAAAGAAAAAGATGAAACACATGAAACAGATGGACATGTCAACGGAAAAAAAATACAGTCTGATCAACTATAATTTTAAGCTTGTATTATTTGTGATCGCAGCTATGATTATGGGAACAATCACAATCTGCAGCGTTCGACCGGATTTTCAGACGAAACAGTTGATCGGTGTAGGCGCATGTGTAATTGGAATGATCATTGTATCATTGATCGATTACAATTTTATATGCAAATATTATATGATCCTTTATGCGGGAAATATACTTTTGCTTCTGCTAGTTCTGTTGGTCGGTTCCGGAGGAGGAGATCAGGGCGTTCGCCGTTGGTTCTATATATCAGACTCTTTCACAATACAGCCATCAGAATTTGCTAAAATTATTTTGATCATTTGTACAGCAGTTTTTCTGGAAAAAAACTACGAAGATTTGAACACGCCAAAGGTACTTGCAAAGCTTGCGGTATTTTTGGCTGTTCCTGTTGGTCTGATCGTGGCAGAACCCGATTTGTCTACCTCGATCTGTATTATGGTCACACTATTTATTGTTATATTTGTAGCAGGACTCAGTTTGAAACTCATAGGTATTATGATCCTGATTCTTGTTCCATGTTTTGGTGGATTTATCTGGTATATCCAACAGGATAATCTGCCTCAGTTTTTGAAAACTTATCAGATTAATCGTATTCTGGGACATATATACGGAAGTGAATATGGTGCATCCTCCGATCAACAGGATAATTCAGTTATGGCGATCGGTTCCGGTCAGTTATCCGGTAAGGGTATTAATAACTCAACCGTAGCAACCGTTAAGGATACGAACCTGATATCTGAGCAGCAGACAGACTTTATCTTCTCGGCAGTAGGTGAAGAATTAGGTTTTATTGGAAGTGTGATTATTATTGCAATTTTATGCCTGATAGTGTTACAATGTATTCGGGTTGCTAGGCACGCAAAGGACAAAAAGGGTATGTATATAGCAGCGGGAATCGGTTCACTGGTTGCTTTTCAGACATTCATTAATATCGGAGTTGCAACTGCGTTATTACCGAATACAGGCCTTCCGCTTCCGTTTATCAGTTACGGACTTAGTTCTCTTGTAAGTATGAGTGCCGGTATTGGATTGGTATTAAATATAAATCTGCAAAAGAAGAAATACTAGGAGGAGAGTTATGAATATAGGGTTAATAGCACACGATGCGAAAAAAAAACTGATGCAGAACTTCTGTATTGCTTACAGAGGAATTTTAAGTAAAAATGATTTATATGCGACAGGAACAACGGGACGATTGATTGAGGAGGTTACCAATCTGAACGTTCATAAATATATTGCGGGACATTTGGGTGGTGAACAGCAGTTAGGTTCACAGATTGAGAACAATGATATTGATATGGTTATTTTTCTCCGGGATCCTTTGCATCCAAAGGCACATGAACCGGATATCAACAATATCTTTTTATTATGTGATATGCATAATATTCCGCTTGCAACAAATCTTGCAACTGCAGAGCTCCTGATCAAAGCTTTAGACCGAGGAGATCTCGACTGGCGGGAATTTTATAAATAATTTGGAGATATAAAGATGAAAAAATTGACAAAATGGATGGCAGTCATGCTGATTCCCATTCTTGTTTTATCCGGATGCACAAAAAGAAGTTATGATACAAGCAATCAACTTGCACTTGGAATATCTGAGAATCTGCCTTTATACAGCTCTGACAGCTTTGGTGACCAGTATACAGTCATACCCGATGGAGAGGCTCTTGCTGATGAGAACTACAGCGCGGTTAAGTCGGCAGTTTTGATAAATGACTCAACAAAAGAGGCTTTAGTTGTACATAACGCACATGATCGTATTTACCCTGCAAGCATGACTAAATTAATGACAGGTCTTCTTGTTATGGAAAGTATCGAAGACGGAACTTTATCTTTAGATGACACGATTACATTATCACATACTGTTACATTTCAGGAAGATAATGTAGGTGTGAGCGATCTTACAAAAGGATGCTCTGTAACAGTAAAGAATCTGTTATATGGCCTTTTGATTCGTTCATACAACGACTGCGGTGTTCTGCTTGCAGAAAAGATTGCAGGAAGTGAGGATGCATTTGTTGAGAAAATGAATGAAAAAGCATTTGAATTAGGTGCTACAAATACGCATTTTGTGAACTGCCATGGATTACATTCAGACGATCATTATACGACTGCATATGATCTCTATCTGATCTTTTCAGAATTCATAAAACATGACATGGCATATCTGATTGATTCACTCGATTCATATGATTTTACATATACAGATGAAACAGGTGCAGAGAAAAGTGTCACATTACAGGCAACAAATGGTTATATATCCGGTGAGTTTAAATTCCCGGAGGGGTATTCGTTAGGTTCCTGGAAATCCGGTACGACCACAGCAGCCGGCAACTGTCTGATCCTTGAATTTGTAAAAGATGATACAGGTGATAAATATGTTGCTGTTATTGCCGGAGCAGAAGACAGGGATACGTTATATAATGATATGACTATGTTAATTAATACTGCAAAATAAACAGCTATCTGAGTGGACATTTTGTCCACTCAAAATATATAACTGTTTTAATATAATTCAGGAGGTTTTATTATGATTCAGATTATTACAGGTGATAAGGGTAAAGGAAAAACAAAGGTTCTGATTGACAAGGTTAACAATGAGGTAAAAGTTGTAACAGGTTCTGTTGTCTTTATTGATAATAATAACAAGCATTTATATGAGCTCAGTAATCGCGTCAGAATGATTAACTGTACAAACTACGAAGTGGATAATCTGGAAATGTTTGCAGGCTTTATTCTTGGTATTATTTCTCAGAATAAAGATATTGAAAAGATTTATATTGACAACTTTACATCTGTAACATATGTAAAGCCGGAGCAGATCAGCTATGCTCTTGATCTCATGAACAAGATCAGTGAAAAATATAACATCGGTATCGTTCTCTGTTTTGCAACAGACAGCTCCGAAGTTCCTGATACATATAAGGACAATATCATTGCCGCATTATAATAAAAATATACCTGCGAAGGGTACTGTGTCTCTGATTCAGGATCAGTACACAGACTAAAGGAGATATATATGACTTCCATAAAAAGAAAAGTCAGGAAACGACAGCCTGTCAAGATCAGTTTCGGGTTTATCATTTTTGCGATCATGTTTATATATATGCTGATCCGTATCATTATATCAATGAATGATCACGACCTGAGTGTATTTCAGGTAGAAGAAAGCAGCTATGATACTAACTTTACTGTTCCGGGGCTTGCTGTTCGAAAAGAGACATTGAACTACAGTTCAACCTCCGGCTATATCTGTTATTATATCCGGGATGGCGAAAAAGTAGCAAAAGGATCCAGTGTATATTCTGTTGATGAGACAGGTTCTATGTATGATGCACTTTATGAAGTACAGAACAGTAACAATACTTCGTTATCAGCAAACGATTATAATGATCTGAGTAAACAGATACAGATTTTCAAAACTGGATTTTCGACTTCTGATTTTTCAGAAGTATATGAATTTAAAAATACAATTGATAATAAGGTTCTTGAAATGTATGAGGATATGGCTTTAGAACAGTTATCCTCAGACAAATCATTTGATTCGACATTTACAGCGGTTAAATCATCGGCCAGTGGAATTGTATCCTATTATATGGATGGTTACGAAGACTTTGATATCAACAATTTATCGGCTGATGATTTTGATAAAACCAAGTATTCAAAAGAATTGTTAAAAAAAAGCGATATTGTTGAATCCGGAAAACCTGTATATAAGATTATTGATGATGAGGACTGGAAGATTGCTGTCATGCTTACAAAAGAAGAATACAGCAAAGTAAAAAAAGATGAACATGTTCGATTTCGAATCAATGACTCAAGTAAAAAGATTTCAGCCAAATACGAGACAATTGAAAAGGATGGAAATTATTTTATTATCATTGACATGAGCAGATATCTTGCTGAATATGTTTCAGAACGTTATCTGAATCTTACATTTATCTTCTCCGAAACAAAAGGACTTAAGATCCCAAATTCAGCGATTGTTGAAAAAGATGTTCTTATGATACCGGTCGGATATCTGTCCGGCGGAAGCGGAACGACGGAAAAGAAATATTTTAACCAGATCGTATTAACAGAGGATGGCTCAACTTCGGTTGTACAGATATCCCCTACTATATATTTTACAGATGATCATTTCTGCTATGTTGATCCGGCAGATATCAAAGAAGATGCGGTTCTCGCCGCAAATGAATCGGATATCACCTTTAATGTATCAACAGCGGGAATCTATAAGCTAAAAGGTGTTTACTGTATCACACAGGGAACAGCGCTGTTCAAACAGATCGATATAACCGTAAATGGAGATGATTATTCAATAATCGATCCTAATACAGCATATGGAATATCAGCATATGATCGTATTGTACTGGATGGTACATCTGTAAAGGAAAACCAGATCATATATTAGGAGTGATAGAAAAATGTTAAAAGAAAACTATGAGTTAGTAGATCAGAAGATTACAGAAGCCTGCAAACGGGCAGGCAGAGACAGAAAAGATGTTACACTGATCGCAGTCAGCAAAACAAAGCCTTTAAGTGATATTGAAGAACTGCTTGCAGAGACAGACGCTATAGATTTTGGCGAGAACAAAGTACAGGAACTGGTTGATAAGTATGAAACCGTTTCCCGCAAAGTAAACTGGCACATGATCGGTCATTTACAGACAAATAAAGTAAAATACATCGTTGATAAGGTCTGTCTGATTCATTCTGTTGATTCGGTAAATCTAGCTAAAACGATTGAAAAAGAAGCTGCAAAGCACGATGTTATAGTTAAGGTATTGATTGAGGTAAATGTCGCCGGAGAAGAGAGCAAATTCGGTGTTTCTGTTGAAGAAACAGAAGATCTTATTATGCAGATCAAGGATTTTCCTCATATACAGATAGAAGGTCTGATGACGATCGCGCCGTTTGTTGATGATCCTGAGGATAATCGGGTTCATTTCCGACGCCTGAGAGAATTATTACTTGACATCAATTCTAAAAACATTGATAATGTCCATATGAATGTCCTCTCGATGGGCATGACAAATGACTATGAAGTTGCCGTTGAGGAGGGTGCCACTATGGTCAGAGTGGGTACAGGAATTTTTGGTGCAAGAAACTATAATATTTAAAGGAGAACCATTATGGCAAAGAATGGAAAAAAAAGCTTTCTGGATTATTTTAAAATAAATGACTCCAGCGATGAATATGAAGATGATTTATTTGATGATGATGAATATGATGACGATGAAGATGATTTTGATGAAGAATATGAGCCAAAGCCAAAGGCTGTAAATGGAAGATCATCTGCATCTACATATACAGCAGCTGCTACACAGAGTGCCGGCGCTGCTGCTAAAAAATCAAAATTTGTAAAACCGGCAAAGAATACAGCTACAGCTTCCAATAATACAAAACTTGTTTCATTTAACAACAGAAGTCAGGGCGGTTCCCAGCAGGTATTTGTTATTAAACCGGATGAATTTGATGATGCACAGATGATCATCGACCATTTAAAAGGCGGACAGGCGATCGTGATCAATATGGAGGGAATGGAGCTGTCTACAGCACAGCGAATTATCGACTTTATTGCCGGTGCATGTTATTCCCTTGATGGATCGTTACAGGCAATTTCCGGTAATATCTTCATTGCAGCTCCGGCAGATATCTATGTATCCGGTGACCTCAGAGAAGAATTATTGAATGATGCATTTTTGTCTCCAGAATTAAGCAAGTATTAATAAATGACTAAATAATGATCTGCACTTGCAGATTCTGAAGGAATGTTAAGGGAGGATTACAAATGCTTACACCTGTTGATTTACAACAAAAGAAATTTCAGCATGGTATGGGGTATACCAAAAAAGATGTTGATTCATTTTTTGATATTGTTATTTTGAGTTATACAGAGTTGTATAAATCAAATGCTGAACTGACCAATCAGGTCAAGACACTTACAGATAGTCTGGTGCATTACAGGACTACAGAATCAAAGCTTCAGAAATCACTTATGCTTGCAGAGAAGAACGCAGAAGAAGCTACAAAGAATGCAAATGACAAGGCCAAGATTATTGAGAACGATGCAAAAATCAAGGCAAATAATATTGTTCATCAGGCAAGAGAAGAGTTGGAAAGAATTGAAGACAGTATTGAGGGCATTAAGCAACAATACAGAGATTACACGATGGCATTTAAAAATCTGATGGATTCACATCTTCAATTTCTTGCAACGAATCCGATCAACGAAGAATTAGGTGTTGATTTTGACGAAATTATGAAGGATGCCAAGTATTTTAATGGAAATGCTGCAGCATATGCTCCTGCAGGTTCTGATGGCGAGGGGGCAGGTTCAGGCAGTTTTTCTACTTTCAGTGGCGATCCGCAGGGACGTGAAGAATCTACACTTGGCGGAGGAGGAGGTTCCGGTATGGGAGATTCCACACTTGGCGGATCATCCGGAGGTAATCTTTCAAGTGATTCTTCAGTATATACAAAGAATCTTGGTGGCGGTTCTTTCGTAGATCCGTTCAAATATAAAAACCAGTAAATCTAAAATCAAATAACAAATAAAGATTCCCTGCCTGAATATTGTTTCAGACAGGGATTTTACTGATAAATGCAAAAAATCATAGAAAGGAAATCAGAATGAAAAAAAACAGTATATTTGCAATCGTAAGTGTATTCTTACTGATTGGTCTGGATCAGCTTGTAAAATTCCTGATCACAAGCCATATGGCGTTATCCGATACAATACCAGTCATAAAAAATGTATTTCACATCACCTATATCCAGAATCGTGGAGCAGCATGGGGTAGTTTACAGGGAAAACGTATCTTGCTATTAGCTGTTACACTGCTTGTACTGATATTCCTCGTATACTTTTATATTAAAATGTTAAAGATGGATAAATATAAAGATCTCAGGATTCTGTTTTTATTTGTATTTTCGGGCGCAGTTGGCAATATGATCGATCGCATCCGCCTTGGTTACGTTATAGATATGTTTGATTTCCGTCTGATTAATTTTCCTGTCTTTAATGTTGCCGATATCTATGTAACTTGTAGTATGATCATTCTGCTTATCCTTATCTTGTTTAAATATAAGGATAATGAACTGGAAGATTTGTTTGGAGGGTCTAAAAAGGGCTCTGATCAAGAATAAATATATGGAAACTTATAATATAGAAGCAGATGAAAACTGGACAGATAAGCGAGTTGACAAGGGATTAGCCGATTATTTTGACAATTATTCACGCTCTTTTCTGAAAAAGCTGTTAGATGATGGGAATATACTGGTGAATGATAAAAAAGCAAAACCAAGTCTGAAAATCGCGTCCGGTGACAGAATAGACATTACGATTCCGAGTATTGCATCCGTTGAGATTGAACCGGAGAATATTCCACTTGATATCGTATATGAAGATGAGGATATTATTATTGTAAATAAACCAAAGGGAATGGTTGTTCATCCGGCTCCCGGGCATTATTCCGGTACACTTGTGAATGGCTTAATGTATCATTTTAAAGATTCTCTGTCAGGGATCAACGGAGAACTTCGCCCCGGTATTGTCCATCGAATAGATATGGATACAACCGGGCTCCTTGTTGTCTGTAAAAATGATGCTGCTCATAATTTTCTGTCAGAACAGCTTGCTGTCCATTCAATCACAAGAAAATATTATGCAATCTGTTTTAATTATTTTACAGAAGATGAAGGTATCGTTGATCTGCCTATCGGAAGACATCCGACAGATCGAAAAAAAATGGCAGTCAACTATAAAAATGGTAGAAATGCAGTAACTCACTATAAAGTTCTGAAAAAACTAAAAAACAATTTCTGCCTGATTGAATGTCAGTTAGAGACAGGAAGAACGCATCAGATTCGTGTTCATATGTCATATATTAAGCATCCGTTGTTAGGAGATGCCATATATGGACCTAAAAATCAGCCATATCATCTGCAGGGACAGACACTTCATGCCGGTGTACTTGGTTTTATTCATCCATCCACAAAAGAATATGTAGAATTTTCAAGTGAACTTCCTGAGTATTTCCAAAAGTTGTTAAAACAGTTGGAGCTTTAAATGTCTGAGGATTGTAAAATTTCATTTCTAAAAAGATATTCGTTTGAATATTCTTCCATTAATTTATTAAATTCGTTTTATATTATTTTTAGATATAAAACGAATTTTTTGATTTACATTTTTTTGTGGAAATGTTATAATTTTTATTATAAAAAATAAACAATTTTATGGTTTTTATACAGAAAACCGTAGTTTGTTTTTTACAGCAAATAAAAATCATACTTGCAAAGGGGGCTTTTATTATGGCTTGCAATAAAATTATAACAATAGGACGACAGTTTGGAAGCGGCGGAAGAGAAGTTGGACAGAAACTTGCTGAAAAACTTGGTATTCCGTTTTATGATAAGGAACTTTTAAAGATCGCAGCAAGAGACAGTGGTATCTGCGAAGAATTATTTGAGAACTTTGACGAGAAACCAACAAACAGTTTTCTCTATACATTAGTTATGGATCCATATTCATTAGGATTCGGAACATCCGGTGAATTGCCATTAAATCATAAAGTTTTTCTGGCTGCATTTGACACTATCAAATCTATTGCTGAAAAAGATGGTACCTGTGTATTTGTAGGTCGTTGTGCAGATTATGCCTTAAGAGATTATTCTAACGTTGTAAATGCATTTATATATGCAGATATTGATGATCGTATAAAACGTATTGCAAAGAAATACGAACTTACAGATGCGAAAGCAAAGGATTTGATCCGCAAAGAAGACAAATCAAGAGCATCCTATTACAATTATTACACGTCCAAGCGTTGGGGTGAGATGAAAGGCTATGACATCTGCCTGAATTCCAGCCAGTTTGGAATTGATAATTGTGTAGATATGTTATACGATGCCGTTACAAAGTATTAGACCATGATATAATGAACGCAAAATTATTTGCTCGCAAGGATGCTGATTTTGCGAAATGCATAGAATGTGCGAAGCACATGATATAATGATGAAAAATCGCTTGCTTGCAAGGGACGATTTTTCGAATGCATTGAGTGAGTTATGCTCACGATATTACATAATGAAAAAATGCGCTGAGAGATATTTCCCGGCGCATTTTTCATATCAAATACTTAATATTATTCTTTTATTAATTTTCAAAGAATGTTCTTTATTCTAATAACATTTATACTTTATTGCATAGGGGAGTTACAACTGATTTAATCATCACGTTTTTCTCGTAATTGAACACGATTCCTGGCACTTCGCCGCCTGTCCTCATCCATATCTGCATAATGTTTTCTTGTTGTATTTACATCGCTGTGACCAAGAACATCCGCAACCAGATAAATATCACCGGTTTCTCGATACAATTCTGTGCCATAGGTGCTTCTTAATTTATGCGGAGTAATATGCTTCAAAGGGATAACGCCTTCTGAATATTTTTTTACCAGCATTTCAACAGACCGAACAGACATTCGTTTTTTTTGGCTGGAGAGGAAGAGAGCATTTTCATATCCTGATACCGGCTCTATATGTTTGCGTTCCTCAAGATAATCTGTTAATGCGTCTGTAACTTCATCACCAAAATAAACATAAGATTCATAACCGCCTTTTCTGGTAACTTTTACGCGGCTGTTATTAAAATCCACATCTTTAAGATCGATTCCAACACATTCAGATACACGGATACCTGTTCCAAGCATGAGAGTCAAAATTGCAAGATCACGAACCTTTGTCTTTGCATGATATGCCTGTTGGTGTTTGGTTAAATGATCACCATATTCAACAGCATCTAAGAAATCTGCGACCTCATTTGTATCCAGTCTGGTTATTGTTTTACCATGAATCTTTGGCATATCCACTTTTTCAGCCGGATTTGACTTTATACGGTCGTTTTTATACAAATATGCATAGAATACCCTTAATGCAGATAATTTGCGTTTAATAGCCCGTTCAGCGTTCGTATAGACCTTTCCATCCTTTTCATAATACTTAAGATATTCCAGATATTCTTCAATATCTTCAGCTTCGAGGGCTGATATATCCTCCAATGTGATATCAATCGGTTTTCGTCCTCGAAACTGTGGGCATTCGCTGCATAAAAAGTTATAAAATGTTTTTATATCTCTGGCATATCCAAGCCGTGTTCTGGATGAAGTTCGATTTTCAATCCCACGAAAAACAATCTTAACATATGAAGGAAGCTCTGCTAGAATATTTCGTAGAAGAATTGTATTTTTTATATTGATGTCATTTGTATATTCGTTTGCCATTTGAAATTACCTTTTTCCTTTCTACTAACAATATATTTACATATTATTTATTGATTCCGTGTATGTTTTTATATATAATATCTGTTAAATGTATATCAAAAATTGATGTAATTGCAGAATATCATTTAAATGTGGTGTATATTTAATTATGTTTTTTCGTAAAACCTTAGTTTTGCGAAAAGTTATATCTGCTAAATTAGTTATATCACACTCTGCCTCTGAGTGCAATTCTTTCATCAATATTTTCTTGAAACCAATTCCTTTTATAAGTATAATATACACGGTTATGAAACAAATCTTATCATTTTGAGGTAATTATATGAAATTACAAAAGTTATTAAGTTATACAAGACGCGCCATCGATTCATATGAAATGATCGATAATGGTGATAAAATTGCAGTTGGTATTTCCGGTGGTAAGGACAGCCTGACTTTACTCTATGCTCTGGCTGAATTACGACGATTCTATCCAAAAAAATTTGATCTGATCGCTATTACAGTTAATCTCGGCTTTGATAATTTTGATACTGCAAAGATCGAACAATTATGTAAAGAACTGGATGTTCCTTATTATATTGTAGATACAGAAATATATGATATTGTATTCAATGTCCGAAAAGAGAAAAATCCATGTTCTTTATGCGCTAAAATGCGAAAAGGCGCATTAAATCAGAAATTAAATGATCTTGGATGTAACAAGATTGCTTATGCGCATCATAAGGATGATTTTATTGAAACCTTCCTTATGTCATTATTATATGAAGGCAGAATCCATACATTCTCACCTAAAACATATCTGGATAAAAGTGAATTGATGGTTATTCGCCCTCTTATGTATATAAACGAAGGTGAAATTATCTCTTTTAAGAATGATATGCAGCTTCCTGTTATCAAGAGTCCTTGTCCTGCCGATGGATATACGAAACGTGAATATGCAAAACAAACTCTGGCGAAGTTGGAAAAGGAAACTCCCGGCTGCAAGCAGCGGATTTTTTCCGCTATCGAACGGGGAACTCCGGATGGCTGGCCTGTAAAGATCGACAATCCAAGACTTTACAATAAAGATGCCAAATAAGCACATTCTATTATGTAATTCGATAATTATGATTCTTTATACCACGAATTCTGTGTATTATAAATATATATAGTTATATTTTGAATAAAAAAGTATCTGTTTTTATCCTCTTATAAGGCAAATCTGTTTTAAACAGATAAACCATATAACATTTTATAACAGATACTTTTTATTATTTATTCGTAATCATTTACTTTATAATATGGAATCAGTAAATTAGTTCCATCTACGATGACATCTGTATTCAGATTATTCATCGCAAGCACTTCATCGATATAAGCCTGTGTGGAAGCATACTCTTCTGTCTTATATTCATTTGCGATATCCCACAGGGTATCTCCTTCTTCTATGGTGATACATTTATAATATTTCTTACTTGCGTTCGATGCGCTGGTTGCCGGTGAATCCTTATGGGATATAAGGATATATAATACTGTAACCAGGATAATACCTGCTATAATGAAAATCTTTTTTGTACTGATAAATCTTACTACGTTCTTCATGTTCTCTTCCTCCTTAGAATTAAAATCTATATGTAATGTAATATTCTGAACAAATGTTTGAATAAATTATATCGAACAGTTGTTCATTTGTCAATATATTTCCGAACATTTGTATGGATTATTCGAAAATATATTCGTCATATCCCGATGACTTCTTTATAATACCAGTATGGATGAGTAAAAAAGCGCACACAAGAAAGAGAACATTTGTTTGCAAAACGAACAATTATGTGCTACTATTATTCATATAAGTTTTTTTAATACATTTAGGAGGATTTACATATGGGAAAAGAAAAGCTCACGGATAAGCAAACTCAGATCCTTGAATATATACGTCATGAGATTCTTGCAAAGGGGTATCCGCCATCAATCAGAGAGATCTGTCAGGCTGTTGATCTGAAGTCTACTTCTTCTGTACATGCTCAGTTATCATCATTAGAGGCAAAGGGCTATATCAGAAGGGATCTGACAAAGTCCCGCTCAATTGAGATCATAGACGATGATTTTTCACTTACCAAACGGGAACTGGTAAACATCCCTATCGTTGGAACGGTTTCCTGTGGTCAGCCTATCCTTGCTGAACAGAACATCGAAGACTATTTCCCTGTTCCACCGGAATATATTCATAATACGAATAACCAGACCTTTATGCTTCGTGTAAAGGGTGACAGTATGATCAATGTAGGTATTTATGAAAAGGATCTTGTAATTGTTGAGCAGTGCTCTTCTGCCAGAAATGGCGAGATCGTCGTTGCATTGATCGAGGATTCTGCAACAGTTAAGACCTTTTATAAAGAAAACGGTTATATTCGTTTACAGCCGGAAAATGATTATATGGATCCGATCCTTGTCGAACATTGCGAGATCCTAGGTCGTGTGATCGGTCTGTTCCGTAATTTTATCTGATCTGATTTAGATAAGTGCTTTCCGGATAAAAACGATTAGTACAAAAATATATTTTGCACATCAAAAATGCACCTCAATATGACCGGCATAATAAATGCCTGATCATTTCAGAGGTGCATTTTATTGATTTACAAACAGCTTCTTTGCATAATTATATAAGGCATTCTGCCATACTACCGTCTGATGACCGCCTGTGGTTTCATAAAAGATATGTTCGATACCGCGTTTATGCATATAATCATCTAGCTGATGCCAATCCGTTATCCTTCGACATACGAATCAGTTTATTTAGCTGATGAGTTTCCGGCACTGTTACACCTTTACATTCCAAAAAGGCTTTTAATGTAAATTCCACACACTGTTGAAGTTTGTAAGCAGTATCATTAATAAATAGTTCATCCCAACTGAAACATTTTAATGCTTCTTTTGCTGATATAAAATGATGTCGTGCCATTCTGAAATATCGAATATCACACATACTATCCCCTCCTGTAAACTAATACACCGTGCTCCCACAAAATCTTTTTTAAACGTTCACCAATATCAAACAAAATATCGACGTCACTATTTATTTCAAAAAAATCATTCGGTACTTTTTTATAACCATCATTTCGTATAACTACCATGTCTATATCACTTTTTGAGTTACAACGAAATTCAACCGAACTACCAAATATAATTAACGCATCAAGTCCGTTATCCTCGGCACAGCTATTTACTAATTTCTGGATTTCTTTTTGCTTTAAAGGGTGAATCCGGTTACAATTCATAAAACTGACGCCATCTAGGATTTCAAAATCCCATAGATTAGGATTGTTCTCATTAATTAAATCTGCCGGATCTATATGATTATTCCGCATTTTATTCACCTCAAATCCACATCAGATATAATATTTAAACTATTCATATTATTTATAACAGAGATTCAGATATTTATAAAAGGTCTAGACATTTATATAAATTCTAATAATGGCTTTCAAAAATGAATTTTAGCTTTCGATAAAACTATTTAATCTTTAATATTCTTTCAATACATCCGAATAAATATTTCCTATTTATCAACATTCAAAATCTTTAATTAAAACCTTTTACAATTTATTAATTATAAATATTTTCTTGTATATTTTCTATTTTATCATAAATCATGAACATTTTCCCTTTTTAATAATTAAAAAGTACTTTCACCTGTATAATTACCATTAGAATCATAAATATACCCATAATTATCAGTATAACATCTTATTTTACCACTTCCATCATATATAGACCTATACCATCTTCCACTATTTAAAATATTACTTGCAGGACCTGGACCATTGTACTGTTTCACTGGAGTAACTTTCGTTACATCTTTTTTACCATTGGTAAACTTATAGCGTTTACCGTCGCTTAATGTTACATATCCGGTACACAGGGCATATTGCTTTTTAGATTTATTCCACTTCTTAACAGTCTTTTTATTTGAATCATATAAATAAGAAGCAGATTTTGAATTTTTATAAAAGAAATACTGCTGTCCTGATTTCTTATCTTTTTTCCATTTATTACTTTTTACAGAATATGCTGTTTTCTTACCTTTTTTAAAGTAATAATATTTACCATCACTTAGCTTACAGATACCATTATATTTTTTAAAACTACCGTTTTTCCACTGATAAAGAGTCTTATTCTCCCATTTATAAGACGCCGTCGTTTTATTCTTATTAAAATAATACTGCACACCTGACTTTTTATACCAGCCGGCTTTATGGTTTGTTTCCTTTGCAGTAACCTTTTGAGTTGTTTCATTAATTTTTATTTCCGAAATATCGCTGCCTTTTTTAACTGTAATTGCAGCAGCTTCAGCAGTATTCGTGTTCACAGAACAACATGTGATCATCACACATATAACAATTAATAAACTAACAATCCTTTTAAATCCTCTCATAAAGTCCCTCTCTCTCTTAATATACCTGTTTATCCGGCTGTCTCTCTGCGATCTCCTTGAATGCATCAAAGTTCTGCTTGAACAGCTCTACAACCTGCGGATCAAAATGTTTTCCGGATAGACTTACGATCTCATTATACGTCTCTTCTACGGACCATCCACGCTTGTAGTACCGTTCAGAGGTAAGCGCATCAAAAACGTCACATACCGCCATTAAACGGCTGATATAGGCAATCTCCTCACCCTTCATACCTAGATATCCTGTTCCGTCCCAGCGTTCATGATGCTCCTTTGCAATCGTTCTTGCAATCTGCATGATCTCACCCGGACAATGCTCCAGAAGTGCATCACCATAGAGAACATGGCTTTTCATGATCGCATATTCTTCATCTGTCAGTTTACCGGGCTTATCCAGGATCTCCTCACTGATCATAAGCTTTCCGATGTCATGCATCATGGCAGCCGTTGACAGTTTATCCACGTAATCATCATCAAAACCGGATGCCTTTCCGAGCACCCGCATGTAATCTGCTACACGCTTGATATGTTCTCCTGTATATTTGGATTTACTCTCGGATAATTCAGCAAATGCAAATATCAGCTCTTTCTGATTGCTCTTTACTTCTTCTGCGTTATCAATTACAGAATTCAGCATCGTAGAGTTTCTGGATACAATGAAATATGCAACAAGTGACAGGATCAGGATTGTGATCACACATGGAAATACCGACAAGACCATGCTGTCTGTATAGTCCATATAAATCGGCGCAACCATGAAATCACAGTATGTAAGATTGATAAAATCTGCAAGAATAACACCGACAGTAGACATCAGCGCGGTAAATACAACCAGCGTCTTATTATAATATAAAGATGTCAGCAGAATCGGGAAGATCCAGACAACTAATGCCATATGGGAAAATACAGAGCTCAATATCATACAGTTAAAAACTGCGATACATATAACTACATACTTGATCGCCTCATTCCTGTCATGCTTGAAAAAGTCAATAACAAGCGTCGGAATAAGCGAAAAAATACAGCAGAGAACCATACATATCGTAACCACCACAAGGTTACATTCTCTGCTGAAAAATGCGAATGCCCATAACGCAACTACCAGTGCAACAAAAAAACGCATACACTTCGCTGCTATATGATTGATCTTTATATAATTGTCTTTTAATAATCTGTTATCGTTCATACCTACCCCAAAAACATATCTATGAAAGTAAATTCTTTGTTACATCGGCTGCATCATTCCAGATACGTTCTATATCATAGAATCTGCGTGCCTCATCCGAAAAGATATGAACAATTATATCATAATAATCTAACAAAATCCATCCTCCCTGTGAATATCCTTCCACACTTTTTAAAGAATATCCGGCTTTGTGCATTTCTTCTTCCACACTGTCACACATCGCCTGTACCTGATTCTTGTTTGTTCCGTCTGCAATAACAAAATAATCAGCTACAGCAGAGATCTTTTTAATATCAAGGATCTTAATATCAAAGGCTTTTTTATCATCCAGGGCTTTATAAACAATTGCTGCCATTTCCTGTGCTGTATTCATATATGACGCTCCTCCTGCTCTGTATATTGGTTTTAATATTGTATCCCATTCGTTTATTTATTGTTGCCTGTTTAAATATCGACTTCTTTCAGCTTATCCGCTACCGCCTGGTGAGCAACATAATAATTATAGGTATCGATCGACATCGGATCGGTATCATCCGTTGTAGTATCAAGATACGATAAAGTATTTTTCAGGATATGAACGATACATTTGTCAATATCGGCAAATGCTTCCTTCCGGATCTCCTCGATCTCCTTTAATGGTTTCCGGTTCGGCTCTATATAATCTGCAACAAACAGGATCTTCTCAAGCATGTTCATTGCCGGTTTTCCTGTGGTATGACATGCAATCGCAGACAGGATATCAGGATCCTTTACGTCATATTTTTCCCTTGCATAAAATGCCCCAAGCTTGGCATGTAGGAGTTCAGGATTATTATATTCACATTCGCTGATTGGAAGATTATTCTTCGTACAACGCTCGATCTTTTCTTCTGGTGAAAGGCACTTTGCACAATCATGTAACAGTCCGGCAGTCAGTGCTTTTTCTACATTTACACCATGTACCATAGCCAGACAGCCAGATACATATTCTACTCCTAATGAATGTTCAAATCTTCGATCTGTCAGTTTCTTCTGAAGTTTCTCTCTCATTTCCTGTCTGTTCATTGTTCTGCCCCTTCTCCTGTAAACTATTCCTGCACTATATTATACTGTTTTACCAATCTGCGTCAATTATTTGTCTGTTGATCAAGGATTTAATCAAGGTTTTCATCCGTCTGATATAGACCATATTCCTTAATATAGCGGCATACAGCCATTGGTACAGCTCCTGATATATCCTGTCCGGTTTTAACAGCTTCCCGGATGCCGGACGATGACACATCAACCGGATGGATCTGCATCTGTCTGATATCCGCATCTGCATATATTTTCTTTAAATGCCGGATCTTAGCATCGACATCTTCCGCCTGGATCTGATCTCTCGTTGTAACGATCAATTTAGAGAGAGAAAGAATCCTGCCCGGCTCTCTCCAGCTGTCAAATGCAAGGATCGAATCCCCACCCATGATAAAATACCATTCCGTATCCGGATACTGTTCATGTAGCTGTGCCAGTGTATCAACGGTATAGGTAACTCCGCCACGCTGTAATTCCAGATCCGAACAACGAAGTCCGTCATGATCCTTTACTGCAAGTTCTACCATATGGAGTCTGTCTTCATTTGTAACCGATCTGTCCCACTTCTTGTATGCCGGGATATGATTCGGCATCAGCCAGATCTGATCCAGTGCAAACTGCTCCAGAGCCTGTTTTGCAAGCTCCAGATGGCCGTTATGAACCGGATTAAAGCTGCCGCCTAAAATTCCAATCTTCATATTCTGATCTTTCATATTATTTTGGAAGTTCAATCTTCTTATGCTCTTTGGATGGACGATAGAATACGATCTTACGGCCGATAACCTGAACGACTTCTGATTTGGTACGTTCTGCGATCATGGCAGCCATTTCTCTCGGATCATCCAGACAATTCTTTAATACTGAGATCTTAACCAGCTCTCTTGCCTCTAACGCTTCATTTACAGACTGTGTAAATTCCGGTGTCAGGGAACTCTTACCGATGTTTAAGATTGGATCGATATTCATTGCCAGTCCTTTTAAATATGCTCTCTGCTTACTTGTCATAGTATACTCCTAACTTATATCCTGTAACCGGCAGGATCGCCTGCCGGTTTGTTATCACATTTATCTTTATTTATAATAGTCAAATTCCAGTCCATACATACGAACAGTATCACCTTCGCCGATTCCAAGCGCTTCCAGCTGGCCTAAGATACCGTTTGTCTTTAAGAATTTCTGGAAGAACTCAAATCCTTTTTCTGATTCCAGATTCGTATATCCAAGCATACGTTCAATACGAGGTCCCTCGATCACATATACGTCATCTTCTTCATTGTAGCTGACCTCAAAAGGAAGATCCGGATTATCATGGAAATCGAGATCAACCTCCGGTTCGAATTCGACTACATCATCCGGTGCATTCTTTACAAGATCGTTGACATACCATAAAAGCTCGGAAATACCCTTGCCGGATACTGCTGAGATCGGGAATATCTTTACACCATCTTTTTCAAATTCTTCCTTTAACATCTCGATCACGGTCTCATAACCGATCTCGTCTAAGGCATCGATCTTATTTGCAGCTATAACCGTTGGACGGCTTTCGATATCTTTATTATATTTTTTCAATTCTTCATTAATGATCTTTACATCATTCACCGGATCTCTGCCATCGATCGAAGCTGCGTCGACAATGTGGATGATCACCTTTGTACGTTCGATATGACGCAGGAATTCCAGACCAAGTCCGACACCCTCTGCTGCACCTTCGATGATTCCCGGAATATCTGCAATAACAAATCCGTTATGCTCTCCGAGATCTACTACGCCAAGATTCGGTGTCAGTGTCGTAAAATGGTATTCTGCGATCTTTGGTCTTGCATTTGTAACTCTTGCAAGAAATGTTGATTTTCCTACGCTTGGGAAACCAACAAGACCGACATCTGCGATACACTTAAGTTCCAGATCAACGATCAATTCTTTTGCCGGCTGTCCCGGCTGTGCATACTTTGGAGCCTGCATGGTTGACGTAACATAATTACGGTTACCTCGTCCGCCTCGTCCACCCTTTAACAGTACGACCGGCTCTTTCTTATCTGCCATATCAAGGATCACTTTCCCTGTCTCAGAATCCTTAATGACAGTTCCAGGTGGAACTTTTAATACAACATCTGCACCATTTGCGCCATGACAGTTTCTCTTACCGCCCGGTTCGCCATCCTGTGCTCTGTACTTTGTTATATGTCTGAAATCAGTCAGGGTGTTCAAACCTTCATCTACTACAAAGATCACGTCTCCACCTTTGCCGCCATCTCCGCCATCCGGACCTCCGTCCGGCACGTATTTCTCCCGACGGAAGGATACATGTCCGTCTCCGCCTTTTCCTGCTCTGATAAATATTCTGGCTCTGTCTGCAAACATTGCTTTCCTCCTTTATACATACATCCGTATGTAAAGAAAAAGCCGGAATAAACTATATTTACTCCGGCTAATAACATGCATAAACTAAGTAATATTACTCATTTACTACAGGGTAAATAGAAACCTGCTTCTTATCTCTACCCTTTCTCTCAAATCTAACGATACCATCAGCTGTAGCGAATAATGTATCATCTCCGCCGATACCAACGTTAAGACCTGGATGAATCTTTGTTCCACGCTGTCTGTAAAGGATGTTTCCAGCCTTAACGAACTGACCGTCAGCGCGCTTAGCTCCTAATCTCTTAGACTCGGAATCTCTGCCGTTCTTAGTAGAACCAACACCTTTTTTATGAGCAAAAAACTGAAGTTCCATCTTCATCATTTCAATTACACCTCCTTAAAGGTTATACAAACAAAATCACTATAGGATTCACTGATATCCGTAATACCTGTCTCAAACACTCCTATGATCAGTAAGGCATCATGTCCCGGCTGTTCATCAAACAGAAACTTCATATCTCCGTTTTTCTGATCGCTGTCTACATGAAATGCTTCCTCACAAAAGCGTTCAACAGAATTCACAACTGTGATCGCAAGTGCCGATACAGCACTGCATACGATATCAGATCCTGAATCTGCATATCCTGCATGACCGGATACATAAAATCCCATTGTGTCTGAATTAGCGTTTTTATAAATGGTTACCTTTATCATAACAGATTATGCGTTGATTGACTTGATCTCAACCTGTGTATAAGCCTGTCTGTGACCATTCTTCTTATGATAGCCAGTCTTTCTCTTGTACTTGTAAACAACTACCTTCTTAGCCTTGCCATCACCAATTACAGATGCTGTAACGGTTGCGTTTGCAACTGCATCACCACATTTAACGTCTGAATCAGTACTTACTAAAATAACGTCGTCAAATGTTACTTCGCTGCCAGCTTCTGCTCCAAGCTTCTCAACTCTGATTACGTCTCCTTCAGCTACCTTGTACTGCTTACCGCCTGTTGCTATAATTGCGTACATAGGGTTTACCTCCTTAATCAAACTCGCCAGTTATGGTGTCGCATAAAAATATGCAAACTTATACCTCACTGTGCGGCACACTAGTACACTTTACCATTTTGGTTTTATTTTGTCAACTGTTCTTTCAACGATTTGCGAATTTTTTTTCGGGTCAGTTCCACCAGGGAAAGCTTAGTAACATCCACAAATGCTGCAGGAACAGAATCCTTTGCAAGCTCCTGTTCGAGAATATCTTTTATAACATCCATCGAGCCCGGCTGCTTCATATTTATAAAATCAACTACGATGATCCCCGACAGATTTCGCAGTCTTAACTGTCTGCACACCTCTACTGCCGCTTCAGAATTGATACGGAGCAGATGCTCCTCAAAGGAATGTTTATCGACCGATTTACCGGTATTTACATCGATCACGACCATTGCCTCCGTCTGTTCGATCACCAGGTAGGCACCCGACTTCATCCAGACCCGTTCTTTTTTCAAGTTTTCCAGATCTCTTGGTAGATTATATAAAGTCAACAGATTACAATTCTTATCATTATACATGGTAAGCTTCACATCCGTGATCTGTTTTTCCGACAGATACATTGCAAATTCATCAAACACCAGCTTCTGATCTGTTACGATCTCTTGAAGTCCGGCATTATGCTTTAATATAAAATAATCGAGATATTCTGCATCATTCTTATACAGACAGGAATAACAGGTTCTGGTCTTTGCTGTCTGTATGATCTGTTTTAATTGTTTGGATAGTTCGCTTAAATCAGACAATATTGTTTCATCCGGCAGTTCCTGACATACTGTCCGCAAGATACAGCCAAATCCATCCGGCAATACTCTCTTCGCCAGTTGGTGCAGATGATCTCTTGTCTCTTTCTTTCGGATCTTTCCGGATATACCGATCCTGCCTGATGTATTTACAAGCAGATTTTCTGTCTTTAACTCGATCTCTGATGTGGCGACCGGATTCTTTGTCTTGATCGCGTCCTTGCTCACCTGCACAAGGATCTCATCTCCGGCTTTTAACACAGAATTTTTTTTTGCATTTAAAAATATATGTTTATTATCACTGATGCTGTAATAGCATGGAAGCCCTGTGCCGATATCGACAAAAGCAGCGTCAATATTGGCCACGATATTTTCCACCTTGCCGACATAGATATTCGATAAAATGGACTGGCGGTCAAATAACATCAGATCAGACAGCTTCCCATCTGAATAAACAGCTTCCAGTATATGATCTTCATAATTTGTTATTACAAGCTTATTCATCAGAATTCTTCACCTGCCATATAAAGCGGCTGTAATGAGCCGTCTTTGTCATAATAGGTTTCCAGACGGTGAATATAAATCTGGAAGAAATCATAGGTCTCACCGCAAAGGTCATATAATGCCTTTATCACCAATTCCGGTTTCAGGTTATAGACGCTTCCGGTCTGTAACAGCATATAGATACCGTCACCTCTCCGTTCCAGCTTTAAAATACCCGGACGGATATTTTCTTCTTTTTCACTCTTTTTTGTTTTCTTTAATACAATGATCTCGTCCTGTTTATTCAGTTCATCCACAGAAGCAAGCAGCTTTTCGCTTAGATCATTCTGCTCCCGAAATGTGATCTCATAATCCGATGCAGCAACAATCGACATAGCATTCTTTGCATCCTCCGGGATCTGCACACATTTCGTAACATGTATCTCATCAACGGATACCGCATTTAAAGCTTCAATCATCTCAGTCGAAGTTGTCACAGAATTAAATTCCGCGTCAAAATATTCACCATCCGATGTAATTCCAAGTGCAAGCGGAGCTGCAAATGAAATGATCTGATGCGGGGAATAACCTTTGGAATAACTGATATCCAGCTTCGCCCGACGGATCTCCTTCTGGAAATATCGCATGACATCCAGATGACCGATAAATTTCAGATTCCCAAGCTTGGAGTATTTAATTCTTATTTTCAAAACAAACACCTCCTCCAAACTTTGCTGCGCCGCAGCCGGAACACTGCATCCGGCAGTTTGGTGTAACGACCTCTGCTTGTGCGCGCTCCCATTCCTTTTCCATAAACTTTCTTGTCACTCCGATATCTATGAAATCCCACGGAAGGATCTCATCTACACTTCTGTCACGATAGGTATAGAAGCCGATATCAATATGATTTTTTTCAAGCGCATTGTCCCAATTTGATTTATCAAAATATTCCGTCCACGCATCAAAGATCTGTCCTGACTGATAGACATCGTAGATCACCTGACAGAGCTTGCGGTCACCTCTGGCAAGCAGTCCTTCAAGAATCGTAATATCCGCCTCATGATATGCGAATTTCAGACTCTTGTGGTTCTTTGCTTCGCGGAATTTATCTTTTACAAAATACGCACGCTTCTGGAATTCCTCCGGTGTTATCATCGGCGCCCACTGGAATGGTGTAAATGGTTTTGGTACGAAATAAGATGCGGAAGCCGATACCATGACACGGCCATCCCGCTTCTCCTTTGGTATATTTGCAAAATACAGCTCACTGATCTCCTCTGATAGATCAGCAATACCTGTAATATCGTCATAAGTCTCTGTCGGAAGTCCCATCATAAAATACAGTTTGACCTTATTCCAGCCGCCAAGGAACGCCTGTAACGAACCGTTTAATATATTCTCTTTCGTCAGACCTTTATTTATAACATTTCTTAATCGTTGTGTTCCGGCTTCCGGTGCAAATGTCAGGGAATTCTTCTTGATATCCTGAATCTTTTGCATAACATCAAGGGAAAATGCATCGATTCTGAGAGATGGCAGGGAGATATTGACATGATTGTTGTCCATCTTCTCGATCAGACAGTCCGTAAGCTCAGGAAGTGACTGATAATCACTGGAACTAAGCGAACTGAAGGTAATCTCCTCCTGACCGGTATTGTCTAACATAGCCTCTGCATAATGCTTCAGTACGTTTACATCCTTCGGTCTGGTCGGACGATAGATCATACCCGCCTGACAGAACCGACATCCACGGATACAGCCACGCATGATCTCTAATACAACACGGTCCTGTGTAACCTTCATATAAGAAACAACCGGCTTCTCCGGATAGACAGCAGATGACATATCCGTAACTACCTGCTTAAGGATCGTCTTTGGAACCTCTTCGTATTTTGGTCCAAAGGATGCGATCGTTCCATCCTCATGATAAGTGACATCATAAAGAGCCGGCACATAAAGCCCCGGAATCTGTGACACCTTGATCAGGAATTCTTCTCTTGTCATATCGGAATGTTTATAGATCTTATATAATTCGATCAGATCACCATACACCGTCTCGCCCTCTCCGATATAAAAAATATCAAAGAAATCAGCGATCGGTTCCGGATTGTAAGAACAGGGACCTCCTCCGATCACGATCGGATCCCCTTTTTTCCGGTCCTTCGACCAGATCGGTATCTCAGCCAGATCAAGCACCTGTAAAATATTCGTATAACACATCTCATACTGAAGAGTGATTCCAAGAAAATCAAACTCTTTTAAAGGATCTTGAGATTCCAGGGCAAATAACGGAATGTGCTGTTCTTTCATAACTTTATGCAGATCCGGCCACGGAGAATAGACACGTTCACACCAGGTATCTTCTCTCCGGTTGAACATGTCATATAAAATCTGGATGCCGAGATGGGACATTCCGATCTCGTACACATCCGGGAAACACATGCAAAATCTGACATCGACTTGTTCCTTGTCCTTCATGACACTGTTATATTCCCCTCCGATATATCTGGCAGGTTTTTCGATACTCATTAAAATCTCATCTGATAATGCAAGCTTTCTCATTTTGTTCTCCGTTATTTATATTAGTTCTTGAAACTGTGGATAGGCGCAGGGATTCTGCCTCCACGGTTAATAAATTTTTCACATGAAAACCGGTTGACCGGCATGATCGGCGCATAGCCAAGCAGTCCACCAAATTCAGCCTGATCACCAACACCCTTACCGATAACAGGGATCAGACGTACAGCCGTTGTCTTCTGATTGATCATACCGAGTGCCATCTCATCTGCAATGATACCGGAAATGGTAGCTGCTGATGTATCACCGGGAATTGCGATCATATCAAGTCCAACTGAACATACACAGGTCATTGCCTCTAATTTCTCAAGGGAAAGTGCTCCTGCTGATACAGCATCTATCATACGCTGATCTTCGCTGACAGGGATAAATGCACCGCTTAAACCACCAACATAAGAAGAAGCCATAACACCGCCCTTCTTTACCTGATCATTTAATAAGGCAAGTGCTGCTGTAGTTCCCGGAGCACCGGCATATTCCAGACCGATCTCCTCAAGGATCTCACCGACACTGTCTCCGATTGCAGGTGTAGGTGCAAGTGACAGATCTACGATACCAAACGGAACACCGAGACGCTCGGATGCTTCCTTTGCAACAAGCTGTCCAACTCTTGTAACTTTAAATGCTGTCTTCTTGATCGTTTCACAAAGAACCTCAAAGTTCTCACCACGAACTTCTTCCAATGCACTCTTAACAACACCGGGACCGCTGACGCCGACATTGATAACGCAATCGCCCTCAGTAACACCGTGGAATGCACCAGCCATAAACGGGTTATCATCCGGTGCATTACAGAATACTACGAACTTACAGCATCCAAGGGAATCTTCCTCTTTTGTAAGCTCTGCTGTCTCTTTTACCATTTCACCGATCAGTTTTACAGCATCCATATCGATACCGGTCTTTGTAGAACCAACATTTACAGAACTGCATACCTTACCGGTACATGCAAGTGCTTCCGGAATGGAACGGATAAGAAGCTCATCGGATGGAGTCATGCCCTTACATACAAGAGCGGAATAACCACCGATAAAGTTTACGCCTACGGCATCTGCAGCCTTATCCAAGGTCTTTGCGATCGTTACATAATCATCTGTTGACTTACAAACAGAGCTTCCGATCAATGCGATCGGTGTGATCGAGATTCTTTTATTTACGATCGGAATACCATATTTTCTTCCGATATCATTTCCGATAAATACAAGATCCTTTGCCTTTGTTGTGATCTTGGTGTAGATCTTCTCACAGGTTTCTCCTACATCCGCACCAACGCAGTCTAACAGGCTGATACCCATTGTGATCGTTCTGACATCCAGATTCATCTTGCTGATCATGGCATTGGTTTCAATTACTTCATTTATACTAATCATAGTGTGACCTCTTTTCGCCTATTTCTATTCTAAATCTTAGATTCTGTGCATGGTTTCAAAGATCTTCTCATGCTGTACCTTAATCTGTACACCGATCTCATCACCGATCTCTTTCAGCTCATTTGCGATAATTTCTGTTGACTTTGAAGATTCCTGTATATCAACGACCATCATCATATTGAAGTACCCGCCTACAATTGTCTGTGCAATATCAAGGATATTGACACTGTTCTCTGCAAGGTATACACAGACCTTTGCTGTGATTCCGATGCTGTCTTTACCAACTACTGTAATAATTCTTTTTTTCATGATGTATGTATCCTCCTATATATCACCATTTATTTGGTTTTATAATTAATTCTTTTGATATGCAAAAGAATCTTCTTCAAATAGTATTTTTGACTGAAAAACAATTCATTATTATTAATTTCCGACTGTGAGCAAAGCACCGGGCCGGTCGCGCCTCGCTACCTCTAGACCGAATTCCCTGACATCCGATGCATATTCATTATCTGAAAGCTCAAGCTTTACCGTTTCATATGCCAGCTCTTCAAAATTATTTTCCTTACTCAGGTGACCAAGCAGGATTGCTTTGATATGGCTGTTTAACAACGCCTTTATCAACTGCCCGGAACGCTCGTTAGACAGATGTCCGCGGTTTCCCAGAATACGTTGCTTCAGATAATACGGATACGGTCCCGCCTGAAGCATCCGTATATCATGATTTGCTTCGATCACCATGATATCGGAATTCTTTAATTTATTTACAACATATTCATCATAATTCCCCATATCTGTTGCAATGGAAAATTTACTTTTTCCGTCACTGATACTGTAACATACCGGATCAGCAGCATCGTGCCAGATCGCTGATGCATCGATCGACAGATCGTTGATAAAGAATGGTTCATCCGGTTCGATCTCATGGAACAAGCTGTCATCAATCGTTCCAACGGATGACATTTTCTTAATCTCTGAGATCGTTCCCCCAGTTGTATAGATCGGTATGCCATGCTTCCTCGCCATAACGCCCAGTCCTTTCACATGATCGATATGCTCATGTGTCACAAGGATTCCATTCAGATCCGAAGGCTTTCGGTCGATCTCATTTAACGCTGATTCAATTTTCTTACCACTCACACCTGCATCTACAAGCAGATGTGTCTCTTCGCTGCCTACATAATAGCAGTTCCCGCTGCTACCGCTGGCGATACTCAGTAAATCCATATTCTACGCCTCAACTCTACATCTCCAAAATGTATGAAAAAGCTTTCAGGATATCAGCTTATTCTATCTTCCATACATATTCCGGTCTAATATGTCCGAAACGGCAGATGCTCGATATATATTGTATTAAAATCCGAACGATTACTCAGATCCACATAACGTATCTTCTCTTTAAACCTGTTTATTGTATCAATAAAACCCGGTTCAATCAAGGACAAATATGCACCCTCAAGTGAAGTATTACCAAGAACCTTCATTTTTCCCTGAAAGCTCTGCGGAAATAGTCCCAGTGTAACTGCATTTGTCAGATTCAGATGAAATCCAAAACCTCCCGCAATACAGACTTCAGCGATATCGGAAAATTCAATACCGATCTCTCTTACAAGCATCAGAATTCCTGAAAGGATCGCTGATTTTCCAAGCTGAAATGCCCGGATCGTCTCCATGTCGATCTTCATATTGTTACCCATCGAGATACCGGATTCAAAATATGGTTCCGCAAGCACTCCATCTGCATCCATCTGTCCCCGTTTTAACAGTAATGCCAGCATGTCAAATATATTCGATCCGAATATATTTGCTGTTCGAAAACATCCTTCAAACGCCGAACCACAGGCAGCAGAGGTCGCCACTCCGTATTCCTTATTACAGAGAATGATCTCCCCGTTTGTTCCAAGATCGATCAGCATACGATATGAGAAATCCCGATCAATCTCTGCGGCAACTGCGCCTGCTGCAATATCTGCGCCGGAAAATGCCGCAATATTCGGCAGACAGATAACATCCGAAGCCGCATTCTCAAAAGATGGAGAAGCGATAAAGTCATTCTGTTCTATCACCCGGATATCCGAATTCTTAAGTGTAAACGGGTATCCAAACAGATTCTCTGTCGTAAGCCCTTCTGCGATCGAAAGCATCGTTGCATTTCCTGCCAGAACATATCTGCGGATATGATCTACAGCTTTCGGCGTATTTATAAGCATATGGTCAACACCCTTTTGAATATCCGAAAACAAAAGTGACCGCAGATGCTCCAGACCTTCCTTTGTATCTGCCGCCTGAATCCTCGCTACGACATCAGCACCTGTCGCAATTTGTGAGTTAAGCGTACTGAATGAGCATTTAACCGCTTTCTCGTTCAGATCCACAAGCTCCATACCGATCGTAGTCGTACCGATGTCAATGGCAATGCCATATGCGGAAGTAACAGACTTCTTTCTCTGTTCGGTTGGCAGATTCATCTTATGCCCTGTGATACCGGTAAGCTGTTCTTCCTCCAGCCGTATCGAGATATCCCTATCTACAATGTACTGGCAGCTTTTTACAAAACTGCCAGTATCCTGATTCCATACCAGACACCGGTTACAGCGTCCTTTCATGCCGCAGTTTCCTGCAAAGACATGTCCTGCCGCAGTCAATACCTGATACAAATTATCTCCTTTATTACATTTGATCTGTTCTGTTCCGTTTACAGTTACATTTATCATTAATTATAAATTCCTGTTGTCATTTTTTCCTTTGGTCTGTAACCATGTTCTGCAAGCGTATTAATGATCAGCTGCTTATGTTCCGGACCAAATGCTTCCAGTGTGATCACAAGTTCAACTGCCGAATTACGGTTGATCGATACGAACTGGTTATGCTCCAGTTTGATGATATTTCCCTGTAAATCTGCAATGATCTTGGAAATATTCATCAACGCGCCCGGCTTATCCGGAAGCAAGGTTGAAACTGTGAAGATACGGCTTCTGGCAATCAATCCGTGCTGTACTAAGGATGCAAATGTGATCATATCCATATTACCGCCACTTAAGATGCTGACAACCTTCTGTCCTTTCACATTCAGATGCTTTAAGGCCGCAACGGTAAGCAGGCCGGAGTTCTCAACCAACATCTTATGATTTTCAAGCATATCAAGGAAGCAGACGATCAGCTCATTATCCTCTACGGTGATGATGCCATCCAGATTCTTCTGAATGTATGGGAAGATCTTTGATCCCGGAGTCTTAACTGCCGTACCATCTGCGATCGTGTCTACCATTGGAAGTGTCGTTACTTTCTTATTTTTCAAAGAAACCTGCATACAATTTGCACCTGCGGGTTCTACACCGATCACTTTGATATTCGGATTCATCATCTTGGCAAGTGTAGATACACCGGTAGCCAGTCCGCCACCACCGATCGGAACAAGAATATAATCTACAAACGGAAGCTCCTTGATGATCTCCATTGCAACAGAGCCCTGTCCGGTCGCAACATCCAGATCATCGAATGGATGAATAAAGGTATAACCCTTATCTTCTGCAAGCTCTAATGCATATGCGCAGGATTCATCGTATACATCTCCATATAAGATAACCTCTGCTCCATATGATTTGGTTCGGTTTACTTTGATTAGAGGAGTTGACGATGGCATAACGATTGTTGCTTTTACCCCATATGCTTTTGCTGCATATGCAACACCCTGTGCATGATTTCCGGCTGATGCAGTGATCAGACCCTTCTGCCTTTCTTCGTCTGTCAGCGTACTGATCTTGTAATATGCTCCACGGATTTTATATGCTCCGGTAAGCTGCATATTTTCCGGTTTAAAAAATACTTTATTTCCTGTCAGGTTGCTGTAATATTCGCTCTCTACCAGCTTTGTTGGTAAAACAACTTTTTTAATTATATTATATGCCTCTTCAAATTTCTCTAATGTAAGTTCTTCTGCCATTGTCAGTCTCCTTTTTCTGTATTTCATATTCAGACAGTTATCATCCACCATTGTCATATCTTTTTTATTTCCAAACAGCTACTATAATAAACTGCACTATTTTCATAATTATAGATCAGCTCCATCCATAAGAATGTCAAGCTCGCTTCGGTCTTCGTCAAAGCCTGAGAACAGTGCTTCCACATATGCGGACGGATCAAAACGCTGTAAGTCGTCAATCTTCTCACCGATTCCGATAAATTTAACCGGAACATTCAATTCTGCCTGAATTGCAATCGCGATACCACCCTTGGCTGTACCGTCTAACTTTGTGATCACGATACCATCAATCTCCGTTACATTGCTGAACTGTCTTGCCTGCTCTAATGCATTCTGTCCGGTCGTTCCATCTAACACGATCAGGGATTCTACATTTGCATCCGGATAATCTCTGGAAATGATGCGGCGCATCTTAGCCAGCTCATCCATCAGGTTCTTTTTATTATGAAGTCTTCCGGCTGTATCGATCAATAAGATATCGGTATTTCTTGCCTTTGCAGCAGATACCGCATCGTATACAACTGCCGCAGGATCTGCACCCTCATTATGAGAGATCATCTCTACACCTGCACGATCCGCCCAGGTCTTTAACTGATCGATTGCGGCTGCACGGAATGTATCAGCGGCTGCGATCAGAACCTTTTTACCGCTCTTCTTATACTGGGCCGCCAGCTTACCGATCGTAGTTGTCTTACCGACACCATTTACACCGATCACAAGTATAACTGATTTTTTCTTTTCAAAATCATATGCACTTTCATCCACCATCATCTGATCTCTTATGATATTGATGATCAGTTCCTTGCATGCCGCAGGTTCTTTGATCCTGGCCTCCTTGACACGTTCTTTCAGGTTCTCGATCACCTTTTCCGTTGTCTCATATCCCATATCAGCCATGATGAATGTCTCTTCCAGTTCTTCATAAAAATCATCATCAATATGGGATGCTCCGAACACGGAAGAAAAACTGTCTACGATACTATTTCTTGTCTTACTGAGTCCTTCTTTTAATCGTTTGAAAAATCCCTTCTTTTCCTCAGCCATAGCTTGTACCTCCTTATTTGTCCAGATCGTTCTCGATCAGATTTACGGATACCAGAGTGGATACACCCTTTTCCTGCATCGTAATACCATACAGGATATCGGCTGCTTCCATGGTTCCCTTTCTATGTGAAATGACAATAAACTGTGTGTCCTTTGTCAGTCGGTTCAGATACTGTGCAAATCGTCTTACATTTGAATCATCCAGTGCTGCTTCGATCTCGTCCAGCAGACAGAATGGTGATGGTTTCAGACTCTGGATCGCAAATAACAGTGCAATCGCAGTCAGTGACTTTTCACCACCGGAAAGCTGCATCATGTTCTGTAATTTTTTTCCCGGCGGCTGTGCAATGATACGGATACCGGTCTCTAACAGATTGGTATCGTCGACCAGTTCCAGTGCGCCTCGTCCACCACCGAACAGCTCTTTAAAGACCTTGTCGAACATAACCTGGATCTCTTTGAACTTCGTATTGAACTGTTCCTGCATGGATACATTCAATTTCTCGATCACATCTAACAGATTCTTCTCTGCAAGAACGATATCATCATGCTGTCCCTTTAAGAACTCATATCGTTCTGATACTTCTTTATAGTCCTCGATCGCATTGACATTGACATCACCAAGTGATTTGATCTTTGCTTTTACTGCAGTAATCTCTTTCTTTAAAGATGAAAGATCGTTTAATTCCTCATCCCGGAACTCTGCCGCCATATTTAATGTCAATTCATATTCTGCCCACATATAATTCGACAGTTCATCCGACTTCTCTGTATTCTTCTCAATCGCTGAATCAAGCTTGAATACTGCCTTTTCCAGACCTGCGATCTTCTCGGATAATTCTTCCCGGATTGCAAAGAATTCTTTATGACTGGCTGTCATATCATCCCGTTCTTTATGATATGCTGCCAGTTGTTCTTCCTGATCAGATACTTCATCGGAATCTTCCTCGATCGTCTTGCGGATCGCCTCTGCCTGTTCTTCTAACTTCGTGATATCTGTGCCTGTCGCCTGTACCTGTGTTATATAGGATGCCAGTTCTTCCTGTAATTTCTCATCATCCTGCCGGATACGTCTTATATTCTCCTGAATAAAGTCATCCTTCTGTTTTACCGAGTTATATTCGATCAACAATTCAGATACCTTTGTATTTGCTGCTGCAAGCTTACTCTGTGCTTCGATAGACTTGCTTTCCAGTTCCTTGATCATTTCTTCACACTGAACCTTGGCAGCTTCATGCTTCTTATTATTATCAGCAATCTGATCTTTATTTGTATTGATCTCCGCTATCTGACTGTTCAACTCATTGATTTCTTTCTGGATCGATGCAAATGCTTTCTCGGATTCTGCAAGCTTGGATGCTACCTGCTCCATATTTAAAGACAATGTATTCTTCTCAAGATATGCCTGCTGAAGTCTTGTATTTAAGGTCTCAATCTGCGCACGAAGTGCATCTCTTGATGTCTTTAATTCTTCATCCAGTCCGGCTGCATCCTTTGCGATCAGATTTAACTCATCGATCTTTTCCCTGATCTCATCCAATTCTCTCTTTCGTCCAAGAAGATTACTGGAATTACGGAACGCACCACCTGTCATTGATCCGCCCGGATTGATCAGTTCACCTTCGATCGTAACCAGTCTCAGAGACTGATTATATTTTCTCGCAACTGCAAGTGCATGATCGATATTATCTACAACCACGATCCTGCCAAGCAGGTTCTTAACAAGACGGTCAAACTTCGCATCAGCCTTTACCAGAGAAGATGCGATACCGATCACACCCTGTTCTGACAGAACTTCATTTCGAACCTGACCACGGTCTGTGATCGTATTCAACGGAAGGAATGTTGCACGACCATATTTGTTCTGTTTTAAGAACTGAATGATCTTCTTTGCCGTGCTGTCATCCTCTGTAACAATATTCTGAATACTTCCGCCAAGTGCTGTCTCGACAGCAACCTCAAACTTCTTATCGACATCGATTATATCAGCAACAACTCCGATAATGCCCGGATTGTTCTTTTTCTGCTCCATAACACGACGGATGCTGTTGCCATAGCCATCATAGCGTTCTGTAATATTCCGGAGTGCTTCCATCTTGGATCTGGTCGCTGATAATTCTTCGTTTGTATTATGTATCCGCTCACGATTGACCTTATTTCTGCTCTGATTTTCTTCCAGATCCTTTTCTGCAGTTTCGAGTTCCTTGATAATGCCGGATACATTCTGATCCAATACAGATAGCTTTACCTGTAACTCATCATGTTCCTTCCGGTCGTTATTATCATCACTTTTAAATTGCAGATATCTCTGATTTAACTGGGTCTTACGGAAGTTGATGTTCTCAAGCATCGCATCATATCTTCCGACCTTCGCTTGAAGATTTCCACTCTCATGGATATATTCGATGATGTCGGATTTACATTCTTCGATCTTATCCTGACATTCATGGATATAGGCATCCAAGCGGCTGCTTTCTCCTTTTGCAGTATCCAGAGAACCGGAAATGGTTGAAACCTGATCTCCAAGGGCATCCTTTTGTCCTTGATAATTCTCCATCTCTTTCCGGTCAGTTTCCCGCTGACGGTTGATCCTGTCGATCTGTTCCTGTATATTCTTATCATTCTGTCGGGAGTTCAAGATCTGCTGGTTGATAACATTGATCTCACCTTCCAAACGTTCATTCTTTAACCGGAGCTCATGCACCTGATTCTTGGATGCATCGATTGCCTGATTGATCTCCTCTAATGCCTGCTCAATACGCTCATATTCTTCCTTTGTATGCTCCAGTTCTTCTTTATTCTGCGTGAGATCATTATTTAAGATTTCCCGATTCTCTGTATCTTTATCAAGAATCTCTTTTAAATGCTCCATTTCAAGGAAAAAGGCATTGATATCCAGTTTCTTCAGTTCGTCCTTAAACAGCAGATATTTTCTCGCTGTTTCTGACTGCTTCTGTAATGGACCGACCTGCTTTTCCAACTCATATAAAATATCATTGACACGACTTAGATTGTCACGCTCTGCTTCTAATGATTTCTCGGCTGCCGCTTTGTTCTTTTTAAATTTTACGATTCCTGCCGCTTCATCGAACAGTTCCCGTCGTTCCTCCGGTTTACCATTTAAGATCTTCTCAATCTGACCCTGTCCGATAATGGAATATCCCTCTTTACCGATACCGGTATCAAAGAACAGCGAATTTACATCCTTTAAACGACTGACTGTTCCATTAATAAGATATTCACTCTCTCCCGAACGATACACACGTCTGGCAACCGTTACTTCATTATAATCAATCGGCAGATGATGATCACTGTTATCTAACGTGATCGCTACATAAGCAGAACCCTGTGGCTTACGAAGCTGTGTACCGGAGAAGATTACATCCTCCATCTTAGAGCCTCGGAGACTCTTTGCGCTCTGTTCACCAAGTACCCAGCGGACAGCATCCGCCACGTTACTCTTTCCCGAACCATTCGGTCCAACGATACAGGTTATTCCATGATTGAATTTGAATACGATTTTATTTGCAAATGATTTGAAGCCGTTTACTTCAATACTTTTTAAATACATATATTAACCCTGCTTTTTCTTTATTTGTAACAGTGCATTATATGCTGCCGTCTGCTCCGAAGCCTTTCTGGATGCTCCTTCACCTGTCGCAACATGCTCCCCGTTAATGCACACCTCGGATACATAAGATTTATTATGATCCGGTCCCTTCTCCTCTAACAAGGCATAAGTAAGGGTTTTTTCTTCTTTCTGCGCAAGCTCCTGCAAGGTTGACTTGGCATCATAAAACAGTGAATGAGTCTCTACATCATCAAGTAGAAACCGGTGGACAAATTTCTTTGCTTCATCTAATCCGCCATCCAGATAGATTGCACCGAGAACCGCCTCAAACAGATCACACATGATCGAGTTCCGATTTCTCCCTCCGGTCAGATCTTCTCCCTTGCTGAGCAGGACATAATGTCCAAACTTTAGCTCCTTGGATATCTGGGATAAGGTAAATTCACATACCAGACTTGCTCGGAGCTTTGTTAATTTTCCTTCCGGATATTCCGGATAATTCTGATAAAGATATTCACTGACAACGAATTCCAGGATCGCATCTCCAAGGAATTCCGATCGTTCATAGGATTCTACCTTATTGATCTTGCGTTCATTTGCATATGACTTATGTGTTAATGCCGTTACAAGCAGATCCAGATCACGAAAGGTATACCCAATGATATCTTCTATATTATGAAATCGTTCTGTATTCATAATTACTTCGCCACTTCTTTTCCAATATTCTCGGCAATTTTTTCATTTACACCATTTTCCTTGAAATCGATACACTGGAAAATAGCGCTCTTAACCTCTTCGTTATGAGAATTACCATGGATCTTTACAACAAGGCCCTTTAAGCCAAGCAAAGGTGCGCCACCTTTGTTCTTTGCATTAAAACGCTCTTTTAAGCCATTTAATGAACTCTTGATCAGAAGGCCTCCGATCTTGGTCTTAAGTGATGACATGATCGTATTCTTAATCTCACCTAGGAGCATCTTTGCAAGACCTTCATATAATTTTAAGATAACATTTCCGACAAAGGCTTCACAGACAATGACATCCGCTGCACCATTTGGAATCTCTCTTGCCTCGATACTGCCGACAAAATTAATGTCCTTGCATTCTTTTAATAATGGATATGTCTCTTTTACTAGAGCATTTCCCTTTTCTTCTTCATCACCGATATTTACGATCGCAACTCTTGGATTCTTTACATGCTCAATATTCTCCATATAGATAGATCCCATCTTTGCAAACTGTAACAGATGCTCCGGTCTCGCGTCGACATTCGCTCCACAATCGATCAGAAGAGAATACCCCTTTGATGTAGGAAGTAATGGAGCAAGCGGTGAACGTTTTACACCTTTGGAACGTCCGACTACTAACTGACCTCCTGCAAGGATCGCACCTGAGCTTCCGGCTGAAATGATCGCATCAGCTTCTCCGTTTTTTACCATATTCAGACCAACCACCAGTGAAGAATCCTTCTTGCTTCTGACAGCCTGTACCGGGGCTTCATGACAGGTGATCTCCTCTGTTGCATTTACAACCTCGATCTTTGACTGATCGTAAGTATATTTTGCAAGTTCCTTTTTTATTACATCTTCTTTACCGGTCAGTATTACCTGTGCCTTTGCGCCTTCATTGATTGCTTCTACGGCACCTCTTATGATCCACTCCGGTGCGTAATCTCCACCCATGGCATCTACGACTACTCTTGTTACTTCGCTCATCTTATTCCTGTTTCCTTTCTACACCGGAACTTTTCCGGTGTTTCCATATTTCTTATTATACGAATCGGAGTCCAGACTCCTACGCAGACCAACCCCAGGGTTTGTCAGAATAGGACTCTGCTCTGACCGTATAAATACACAAAGCTATTATATATTTTGCCTTTCTTAAAGTCAACAGGGGATATCGGTGCAAAAAAATAAAGCCTTCCGATCGCTCGGAAAGCTCTATTTATAATTACTCACCTACTGAGATAATCTCTTTCTTGTTGTATGAACCACAATTCTTACATACTCTATGTGGAACCATTAATTCGCCACACTTGCTGCACTTTACTAATGCAGGAGCAGTCATCTTCCAGTTAGCTCTACGCTTATCTCTTCTGGCCTTTGAACTCTTATTCTTTGGACAAATTGACATTAATCACACCTCCTCAACCTTTCAAGATGTTTGCAAAAACTGATAATCTTGGATCCGGAACAAAATCATCACAATCACATGTTTCATGATTCAGATTTGCTCCACACACTTTGCACAGACCTTTGCAATCATCTTTGCATAATATCTGCATCGGGACTAAAGTCATTAGTTCCTTCTGTAAAAGCATGTCCATATTAATAATGTGATCTTCCAGATAATCTAATTCCTCGATCTCATCAACTTTATCTGTTTCAAAGATAGCCATATCGATCATCTCGTCTATGTCCACTTCAAAATCTTCTGTAATTTCATCCAGACAACGGTCACATAACATCTTAAGTGTAACAACACAGCCACCCTTAAGACTTGCTTTTCTCTTTCCTTCATTTCTGGCGGTAAGATGAAAATCCTTTACATTATCGACTACATATACATTTCCGTTGAAAGAAAATTCCTTCAATTCAGATGTAACATCGTAGTCTTTTACCTGCCCTTCTGTCGATAAAATCTCTGATAAATCAATTAACATAATATCTCCTAAAAATCGCACATTGGTTATTATACATATTTGAACACTCTTTGTCAACGATAAAATCACATATTTTTTGCCATATTTTTCTTTTTCGTTACACTAAAGCAACAGTCTCTCTGGCAATCGCAAGCTCCTCATTTGTAGGAACTACGAATACCTTTACTTTTGAATCCGGTGTAGAGATCAGCTTTTCATCTCCCATAACCTTATTTGCTTCCTGATCGATCGTAATACCCATGTATTCCATATCTGTCATTGCAAGATTTCTGACATATGGATTGTTCTCACCGATACCGGCTGTAAATGCAATCGCATCTACGCCACCCATGGCTGCGGCATATGCACCGATATACTTCTTGACACCATATGCAAATACATCAAGCGCAAGGCGACATCTGTCATTTCCTTCTTCCATACCCTTGCCAAGATCTCTGAAATCACTAAATCCGCCGGACAGACCATAAACACCGGACTTTTTATTTAAGATCGTATTGATCTCTTCGATATTCTTTCCTGTCTTGTTTGCAAGGAATTCGATAATGGCAGGATCGATATCGCCGGATCTTGTTCCCATGATCACACCTGCAAGCGGTGTCAGACCCATGGTCGTATCTACTGATTTTCCACCCTTAACCGCTGTAATACTGGAACCATTGCCAAGATGACACACGATAATCTTTGTATCTTCGATATTTTTTCCAAGAAGCTCTGCTGTTCTCTTTGATACGAAACTGTGGCTTGTGCCGTGGAAACCATATCTTCTGATCTTATAGTCTGTATAATATTCATAAGGAATACCATAGATATATGCTTTATCCGGCATTGTCTGATGAAACGCTGTATCAAATACACCGACATTCGGAACACCCGGCATCAGCTTCCGGCATGCACGAATACCAATCAGGTTTGCCGGATTATGTAATGGCGCAAGATCGTTACATTCTTCAATCGCAGCAATTACTTCATCTGTAATCACAACAGACTTAGCAAATTTCTCACCACCATGTACGATTCTGTGACCTACCGCATCGATCTCGGACAGATCAGCGATCGCGCCTGTCTCTTTATCTGTTAATGCTTCTAATACATAGCTGACTGCTGCATTATGATCCGGCATAGGAAGATCCTTTGTATATTTCTCTTTTCCTGTCGTTGTATGGGTAAGTCTTCCATCTACAGCGATACGTTCACATAAGCCCTTTGCAAGAAGTTCTTCTGTATCAGAATCGATCAACTGATACTTCAATGATGAACTGCCACAGTTAATAACTAAAACCTTCATATTAAATATCCTCACTTTATATATTTTGTTCTGACTGGCACAAAGCCTGTCGAATATAACATAATTTATTTATACAGTTATCTGCTTTATTCTTTGACCTTTAATTTTCGATCTCTTTTCTTCAAGACTTAAACTTTATTTCTCAGACAACACTTTATATTCTACATTCATCTAATATGTGCTTCAAGTCTTTTTTCGTATTTTCAAGCGACCCGGAATTATCAATCTTATAGTCGCAGGCTTCCAGATAAAAAGCTTCCGACTCCTGTGAATCAATAACCGCCTGTGCTCGTTCTCTGGTAAAGCCACGATATTCGCAGAGTCTGGATATCCGGACATCCAAGTCTGCATAGACATAGCACATCTTATCACAGATACTCTTATATCCATCCTGAATCAGCAAAGCAGCTTCAATCACGAACAGCTTTTTTCCGACATTCTTCTGTTCCTCAATCCGGCGCAGGATTTCTTCTTTCACTAACGGATGTGAGATACTGTTCAGCAAAGCCAGTTTATCTTTATCGTGGAATACGATATCTCCAAGCTTCTTTCTGTCAATCGAGCGGCTAACTGTTGATTGATCGTTGTCTGTCGCTACATTTTCTTCGTCAGATACAGATGTATCTATGTCAGTATCTGCCAAAATCTCCGTACCAAATGCATCCACAATTCCCTGATAAACCGTTCTTCCTGGATTCATCAGCTCATGTGCCAGATGGTCTGCTTCTATTATATATGCATCATATTCTTCCTTTAATATTGTAAGAACTGCTGTCTTTCCGGAACCGATGCCTCCGGTCAGTCCAAGGATCAGCATGTCGTCTTTATTTTGCATCATACCAATTATCTCCTTCACTGATACCGATCTCAAGCGGTACTGCCATGTCGGCTGCACCCATCATTTCCTTTTCCATGATCTCTTTTACAATATCAACCTCATCCTTTGCGGTCTCTACCAGAAGTTCATCATGGATCTGTAAGATCAGGCGGGATTTCAGTCCTCGTTTTTTCAGTTCCATATTCACACGGAACATAGCAATCTTAATAATATCTGCCGCCGTTCCCTGAATCGGCGAATTCATTGCAACACGTTCACCAAAGCTTCTGGTCATGAAGTTTGAAGACCGAAGCTCCGGTACAGGACGGATACGACCGAACATCGTCCGTACAACACCATCTGCTTTTGCTTCTTCCACCTGACGGTCAAGGAATGACTTTATATTCTTATAGGTTGCAAAATATTTCTCAATATAATCAGCCGCTTCTTTTCTGGATATTCCAAGATCCTCCGACAAGCCAAATGCACTGATTCCATAAACAATACCGAAGTTAACTGCCTTTGCATTTCTTCTCTGCAAGGATGTTACCTGATCGATCGGAACATCGAACACCTCGGAAGCTGTCGTTGCATGGATATCTACATGATTCAAAAAGGCATTCTGCATGACCTGATCTTCGGACAGATGAGCAAGTACACGAAGTTCAATCTGAGAATAATCAGCATCCACAAATACATATCCATCCTCCGGAATAAATGCCTTTCGAATCAGTCTGCCAAGTTCCAACTTCATCGGAATATTCTGGAGGTTCGGATCAGTCGAACTGATACGACCGGTCGCTGTGATCGTCTGGTTAAAGGTTCCGTGAATTCTGCCATCTTCTGATATATATGCCGTCAAGCCCTGCGCATAAGTGGAATTCAGCTTTGTAAGCTGACGATATTCCAGTATCGCAGGTATGATCGGATGGTCATTCTTTATCTTTTCCAGTACATCAACGCTGGTGCTGTATCCGGTCTTGGTCTTCTTGCCACCGGAAAGTCCCATATCTTCAAATAAAATAACGCCTAACTGTTTCGGTGAATTGATATTAAACTCTTTTCCTGCATAACCGATGATCTCGGTATGCAGTTCGTCAATCCTGCTCTGCAGCTTTACGCTGTAATCATCCAAGGCTTTTCGGTCAACCCGGATTCCCCGATGCTCCATATCATAAAGCGTATATACCGTCGGCATCTCGATCTCATTATAGAGAGTGAACATCTCCTGTTTTTCCAGACGTTCCATTAGAAGATCACCTGCAAGATATGGGATCAACGCCTTATATGCAAATAATTTCCGGAAGGTCTCATTTGTAAAAGAGAACAGATTCAGTTCATCTTTTCCAACCAATTCTTTTTCGGATGGCAGTGTTGCGCCAAGATAATCTCTTGCGATCGCATCATAGGAATATACATCCTCCATCGGATTTAAGAGATATGCCGCTACACCGATATCATGCACCTTTGTATCACTCTCATCAAACGGAAAGACTGACAATGCTTCCTTTAAATCCAGAATATCAATCTGCATACCATCCCTGGTGACTGACACTATATTCTCTGTCAGTCTGTCATGCTCCATTCCATTCAGATTCGACAAAATAAAGACATCTTTATCGGATATGGCGGCAGCCAGCCCGAATAAGGTTCCATCCTTTCGGATCGGATATAAACCGATCTTATGTGTATTTTTCATCTTATCAGCAAAGAATCCGTCTATCTGCTCTGTTGTTTCAAGCAAGGTGATAACCGGATCGATCTCCGCCGCCTCAGTCACTGTGTCAAACTTTTTTAACAGACTGTTAAAGCCTAATCTTTTAAAAATCTTATATGAATCTTCATTAAATAATGATTCGATCGTCATTTCATCCAGAGAGACATCCAGCTTGCAGTCCAGTTTGATCGTTGCAAGATCCTTTGACATAACTGCAAGATCCATATTCTCTGTCAGATTCTTCTGAACACGCGGAGGCTTTACCGTATCCAGATGATCCAGAATATTCTCCATGCTTCCGTATTCGATCATCAGCTTTGCCGCTGTCTTTTCTCCGATTCCCGGAACTCCCGGAATATTATCTGAAGTATCTCCCATAAGTCCCTTCATATCTATAAACTGAACCGGTGTAACGCCATATGCCTCAACAACATCCTTTGCATAATAATTTTCTATCGTTGTTCCGGTTGCTTTTGTCTTTGGGATACGCACAAGTATTGTATCCGTTGCAAGCTGTAGAAGATCTCTGTCACCCGATACAATAACAGTTGCATAACCATCCCGTTCTGCCATTCTTGATATCGTACCGATAATATCATCTGCCTCATATCCGCCTTTTTCCACGATCGTGACATGCATGGCTGTAAGCACTTCTTTCATAAGCGGAACCTGTTCCCGAAGCTCCTCCGGCATTGGTTTTCTGGTTCCTTTATAAGCACTGTATTTCAGATGGCGGAATGTCGGTTCATGCACATCAAATGCTACGCACATATGATCCGGCTTTTCTTCGTCCATGATCTTAAATATAATGTTAAGAAAACCAAGAACTGCATTTGTATGCAGTCCTTCATAGTTTGTAAGATCCGGCAGACCATAGAATGCACGGTTTAATATACTGTGTCCATCAATTAATAATATTTTATTCATTTTCTATATCGTCCTTCTCTGCCGTTTCCTCGGCGACTTCCAGATAATTTTTATGTGTCTGGTTATATTTCTTTATTTTATCCATAAACTGTACATTCTTATCACTGTTTCCCGGAAGATCCTCATCTTTATATAAAATATTTTCTAGATATTCAATCATATACTTATTACCGAATAACAGCTTTTCGCCGAATGTATCGCTGTAATAATATTCTGTCTGTGATTTCTGCTTGGAATTCTGTTCATAATGATAAACCTTTTCAAGTACGCCACTGTATACCCACAAAAGCCCTGTGATAATAGCCGCAAGAACGAGAACAATCGTAGATGTTGCAATTCGTTTTACAGCTGTCATACGTGTCATTTCTTCATTCAGCTTATCATCCAGTTCCTTTTTAAAGTTAGTTGAAAGATTCTCTTCATTATCCAACTCTTTCATCCCAACGATCAGGGTGTAATAGATTTCCAGTTCCTCTGAACAATTATCACAGTTTTTGACATGCTTAATAAACTCCTTTAACTCGTCATCCGGGAGCTTATTCTCTATAAATGCCATGATCTTCGATTGTGCTTCCAAACATGTCATCTGACTGTCACCTTCTTCATCCTGTCCGTATTTTTTATCGTCTATCGAATATGATCCCGGGATTCATCGGTTGTCTTAACAATCTCCCGTATCACAATATGAAACGGGTCCCCCTTTCCCGGAACCACCTCTACACGGTCACCGACTTTATGTCCAAGTAATGCTTTCCCCATTGGAGATATATTACTGATAATGCCGTTTAATACATCTTCACGTACTGTCGTCACAATACGATAAGTATCTTCTTCTTCATCCTCTTCAAAATAAACACGAACGGTATTATTCAAGCCAACTTCATCATCTGCTGATTCATCCTTTATGATCTCAGCAGTTCTTACCATACGATCCAGATAACGGATTCTCTTTTCATTCGCATTCTTATCCTTCTTCGCAGCATAATATTCAAAATTCTCACTCAGATCTCCCTGTGCTCTTGCTTCCTTCACAGCTTCCAACTTTTCTTTACGAACTACGACTTTTCTATATTCGATTTCTTCTTCCATCTTCTTGATGTCAGATTCTGTTAACTGATTAAACATTAAACCAACCACCCTGTTCACATTTTTGCTAACAGTATAGCACAAAACATTTTTGGATACAACAAAAGCAGATCTTACGTCCGAAAACATAAAATCTGCTTCTGTTATTATATGAAATAAAATATATTTACTTCAGATTAGTTGTTGATGAGCTTGTCTTCACCATTCCAGCTGTACAGCTTTCTGATGCTTTCGCCAACGATCTCTGATGGATGCTCAGCAGCTTTCTTTCTCATAGCCTTGAAGTGAACCTGACGTCCTGCAGGTGACATATCAAGTAAGAATTCCTTAGCAAATGTACCATCCTGAATATCAGAAAGGACTTTCTTCATAGCCTTCTTTGTATCTTCTGTAATGATCTTAGGGCCTGTTACATAATCACCATACTCAGCAGTATTTGAGATAGAATATCTCATTCCCTTGAAGCCTGACTGGTAGATCAGATCTACGATCAGCTTCATCTCATGGATACATTCAAAGTATGCATTTCTTGGATCGTAACCAGCTTCGCAAAGTGTCTCGAAACCAGCCTGCATAAGTGCACATACACCACCGCAAAGAACTGCCTGCTCACCAAAGAGGTCTGTCTCAGTCTCTGTTCTGAATGTTGTCTCAAGAACGCCGGCACGAGCTCCGCCGATACCAAGTGCATAAGCTAATGCTCTGTCAAGAGCCTTTCCTGTGTAATCCTGCTCTACAGCTACAAGACAAGGTGTACCCTTTCCTGCCTGATACTCAGAACGTACTGTGTGACCAGGTGCCTTAGGAGCGATCATAGTTACATCAACATTCTTAGGTGGAACGATTGTTCCGAAGTGGATATTGAAACCATGCGCAAACATTAACATATTGCCTTCTTCAAGGTTTGGCTCGATATCGTTCTTGTACATATCAGCCTGTAACTCATCATTAATAAGAATCATGATAATGTCTGCTTTCTTAGCAGCTTCTGCAGCTGTATATACTTCAAATCCCTGTGCTTCAGCCTTTGCCCAAGACTTACTTCCTTCATAAAGACCGATAATTACGTTACAGCCTGATTCCTTTAAGTTAAGGGCATGTGCATGTCCCTGTGAACCATAACCGATAATAGCGATTGTCTGTCCGTCCAGTAATGATAAATTACAGTCTTCCTGATAATAAATTTTTGCTTCTGCCATTATTTTGTCCTCCTGATATAAATGACTTCTTTATAATAATTAACTGCATAACTGCAATCAATCTATCAATAGTTAAACAAGGTGCGCATGATTAATCCTGACGCTGACCTCTCACCAGTCCTGTCAGGCCGGTACGAACCAGTTCAATGATCTCAAATCCATCTAACAGTCCGAGAAATGCTTCACACTTCGAGGTTGCGCCTGTTAGCTCAATGATCATGGAACCTTTTGAAACATCAACGATGTTTGCTCGGAATATATTTGCAATGGACATGATATCCTGACGGGTATCCTTATCACTTCTCACCTTTACGAGTACAAGCTCTCTGCATACTGATTTGCCCGGCTCCAGTTCAACGATCTCTACGACGTCCTCGAGCTTATTCAACTGTTTCTTGATCTGGCTCAGACTTGCATTATCTCCGCTTACTGCTACAGTCATTCTGGAATATGCAGGATTCTCCGTAACACCTACCGTAACGCTGTCGATATTATAACCTCTGCGGCTGAATAAACCTGAAACTCTGCTCAGTACACCTGATGTATTATCTACAAGAAGTGACAAAACTATATTATCCATCAATAAGTACCACCTTTCAAACCTATGAAACGGCTGTATAATCAATACAGCACAAATCCTTGTTTTATTATAGTTATCTTGTCAATTATTGTCAACGAAGAATTACTCAATATCAAGCAATCTTTTTACAACCTGAACACATTCTGCCGCATCCTCTGAATAACCGTCTGCATGGATCTCCTCGGCAAAGCTCTCCGTGATAACGGCTCCGCCGATAACGACCTTAATATCCAGATTTTTTTCTTTTACCAGTTCCACGACATCCACCATTTTCATCATGGTTGTTGTCATCAGTGCCGAAAGTCCGATGACCTTGGCATCATTTTCTATGGCTGCATCTACGATCACATCCGCAGGTACATCCTTTCCAAGATCGATAACCGGGAATCCGTAGTTTCGTAGCATCAAGACAACCAGATTCTTTCCAATATCATGGATATCTCCCTCTACGGTAGCAACCACGATCGCAGGCATTGCCTTTCCATCATCCTCTCGTACGATAAGTGGTGTGATCTGATTGATCGCAAGCTCCATCGTCTCTGCGCTTGCGATTAACTGTGGCAGAAAGTATTTTTTCTGTTCAAATAATTTTCCAACACGGTTAATTGCCGGAATCAGCTCATCATCAATAATCTTCTGCGGATCTATCCCCTGTTCCAGTTCTTTTTTGACATCTTCTGAAATATTTCTTTTATTTCCTTTTACAACATCTGTGTAGATAACACTTTTTTCTTTTTCATCCTCCTGACTGCCTCCATTCTGTACAGGTGCAGCCGTTGTGATCCCGAGAGGTTTTACATTCTGGATATACCGGATATCTCCTTCGTCTTTGTTAAGAAGCATATCCGATGCATATGCCATATTCATAAGCATAGTCTGTGACGGATTTGCAATTGCCATCGTAAGACCATTCTGGATCGCCATCGTAAGAAAAGCTGCATTTACAAACATACGCTCCGGCAATCCAAATGAGATATTCGAAAGTCCGCATATCGTAGCAAGCCCCATATCATGACAATAACGGATTGTTTTCAGGCAGTTGACAGCAGCAGCTTTCTCTGCTCCGACTGTTGCAACCAGACCATCGACCACAACATCCTCTTTCTGAAAGCCCATCTTATAAGCAGCATCCAGAACTGTATGTATAATGTTTTCTTTTTCATCACTGTCTTTCGGAAGTCCCTCATCAGAAAGCGGAAGCAGAATGAACATCGCACCATATTTACTGACCAACGGAAGGATCTCCTGCATTTTTACCTTTTCCAGAGATACAGAATTCACAAGTGCACGTCCCGGATAGATACGAAGTGCCGCTTCGATAACAGCAGGGTTACTGGAATCAATACATAACGGAAGATTCACTGCCTGTGACACCTCATATACAACCCTTACCATCATTTCTTTCTCATCAATACCATTCATGCCGACATTGATATCAAGGATTGATGCACCCTTTTCCATCTGTTCTTCCGCCATCGTCATAACAGTATCGAGAACTCCCTCCCGAAGCTCTGCCTGCAGTTTCTTCTTACCGGTTGGATTGATACGTTCTCCGACCACCATAAAAGGACCATCCAGACTGATCTGTCTTGTCATGCGTTCTGATGATAGCAAACGTTCTTTCTTGTCTGATATCTCAGGAATATCCATTGTCTTTGCCATATCAGAAAGTGCTTTGATATGGGCAGGAGTTGTTCCGCAGCAGCCGCCGACCATACCGGCTCCCGCTTCTATGATCATCTTCATATCTTCTGCAAAGGTTTCCGGTGTCATGGCATATACACTTTTACCATCCACAAGTTCAGGCATACCGGCATTCGGCTTCGCAAATACGGGAACAAATGCTACCTCTTTCATGGCAGCCACAAGCTCTGTCATCTTGTCCGGTCCTGTGGAACAGTTTACACCTATCGCGTCCACGCCAAGATTCTGTAATACATTGACCGCGGTTACCGGATCCGTTCCATATAAGGTTCTTCCGTCCTCGTTAAATGTAAGGCTCGCCATGACAGGGAGATCACAGATCTCATTTGCAGCGATCACAGCAGCTCTGGTTTCGGCAAGGCTCATCATAGTTTCTACAACCAGAAGATCACAGCCCGCCTCAACAAGAACTTTGATCTGTTCTTTATAGATATCAACCAACTCTTCAAACTGAAGTTTTCCCATCGGATATAGCATCTCACCTGTCATGGTAAGATCGCCTGCGACATAACCATGCCCGCACTCAGCAACAGCCTGCTTTGACAGAGCTACCAGATCCATATTCATCTGATAGAGATTATTCTCCAGTCCATATTCACGAAGCTTTAAACGATTACAGGTAAATGTCGGAGCATATAAGATATCTGTGCCTGCATTCAGATACGACGTCTGAAGTTCCAGCATAACTTCTTTGTGCTCCAGTATGTATTTTTCCGGACATACACCAAGCGGCATGCCTGCATTCATCAGATTTGTTCCGGTTGCTCCATCTAAGATCAGTATTTTCTCATCGAACAGTTGTCTAAATTCGTGTTTATTCATTCGTTATCACACCTTCGTCGTCTATTTTGTTATCTCCGTCTGCCGCTGTCGTTGCAAGCATATCACATCGTTCATTCATCGGATGTCCTGCATGTCCCTTTACCCAGTGAAAGGTTACTGTATGCGGTTCTTTTGCTTTTAACAGTCGTTCCCACAGATCCCGGTTCTTTACCGGTTCATTCTTGCCACGTTTCCAGCCCTTCTTGATCCAGCCCCATATCCAGCCTTCATTAAATGCCTTTACAAGATACTGGGAATCTGAATATAATTCCACATTACAGGGTTTTATCAATGCTTCTAAACCAACAATAGCTGCCATAAGCTCCATGCGGTTATTTGTAGTCTTATTATAGCCCTGTGAAAATTCCCGTTCATGGAGCGTTCCTTTTCCATCAATAAACTGGATAACCGTACCATATCCGCCCGGTCCGTCCGGATTACCTCTCGCTGCACCATCTGTATATATCTTTACATCCATTCTTTTCGCACCTCATATCCATTCTAATTAATCCATATCCGCTTATAAATGACTGATTATCACTTTTCATCAAATGATCGGAATATTTTATTCTGTGCCATCACTATAACTTTCGATCAATTCTGTAAGGAGTCTGCTCATTTTATCAGACATCTCCTTACTGCGATCCAGAATATCCTCATGCTTTAATTCAGCACCAAGTCCTGCCGCTTTATTTGAAATTGCCGAAAAACCGGATACACGGATTCCCATATGGCAGGCCGCGATTGCCTCACATGCTGTACTCATGCCGACCGCATCTGCGCCGAGCAACTGAAACATCCTTATCTCAGCCGGTGTTTCATATTGCGGACCGGTCGCCTGAATGTAGGTTCCTTCCACAACATGAAGTCCAATCTGCTCAAATACTTTCCTGCTTATCTGTATTTTTTCTTTATCATATATATGGCTCATATCCGGGAATCTGACGCCAAACTCATCTATATTTCTTCCAATCAACGGAGATGGAACAAAGCTTGATATCTGATCCGAAATGATCATGATATCTCCCGGTGCCAGCTCTTCACTGATTCCTCCCGCCGCATTGGTAAGGATCAGCCACCGTATTCCTAGAAGCCCCATCAGCCGGATCGGCTTCACGACATCCTGCATGGAATATCCCTCATAGTAATGAACTCTTCCCTGCATGACAACAATCGGCTTTCCACAGGAATAACCAAATATAAACCGTCCCTTATGACCGGCAACCGTCGAAACAGGAAAACCCGGAATCTCTTTATAATAAACATACACAGGATCATCCATGGTAAATGCATCGCCCAGTCCGCTTCCAAGTACAATCCCTATCTCCGGCTTCATCTTTATTTTGTCAGTGATATAACGAACAGCCTCATCATACATAAATAACATCTCCTTATCCCGGTGCTGCAGCTCACCTGTACCCAGTCTCTGAAATACATAATTCTGAGTTTTCCCATATATCCATATGGTAAAAAAGCTGACACCCATCTGAATGTCAGCTTATTTTCATAAAACGGAGATAGAGAGATTTGAACTCTCGCGCCGGTTGCCCGACCTACCGCTTTTCGAGAGCGGACCCTTCAGCCACTTGGGTATATCTCCTTTTTCCTATGACTTTGCTATAATACCATTAATACACAAAATATACAACTATTTTTTATGATACTTTCTGATGCCTTTTCACCGGGCATGGTCATACAATGGTAACACTTAAAACTAATAGTAGCAGATTACAGGCATCCCGGCATAGATATTCTCATAAATAACCGCGGCTTTCTGATATGGCAGATTAACGCAGCCATGCGAACCGCTGGAATAATAAATGTCTCCGCCGAACTTATCACGCCATGTCGCATCATGAAGCCCGATTCCACGATTAAAAGGCATCCAGAAATTGACCTTTGTCTCATAATCCTCTCCTCTTAAAACAGAAGGTGATTCTTTATATGTGATCGAATATAACCCATCCGGTGTACCATGTCCTTTCTTTACACAACCTGTTACACAGGGAGAATCTTCAACCAATTTTCCATCTATGATCAAATATACATGCTGGTTCGACAGATCGACCTCTACATAAGAATAACCGATATCCCCGTATTTGTTATATGCTGCTCCCGTCTGGGAAAACTCCGGTGTACGCTCCTGTGATTTCCCACTTGCAAGTGCTTCCCGCAAGCCCTTTGTCTCCGCTTCTACATCAATTGCCCATCCATAACGATTGCCTGTTTCTTCTACATATCTTCCTGTATAAGTCTGAAAGGTTCTCGTTGTTCCGACTGTATCATATGTCTCTGCAAGCTGTCTCACATATGCCTGAACCGATTTCTTTTTGAACTTCCATTTTCCGTTATCATAATAGAGCCAGCTGCCAAATGTTGATGCATCAAGCGTCCATGATACACGATCAATGCTGTAGTCGATCTGAACCGTAAGATATGTTTCCAGTGCTTTTTTCCGGTCTGCAATCTCCTTACTGTCTGCCGTGATCTCTGCATTCTCGTAACACGCTTCTTTATCAAGGTCTGTAGTAGCTTTCACCTGTTCAAGCGCCGTTTCTATCACTTCATGAACCTTATCTGTATCCAGATAACTGCCTTCTGTCTCTGGTATGATAACCGCCTCGCTCTTATCAACTGCTACATAGGCATTCTTTGGTTTTTCCATATTCTTTTCCTGCATACAGTCCTGATCTTTTAAAAATTGATACAGTTTTTCCTTATCATAGGTTACCTCATAACTGGTTTTATAATCTTTCCGCTTATTATTCAGATATAAAAACCACAGAAAGCCATTTTGCTTCTTCTTAATGCTTTTCTCATTGGAAACTGCCTGTATCGTCATATCGATATCTTCCGGACGGATCACAAATGATGCATGTTCTCTGCCGTTTACGCTTAAAGTATATCCACTCATATATGTATCGATCGTGTTTTTTACGGATTTTACTGTATGATAGGATACATTCTGTCCGTCAATATATGTATTCTTGTTAAAATGGAAGCTAAACCAGATCGACAATGTAAGATAACAAAGTAAAATAACTCCGCCCACAGAAATTGATATAATCGCAGCGATCTTTTTTCCTTTTTTTCGTTTATCGATCTGTTCATAGACACTCTTATCGACAAAGACATCCGATGGTATAGCAGCAGCCGTGGCAGCAACCTCCGGCTGGTCTTTTGTTTCTATTTCTTCAGCCTCCGCCTGGTCTGTCTCTTGGTCTGCTTCAGTTTCAATCTCCATCTGCCCAGCCTCTTTGCCTGCCTCATTCTCTTCTTTGTCTGCGCTGTTTTCTGTTTGCTCTTCTTTAGTCTCTATTTGTGTTGCCTCTTTATCCGCTTCGCATTCTGTTTGTTCTGCATCTTTGACGGCTTTGCTCTCTATCTGCTCTACTTCTTTGTTTTCCTCACTCATAATCTTCCCCTGTTATTCTCCTTCCAAATGGATCACGCATATCTCCGGTTTATTATTGACCCGAAACTTTAAAGTATGACCACCAAGTCCACCTGTTAAGATCATTTTTTTATTGCGATATTCATACATACCCCGGTAATATTTCGGAAACAGCCGTACCATCGGTGATATCACTCCCCCAAAAAACGGAAGTATGATCATGCCCCCGTGTACATGACCGGATAACACCAGATCTGCTCCCCATTCCGCATAAACCGAAAAATAATCCGGGTTATGCGCAAGTAATATCGTATATGCATCCTGATGTCTCGTCGGAAGAAGCTCCACCAGATAGTCCGTCTCCATCTTCAGAAGCCGGAATCTTCTGTAATAAGCCGCATCCATGTCAAGCCCCACCACCCGGATATTTTCAGATGTCAGAATCATTTCCTCATTTATAAGCCATTGAACATAATCCTTTGTCTGTTCATATAGATTTTCCCAGATATCTCCATACTGCTCTGTATATAAACTGGTTCGCATCTCATGATTTCCCTTTGAAATATAAACAGGGAATTCACTTCCAAGCTTTTGCAGAAGGTCTATCGCAACACCCGAACCGACATCTTTCTTTCCGACTATAACATCTCCTGCGATCAAAACTGCATCAGGAGCAATCTTTTTTATCTCTTTTATGAGCTCCTCATTTTTATCTCCGAATTCCGCATTATGAAGATCTGCGATCATCGCAAATGTAGCAGACTTTTTGATTCTTTTATCCGTGATCGTATAATGAGATACCGAAAGCATGTGATTCTCCCGTCTGCTTTCAATCAGAACTGCGAACAGACAGATAAGCGCAAATATACAGATGATACTGATAATATTGAATAACATTTCCTCTTCCTCTAGGAACGAAAGGCAAGATATAATACTTTTTTAAAACTATAGCCAAACGTCATTTTCTTTATATTTTCTGCAGCAACAATCTCAACTGAACCAAGTACACGGCCATTGATCGAATATTCCATTTTTCCAATCACGTCTCCTTTGTTGATCGGTGCTGTAAGCGTCTCTTCCTGAATCGGTGTCTTCTTCACATCATCTGCCTTTTCTCCGCGAAGCAGAACGGATGAGAAGTCCGATGCACTTTCAATCGCCAGTTCGTCACTGATACCATTTTCTATAGAAACGCTGCGGGTGTCAAGTACATTTTCATCTTTATACAGATTGCAGTTTGCATATCCATAATCGAATAGCTTGCAGACCTCTTTATTTCTGATATCCTTTGTTTCAGCTCCCATGATAACTGCGATCAATGTAATGCCGTTTCTGTTCGCCGTCGCCGACATACAGTATTTGGCTGTCGCCGTATATCCAGTTTTAAGCCCGGTCGCCCCAGTGTATATATTAAGGAATTTATTTGTATTAGCAAGGTCAAATCTTGACTCGCCCCTTGCGGTTTTATGTATGATCGAATCCATCCAGATACCGGAATATTTCAGGATCTCAGGATGTTCATCAATTAACTGTCTGGACATAATTGCAATGTCTCTTGCCGATGTCTCATGTCCATCTGCATCCAGTCCACAGGCATTGACAAAATGTGTATGCTCCATTCCAAGTTCCTTTGCCCTGTCATTCATTCTCTGAACAAAGGCTTCCTCGCTTCCTGCCGTGAATTCTGCCATAGCAACTGCCGCATCGTTTCCTGATGCAATAATGATACATTTTATCATATCTTCAACCGTCTGCTGTTCACCGGTTTCAAAGAAACATTGTGAACCACCCATAGAAGCTGCATGTTCACTCACAGTTACAATATCAGACATCTGATAATCGCCTGCCTTCATTGCCTCAAAAACCAGAAGCAGCGTCATTACCTTTGTGACGGATGCAGGTTTCCTTGCCTCGTCTGCATTTTTCTCATATAATACCGTTCCTGTTGTTGCTTCCATAAGGATACAGAATGGTGATTCCAATTGAAGTCCGGACTGATCTGTCGCTATTTCATCTGTTGCTGTTCTATCTGTTACAGTTCCATTTGTTACGGCTTCATCTGTAAGCGGTTCTTCCTGTACGTTTTCCTCAGTTACCACCTCTGGCTCAGCAACACTATATATTACCGATCGGTCGGTATGTCCGACTACAAGTGCTATTCCAAGAACCATACCTATAAATGCTCTGCCTACCCTCTTTCCCATTTTAACCCGTTTCAATAACATCCCTCTAATCTGTTCATTTATACAATTTATGCTTAAAAAAATGAATAAAGAATGTTTGTGTTGATATTTTTCTTTCATAATTAATTATATTCTGCTATAATACTACAGAATTATGCGCAATATGCGGTAATTTAATAAATAATGACACTTTCGTCATTTATTAACTGGACAAATTATAACAGGAGGAAAATCAATGAGTATGAAATTGGTTAAACGAGTACCAACCGGTGAAGAGATCAAAGAATTATATCCTCTCTCACAGGAACTCAAAGACATTAAAGCAAAACGAGACGAAGAGATCAGAAAAATTTTTACCGGAGAAGACAAGCGATTTATATTTATAATTGGTCCATGTTCCGCTGATAACGAAGATGCTGTATGCGACTATCAGAACAGACTGGCAAAGGTTGCAGAACAGGTCAAAGATAAAATTCTTGTAATTCCACGTATATATACGAACAAACCAAGAACAACGGGTGATGGATACAAAGGGATGTTACATCAGCCGGATCCGAATAAGGCGTCTGATATGTTAGAAGGTTTATATGCGATTCGTAAAATGCATATCCGCGCGATCAAAGAAACCGGACTCACAGCAGCAGACGAAATGCTCTATTCCGAGAACTGGCAATATGTTGACGACATCTTATCCTATGTAGCGATCGGTGCACGTTCCGTTGAGGATCAGCAGCACAGATTAACGGCAAGTGGAATGGACATTCCGGTTGGCATGAAGAATCCAACCAGTGGTGATTATACTGTTATGATGAATTCTTGTCTTGCCGGACAGCATCCGCATACTTTCTTATATTCCGGATGGGAAGCCCACACAGACGGAAACCCACTGACCCATTGTATCTTAAGAGGTGCATTAAACAAACACGGTCGTTCCATCTCAAACTACCACTACGAAGATCTGCGTCTTTTATATGAATCATACCAGAAGTTCAATCTGGTAAATCATTCATGTATCGTTGATGCAAATCATAACAATTCAGGCAAAAAATTCGATGAGCAGCCAAGAATCGTAAAAGAGGTTATCCACAGCCGCAATTATGATCCTGATATCAAAGAACTTGTAAAAGGTGTTATGGTTGAAAGTTATATCGAAGATGGTAATCAGCCGGTTGGCGGAGGATGCTATGGCAAATCCATCACAGACCCTTGTCTCGGATGGGAAAAGACAGAACGTCTCTTAAAAGAAGTTGCAGATCTGTTATAAAAAACGATAAAAGAATATGAAATTTCTTTTTAATAACAATTATATGTATGGTAAAAAGGAACCTGCCAAATAACAACTGGCAGGTTCCTTTTTTAATCCTTTATGATGCGTGATAGAAAATTTCTACCTAACGACACATCTCCGGTAATATTCAATTTTCCGGTTGCATATGCATAAATCGGATCCATCACTCCATTTATTACTTTCTCCAGGCAGGATACTGTAACGATAAACTGAACATTTCGTTGCTTATATTCCCCCAAAGAGACCTCAAATGTATCATCTTTCAAATGAATGTAAAAATGCCCGCTATCACGTCCAATAACATCAAACTGGAAATACGTATCATCCTGTAATCCATCTATATTCTTATGCAAGGATAATTCATTAAAATAATCAAGACATTCCCTGTATGTCATATAAACAAACCCGCTTTATAAGAACTCGAAATCGTCTTCCTCGTCGCCATCACCGATCAGAACCTGATTACGCTTAACGCCTTCTTCGATTTCTCCTACAATTACTTCATCTTCTTCATCCTCTGTTACAGCACTCTTACCTGCAAATGCCTGTGGTTTGCTTTCCTCTTTCGGTTCTTCCTTTGGCTTCATCTTTAACTTCTGAGGTTCATTTGTTGTCTGAGACTTCATCTTCAGCTTAGTAATAGGATCAGCTTCTAATGCATCCTCATTAATGGATGAAGCAGTACCTGCTGTTGCTGTTGCAACACCACCATTTGCCTTAATTTCTTCCATCTCTGCTTTTAACTTTGCAAGCTCTGCCTTTGCATTTGAAAGAACTTCATTTGCACGCTTCTTTGCATCGTTAATGATTCTGTTGGCTTCATTGTTTGCTGCATTCTGTTCCTTTTTGGAACCCGGAGCAGCCTGCTCCAACTGTTTCTCTAATTCATAGATCTTTACGCTATTCTCTCTGAGAGAATTCTGAGCCAGTTCATTTTCTGCTGCAGCTGCATCATATTTTGCCTGTAATGAAGCAAACTCATCCGATACTTCTCTCATAAATGAATTTACTTCATCTTTATTATAACCAAAAAGTCCCTTTTTAAAGGTCTTTTCTTCAATGCTTTCCTTTGTTAACATTATAGTGCTTCTCCTTTTCGTGTTTTTTTAACATAACCTAAACTTAATTATATTAATTCTTTGTATGTTTTTCAAGAAATAATCGTATGTTTTTAAAAAAATTTACAATTTTTCATGAAAGATATTCAAGTCTAAGCTATTTTCATGTATTCTTTTACATTTCTTGACTATCAAGCAGAATTGTAAACGGTCCGTCATTAGACAGATCCACTCTCATATCCGCACCGAAAACGCCGCTTTCCGTAACAGTATTCTTCTCTCTACAGGCAGACAGGATATATTCATATAACTTATTTGCCTTATCGGGGTTACCCGCCTTTGTAAAAGAAGGACGATTTCCTTTCCTGCAGTCTGCACATAAAGTAAACTGTGATACGATCAGAAGCTCACCTTTTACATCTGTAAGAGAAAGATTTGTCTTGCCATTTTCGTCTGCAAATATACGAAGCCCCAGCAGTTTACGGATCAATTTATCTGCAACTTCTTCTGTATCTTCTTCGAATACACCTACAAATACCAGCAGACCTTTTCCGATCTTTCCGACCTCTTTATCATCTACTGTTACACTTGCATGATTCACTCTTTGAATCAGAAATCTCATAATCTTTTTCCCCTTTAACGTTCTGACATACTGATTGCTTCTACAGCAACACTTCCCCCTCGAACGACCTCGATTCGGTTCGGAAAACTCTGTTTGAATAATTTGATCGCATCATTATTCTGATTCTCTGTCTGTAAACACTCTACCAGAATATTCTTTTTATCGTAGTCGGTAATTCTAAAATTAAATGCATTTGCAATGCGGAATACCTCATCCTTATCATCCGTATTACATTCCTTGACCTTAATAAACAAAATCTCTTTATTATGAATCGGAATATCTGTATAATCAACCACCTTGATTACTTCCACACTACGGTTTAACTGCTTCTTTACCTGCTCAAAAATACGATCATCGCTTGTAAAACTGATTGTCATTCTGGATATAGTCGTATCCTCTGTCTCACCAACTGTCAGGCTGTTCAGATTATACGATTTGCCTGAAAAAAGGCCGGAAATCCTTGCAAGTACACCTATTTCGTTTTCAACATATAAACATATCCATCTTTTCTTTTCACTCATATGTCCATCCTCCTTAACAATCCATGATCATATCATTTAATGACTTGCCGCCCGGAACCATCGGGAATACATTTGCAGTCGGATCAATATAGAACTCTATAACTGTAGGTCCCTTTGTATTTGCCTTTGCCTGCTCAAATGCTGCCTTGATCTCTTCTTCCTTTGTAACACGGATTCCAAGTGCCTCATAGCTTTCCGCCAGTTTTACAAAATCCGGTGTATATTTCGGACAGCATTTGTCCGGATTCTGACAGTCATGATTACAGCTCTTTCTGTATCGCAGACATGTACTGCTGTAACGCTTGTTGAAGAACAACTCCTGCCACTGACGTACATTTCCAAGATAACCGTTATTTAAGATACAGATTGTGATCGGAAGCTCCTGTGCAACCGCAGTCGCCATCTCCTGAATATTCATCTGCACACCACCGTCACCGGAAATACAGATAACATTTTTATCCGGATTACCAATCTTGGCACCGATGGCAGCAGGAAGTCCATATCCCATCGTACCAAGGCCACCGGAGGTTAAGAGCTGGTTCTCTCCGCCAAGTGCGATATACTGTGTTGTCCATAACTGATTCTGCCCTACATCGGTTGTAATGATGAGATTGTCATACATCTCATTAATGGTCTTAATGATCTTCTCCGGTGTAACACCTTTATAAGAATTCATGTTGATCGGATACTGTCTCTTCACCTCCATGATCTCATCTACCCAATCGCTTATATCTAATTTCTTTGCATATTTTAACATCTTTGTAATCGCAAGCTTTGCATCTGCTACGATCGGGATGTCTACCTCGATATTTCTGGAGATTGATGCTGCGTCGATATCGATATGTATGATCTTTGCATTCTTTGCAAATGTGTCGATCGTACCGGTGATACGGTCATTGAATCTGGTTCCGATTGAGAACAAGACATCACATTCCATGATTGCTTTATTGGATGCAAGATTTCCATGCATTCCGATATTACCAACATATAAAGGATGGTCCGTCGGAATTGCTCCCTTACCCATGATCGTAGTAACAACAGGGATTCCTGTCAATTCACATAATTCCTGCATTTCTTTTCTTGCATGCGCGATATTTACACCACCGCCGATCAAAAATACCGGTTTTTTGGCACGATTTAATTCTGCCAGAGCCTTCTTAAGCTGACCGGAATGTACGCCTTCAGACGGCTTATATCCTCTGATATTTACCTCATCCGGATATTCATCCGACCCCATTGCCAACTGGATATCCTTCGGTATATCAACCAGTACCGGACCCGGCTTACCTGTTCTTGCGATATAGAATGCATTCTTGATAATCCTTGCCAGATCTTCTCTCTTTCTGACTGTTACCGCATACTTACAAATACTTCTCGTGATACCTACGATGTCAACCTCCTGAAAGGCATCGTTACCGATCAGATTCATCGGTACCTGTCCGGTAAAACATACAAGTGGAACACTGTCATAGTTTGCTGTTGCAATTCCTGTAACCAGATTGGTTGCACCGGGACCGCTGGTAACCAAGCATACACCAACCTTCCCTGTTGATCTTGCATATCCATCTGCCGCATGAACAAGTGCCTGTTCATGTCTTGGAAGGATCATATCGATTCCTTCCGCATCATATAATGCGTCAAATAAGTCGATCGCTGTTCCACCCGGATAGGCAAACAGTGTATCAACATGTTCTTCCTGTAATGCTTTTACAAACATCTGTGCTCCATTAATCTCCATAACCTATATCCTCCTTTAATTTCATTCATATAAATTTCCTAAAAGAGCTTTTTCACATCCATTAAAAAAGCCCTAAGCCGTATATCAGCTTAGGGCGAATAATCATATCCGTGGTACCACCTAAATTCAGGTTCTTCCTGCTCTTATCCGATACTTGCAAGTTTTACCTGTGTCATATCGTTTTCCTGTAACGGGGAAATCCGTTGAATCCTACTTAGCACTTCATAAGAAATTATGCTTTTCAGTCCACTGCTCGAAGGCTACTTCCATACATCCTAGCTGAAGATTCTCACCACCATCTTCTCTCTGGGAGCCGGTCCTGTATGTACTCCTCCTTGTCATTGCATTTGACATATAAACTGTTGTTACTTTAGCATAAATGAGGAAAAAAGTCAACGTGTTATTTAGGAATAATAACCAAATACTTCTCATACAATTATACGAAAAATATGAAGTGAGTTAGCTATGTGTTCTATCTCTGGATTCTATAATGTACATGGCAGATATACCGAAGCAGAAAATCATTTTCAAAATATTCTATCTGACATGAACATAAAACAAAAACACCGCGGGCCGGATGATGACGGTATCCTTCTGACGGATACCTGCGGTCTGTCGCATACCAGATTATCCATCCGTGATATCAAGGCCGGAATCCAACCAATGACCCGTACGGTCGCAGGCAGAAGCTTTACGATTGTATTTAATGGTGAGATCTATAATACAGATAAATTAAAGCAGCCTCTTATCTCACATGGATACAGTTTTACCACAACATCGGACACCGAAGTCCTGCTGCTCTCCTACATATACTACGGACCTGATTTTGTAGAAAAGGTAAATGGTATTTTTGCATTTGCGATCTATGACCATATGGAGCAGTCCATCTTCCTTTACCGTGATCCGTTCGGGGTAAAACCACTTTACTATACTTTTCTGTCTGACGAAACGCTGGTATTTGCCTCAGAGCGAAAGGCACTGTTCTGTTATCCCGGCACATTTCCTAGACTGGATAAAAAAGGCTTATGTGAAATCTTCGCCATTGGGCCGTCCAAAACTCCGGGCTGTGGCGTATTTAAAGGAATAAATGAAATCAAGCCAGGATATTATCTGCGGTACGATCGTTTCGGTCAATCCACGATCTGCTATTTCCGAATAAAGAGCATGCCTCATACCGACGATTACAAAACAACGATCGAGAAGACTGCCGATCTTCTTAAAAATGCGATCAAACGACAGATTGTATCCGATGTTCCAATCTGTACCTTCCTGTCAGGAGGTATCGATTCCTCGATCGTAAGTGCTGTCTGTGCAAATGAATTAAAAGAACGCGGACAGGTGCTTGATACCTATTCCTTTGACTTTACAGATAATGCGCGTTATTTCAAATCAAATGCCTTTCAGCCGGAACAGGATCGTCCTTATGTCGATCAGATGGTATCCTATCTCGGAACCTCCCATCACTACTTAACCTGTAATATGGAGGAACTTGCCGATCTTCTCTATGACTCGGTTCTGTCGAGGGATCAACCAACCATGGCAGATGTCGACTCTTCGTTATTGTATTTCTGTAAACGGGTGTCCGAACACAATAAGGTTGTTTTGACCGGCGAATGTGCAGACGAGATATTCGGTGGTTATCCATGGTTCTACCGGGAAGATCTGCTTGCATCCGATACATTTCCATGGATGATCGATCTCACACCGAGAAAGCAGCTGTTAGATCCGGAGTTTGCAGATGCCTTACAGATGGATGACTATGTGAAAAATCTTTACCACCAGATCATCTCGGAGATTCCGGTTCTGCCGGAAGAATCAGATATCGAGAAATCCCGCCGCCGGATTGGCTATATGAACATCCGGATGTTTATGCAGACCCTGCTTGACCGTATGGATCGTACCAGTATGTATAATGGTCTGGAAGCCAGAGTACCATTTGCGGATATTCATCTTCTGCAATATGTCTTCAATGTTCCGTGGAAATACAAATACAGAAATCAGACCGAAAAAAGTCTGCTCCGCCATGCTGCCGTGAATCTCGTGCCAAATGAGATCCTGTTCCGGAAGAAAAGCCCGTATCCAAAGACATATAACCCGCTTTATGAAACGATCCTTGCCGACCGCTTAAGAGAAGTGATCGATGATCCTACAAGCCCTGTCAACCGATTTCTGGAAAAAAAAGCAGTTCTGCAGTTTCTGGAATCACCGAAAGATTACGGAAAGCCTTGGTATGGTCAGTTGATGGCAGGTCCACAGATGATGGCGTACTTATTACAGATCAACTACTGGCTGAAAGAATACCAGATCTCCATCGAATTCTGATCATAACACCCACCAGCCGGTGGGTGTTTATATCTTATATACCAGAACTCCAAAATGCCCGATACTCTATCGCCCCTTTTCCAGCAGATTATTTATCTTATAAAAACAAACCTCCTATAAAGTAAATAAAGAGCATGTAACCTATAATTCAGTATGATGCCCTACATAAATTACTAACATTTGCGTAATTTCGTTATGAGACTTGCACCAGCTGTCAGCACCAAGCCCATGTTTGAACCCGTTAGGGTGAGTTTGGGCGACTGCTGACAAATACGCGTGCGAGTCGAATAGAAATGAAGCAAGTCATGTAATTATATAGGGCATCAAATGAAATTAAGGTTACAGGCTCTCATTCTTTTTATTTGTCACATAACACCGGCTGAATCTGCTTCCCCTTTAAAGCCTCCTCTATCGTATCCGGTATCATAGACAGTTTTCCGATCAGGGAATTCGGTTTCTTTACAGGATCATCCTGATAAAAAGGAACAAAATAAATATTTTTCATATTCATAAGCATTCCGATATTCTTAAAATTCATTCCCATCGCATCATTTGTCGATATGCTGATGATCAGTGGTTTATTATTCCTGATATGTGCCTTTGCTGCCATCAGCACAGGAGAATCCGTTATACCGTTACACAGCTTTGCGAGTGTATTTCCGGTACATGGGGCGATCACCAATACATCCAGATATGCCTTAGGACCGATCGGTTCTGCCTCCTGAATCGTAAATATTCCCTTCTTCCCTGTAATCCTCTGAATGTCTTTTACAAATTCATCACTTTTACCAAATCTGGTGTCGTATGTCGCCGAACGATCAGAAAAGATCGGATACACCGATATTCCCATTTTCGTCATTTCCTCTATCTCTATCTTTACTTTATCAAAAGTACAAAAAGAACCGGTTATTGCAACGCCGCAATTGCACCCTGATAAACTCATATCTATAATCCTTTCCATGCTATATGAACTCCATAAAATCAATATTCCGGCAGGTAGTCAGGTTTTTATTTAATTAACTCATAAAACAATTACCTTTGCAGAGAAATTTTATGTTTATTATAGATTATGCAGAACATCATGACATGTGACTCAAAAAAGCAGATACTCCAAAACCGCCTCTCCAAGGATCTCGCCCGAAGTCTTCGGTGAATAGCGTCCCGGAATACCCAGACTGTGTCGGTATCTTATCCCTCTTTCATCCAGATAGGAAAAATCTGTTCCACCGGGCATCGATGCGATATCAAGGATCACTATATTTTGTCGGAACTTTGATAATATATCTCGATTTAATACAGGCGCAGGTATGGTATTATAACAAAAATCAAACTGATCAAGCTTATTGTCTGAGCCAAGCTGATTTAATAGAATCGTATGGCAGTCTCCCATTGCCGCCTTAAAACATGCTTCCACACTTCTGGTTGTAACCGTTACCTCAGCGCCCATACGAAGGAGCTTCTGTGCAAGCACACGGCCACATCTTCCATATCCGGTGACAAGACATTTGCTGTTCTCAATATTAATATCACTCATCATAAAGCTTTCAGCTATAGCCCCCTCCGCCGTAGCAACTGCGTTCTTTAACGCCACACAATCATCCTTCATATAATCATAATATGGTACACCGGCTGCTGTACAGGCATCTGTCAGCCCGGATGGGAGCACTCCCCCGCATACAAAATCAAAAGCTGTAAGACTCCCTGCAATATTTTCTATCGCAAGCTCTGTACATCCATTGATATGGATTCCGTCTTTTGCAACCGGAACAGGTAATAACAATACCCTTTCTTCAACAGTACTGTCATTTCTGAAAGTTTCAGAAAGCATTGGCCAGCTGCTGTATTCATCCTCACAGTCTGGCACTTTATATGTTGTAACATATACTCCCTGTTCTTTTAAATATGCTGCCAGATAATGACAACGCATATCTCCGCCTATCATTACAAACTGTCTCAAATTATATCCTCCTTATAGACTTTCTTACATCTGTCATCTATTATAGATCATACTCTTTCCGATTACTGAATTATTACAGTCTAATCAGAAGAAATTCCTGTCTATGTAGTCTTTTACATATTCCTTCATGAAATCATACAAAGATTCACTTTGAACATTTTCTGTTATTGTCACCGAATAGATTGCAAATGCTTTCCCACCAATTAACAACACCACAGAACCTGCCTGCATTCCTGCATATATCGGGCATTTCAGATACTCAGGCAGCAGATACTTAACCGAGATCTGTTCATCTGTCCGCAAAAGCAGAGTTTCCGAAAAATGACATTCCCAGCCAACTGTCTCTGTATCTTCTTTTATTGTTCCATAAACAGAATCCGAAAGAACCGGTATCTTATTCTTTTGAAGTATATCATCAGTAATTACATGCTCCTGATAATTTGCTAGTCCGTAATTCATTAATTTTTTTGTATCTGCCCATTTATAGGTCTTATTTCCCGGCCACCCACAGCCAAGAAGGGCAACGATCAGTATTTTTCCATCCCGCTCCAACGCTCCGACATAACAATATCCTGCAGATCCGGTAAATCCCGTTTTTCCGGTCAAAGCTCCATCCATCATATTCAGAAAAGCATTATGATTGGAACAGCTAAAGCTTCTCGTTCCCCCTACATTTGTAAAGGAATATGTAGCTGTTCTTGTTATAGCAAGAAACTGTTCCCGTTTCGGTGACTCTCTGATACAATACCGCATGATCCGGGCAAGATCCTCTGCGGTCGTTCCGTGAATCCCATATTCATCCTTTGCATCCAGCCCATTAGGCGTAATAAAATGTGTATTTGTACAGCCGACTTCTATTGCTTTTCGATTCATCAGATCGGCAAATGCTTCAACGCTTCCACCAATATATTCAGCTATTGCAACAGCACTGTCGTTATGACTTTCAAGCATCAGCGAATAAAGCAGATCTTTTAACCGGTATTCTTCACCCTCTCTGATATTCAACTGAACATCCGGCATCTTTGCCGCATAAGAGGATACTATAACGATATCATCGGGATCACCATATTCCAGCGCAAGGATACAGGTTAAAATCTTCGTTGTACTGGCATTTGCCCGAACCTCTTCACCAGCTTTATCATACAGTACCCTGCCATTTTTTCCATCCAACAGGATAGCTGATAAAGCATGAAGGTCATTGTCCGAGAGCTTCACTTCTGAAGCAGTCCGACCGGTATTATTATCCTGCCTGATGCCCTCCGTTCGATAATATGGTATCTGGCATACAGGCATATTTAACGCTTTTACAGGGATCACGGAACCAAGCAGCACGGCTGCTGTCAGAAACCATGCAAACAGAAAACCTGCCGGAATTTTTTGTTTCATTCTTCCCGCAGGTTTCTTTCTTTTTTTATGATATTTTTTATATATTTCAGTCATATCATCACCGGATATATTCTTTATTCATAAAATTATATTCCGTATCCGGCTGCTTTATGACTCATTATCCAAACCAAGTGTGATCTCGTTTGCCTCTTCCTGAGCTTCTTTCTTGAAATCCTCAATCTTATCCGGGCTGATCATCGGAAGTTCTTCCGTGGATGCAACACCAAAGCTTCGCAGAAACTCTTCTGTTGTTCCAAAAAGAATCGGTCGTCCCGGAGCATCCAACCGTCCAACCTCATCTACTAATCCATATTCCATAAGCTTATTGATCGCATGTGCACAGGAAACTCCTCGAATAGCCTCTATCTCCGGTCTGGTGATTGGCTGTTTATAAGCTACGATTGATAAGGTTTCAAGAAGTACATCTGTCAGATTCGGCTTCTTAGGTGTACAGACAACCTTTGTAAGTACATCGTAGTATTCATTTCTGGTACATAATTGATAAGCGTTTTCAAGTTCTACCATCTTGATGCCACGATCTGACTGATTGTAGATCGCAAGTACCTCTTCCATCTGTTTGGACAGCTTTTTTATTTCCATCTCAAGTGCCTTTGCCAATCTGTCAACCGACACAGATTCTCCGATGGAAAACAGTATAGCCTCAACCGCAGATACAAGATATTCTGTACTGTATTCTTTATAAGTAACCGGCTGTTTCTCTGTATTCTCCGGCGTCATATCTTGCTCACCTGCATCTGACAGATCTGCCTGAACTGTTCTGGATACATCTTCCTCATTACTCTTATCGCTGTCATATTCTTTTAAATTATATGCTGCTTCGTTCTCTTTTATCTTATCCATACCTGTTTTATCCTCGTCCTGTCTCATCCGTTTCATTATCAGCCTCTTAAATCGTGTCCGGCTTTTCCTCTGCGGAAGCAGACTCATTCGTATCTTCTTTATCTGCGCTGACAGTAAAACTGTTCAACTCATATGTTTCAATGTCATCCCGAGAATCAATGATGATCTCTCCAAAGATTTCTTCCTGCCGAATCTGGATCGCTCCGATTTTCATAAGCTCTAAGATTGCAAGAAACGTTACTATAATGTTCGACCTTGAAGCCTGCATCTCAAGCAGCGTCCGAAAGTTGATTCCGGCAAGTCCACGAACCTGTTCCCGAATCTCAGCCATCTTAGCTTCCAGAGAGATTTCTTCTCTTTCAATGTTCTTAAACTTACTACGGATCGGATCTACCTTTTCAACCTGTTTCCGCATCACAGACTTAAAAATCTCATTCAGCCTTTCCAGATTGATGTCATATTCAGAGATCAAAGCAACCGTATCTACTGCTGGCTTGAAATTCTTCACCTCAGCAGGAATGCTTTCTTTTTTATAGAATGCCTTTGCGCCATCAAGCTCCAGATCCTTCAGCTCACTTGCTGCATATTTGTACATCTTATATTCCAACAGCCTTCGAACAAGCTCGTCTCTTGGATCTTCTTCCTCTTCGTCATCTTCCGTCACTTTAGGAAGAAGCATTTTGGATTTAATACGAATCAGAGTTGCCGCCATTACGAGGAACTCACTCATAACATCCAGATCTTCCTCCTCCATATGATTCACATAATCCAGATACTGTTCTGTGATCGTTACAATCGGTATATCATAGATATTTACTTTATTCTTTTCGATCAGATGAAGGAGCAGATCAAGCGGTCCTTCAAATACGTTAAGTTTTACATCGATTGCCGACATAGTTTCTCCCTTTATCACTCACAGATACCATGTAAGTCTCTGCATCTGTTCTTTGTATGATTATATAATAATACAGACCAGTCCACCATTTCCGTCATTCACGATCTTTTCCATGGTGTCCTGTAACTTCTGCTTACTTTCTACATTCATCTTGTTTGTCTTAGTATTTAATCCATCTTCTACAAGCTGCTCGATCGATTTTCCAAATATATTAACATCCCAGATATCTTCTCCGTTTTCTCCGGTACTGGTCTTAATATACTCTACCAGATCTTCTGCTTGTTCCTTCGTACCAATGATAGGTGCGATCTCCGTTGTGATATTCGCCTTGATCATATGTACGGAGGGCGCTTCTGCTTTGATCTTAACACCATATTTGTTACCGGATTTTATAAGCTCCGGTGTCTCAAGCGTAATATCCTCTTTTTCGGGCATTACAAGCCCGTATCCGCCATTTTTTACACCTTCAAGTGCATTCATGACTCCATTGCAGAATTTCTTCTTTTCTGCCATTTCCTTTATTTCAGTTATAAAATCATATTCATTATGAATATCTGTTCCCAGCATATCGGAAAGCATCTCGTAATAATATCTGTTATAGATCGTTACCTGTACATTCAATGAACCGTCTGCCAGATTTATATTGTTATATGTATATTTTTCCACATATTCGTTTTCAGGGAACGAACAATGAACCATGTCATAGATATGCTGATTGCCATTCAGTATATCCATGGCATTCTCGATGACACTCTTTTTGATCTTGTTTTCATTTTCCGATACTTCTAACCATTTGGGAATTACAAAATTAATACATGTGATCGGAAAACTGTATAACATGGAAGTAAAGATCTCATTGATATCCTTCCTGTTCAGTTGATCGCAGTTAACCGGAAGAACAGCTACTCCATACTTTTCTACCATCAAATCTGCCAGTTCCTTTGTCTCGGCTGCACCCGGACGATTCGAATTCAATATAACAACAAAGGGTTTCCCGATTGACTTTAACTCTGCAATTGTTTTTTCCTCTGCATCGATATAACTCTCTCTGGCAAGATCGCCAAAGCTTCCATCACAGGTCACCACAATCCCGACCGTTGAATGACTGTTTATAACCTTCTTCGTTCCGATCTCTGCCGCCTTGGCAAATGGAATATCATAATCATACCATGGTGTCTTAACCATACGCTCTTTTCCATCTTCCGTCTGCCCTTCAGCTCCGTCTACCACATATCCGACACAATCGATCAGACGAACCCTCATATCAATCTCATCATCTACCCGGATTTCCACCCCTTCTTTCGGAATGAATTTCGGTTCTGTCGTCATGATTGTCTTACCGGATGCCGATTGCGGCATCTCATCCAGAGCAATTTCGCGGTCATTCTCATCTTTTATGTTCGGAAGAACCATCATCTCCATAAAACGTTTGATAAATGTTGATTTTCCTGTCCGAACAGGTCCGACAATACCCAGATAGATCTCTCCGTTTGTTCTGGCATTGATGTCATTATACACATTAAAGCCTTCCATATATACCTCCTGCATTTCTTACACATTTTCCGTTCCTGTTTTTGTATTCCGCAATATATGTGTCCAACCCGAAATACAAAATCTGTTTCCTATGTAAAGATTATCATATAAGTAATATATGAATGTACTTTTATAAGTATGTCAGAAAATTATTCCTCTACAGATATCTCTGCTTTTCTGTCTCTGGTAAGCAGATCTACCACTGCTTCACGAGCAGGCTTTCCCTCGAACAAAACCTTGTTTACCTCTTCAACGATTGGCATATCAACACCATATTTCTTCGCAAGCTTCAGGGTTGCTTTTGCTGAGTATACTCCCTCTACAACCATTTTAACCTCAGCCATTGCTTCTTTATAGCTCTTTCCCTGTCCGATCAGATAACCGGCATTCCTATTACGACTGTGTCTGGACGTACATGTCACGATCAGATCTCCCATACCTGACAAACCGGCAAGAGTCTCAACGTGAGCGCCCATTGCAGTACCGAGTCTTATTATTTCTGCCATGCCTCTGGTCATTAACGCTGCTTTTGTATTATCTCCGAATCCTAGTCCGTCTGTGATTCCGGCAGCCAGTGCGATAACATTCTTAACCGAGCCTCCAAGCTCGATTCCCGTCACATCTGTACTTGTATAGACACGGAAGACATCATTCATAAATGTATTCTGAATCAGCTTTGCCGTATCCATATCACGTGCACCTGCTACAACAGTAGTCGGAATACCGATACCGACTTCCTCCGCATGGCTTGGACCGGAAAGGACTGCTACCTTTGCCCCCGGTATCTCACTCTCGATAATCTCTACGATCGGAGTCAAAGTTGCTTCCTCAATACCCTTGCTGACATTAACGATCAGCTGTTCGTTTGTAATATAAGGTGCTATCTTTTTTGCAGTGCTTCGGATAAAAGGAGATGGAACCGCACAAATGATCATTTTCTTACCATCTATCGTCTGTTCCAGATCTGTTGTAAATACAATTGTATCGTTCAAATGAACACCCGGCAGACGATCCTTCTGTTCCCTGTATGTATTCAACATCTCGATTTCTTTTTCATCTATAGACCAGACTGTTACATCATGTCCATTTCCAGCCAACAGGTTTGCAAGTGCTGACCCCCAGCTTCCTGCTCCTAAAATACCAATTATCATACTATATACCTCTCCATCTTATAAAACTTCATGGTCGATTAAACCACAAATTATTATCCTATGCCTGTTCTTCTTTTGTTTTTCTTTTATCTTTTAATGAAAACTTATTCTCTGTACCTTTTATAAGTCTTACAATATTCTGTTTGTGCCTGTAAATAGCAAGCAGAGTAATAAGTCCTAATACGATACAGCTTTCAAGCTTCATGGAATCAGATGTAAAACCATAAGAACCGGTATAAGCAAATATCGTATAGGAGACCATCAGTCCGAGTACCAGACAAATAGAACCTACCGATACATATTTTGTTACCACTACGCAAAATACAAACAATCCAAGCTCGATCAACGCAACTCTCCAGTCAAGCAGACCGATCGCAATACCGGAAGTCGCTGCAATTCCCTTACCGCCTTTAAACTGCATATAAAATGGGAAATTGTGCCCAAGAACAACGCCTGCCGCTGTGTAGATCACGAACAAATACACATTCTCAATACCAAGTGCATTCATAATGATATGTGTGATACTGCAGGCTACAACTGATTTGAAAAGATCTCCCAGAAAGACAACCGCTCCCGCTTTCTTTCCCAGAACCCGAAGTGCATTTGTAGTGCCTGCATTTCCGCTTCCATATTCACGGATATCGATACCGTGTAATTTACCATAGATATAGCTTGTCTGGATAATACCGAAAAAATATCCTCCGACCAGACATATGATTCTTGCTAAGATTAACATTATTTTTCTTTTCTCTCCCTGATAATGAATTTTAGAGGTGTACCTCGGAAACCAAATGCTTCTCTGATCTTATTTTCAATATAACGTGTGTAAGAGAAATGCATCAGTTCTTTATCATTTACAAATATTACAAATGTAGGAGGTTTAACCGCTACCTGAGTAATATAAAACAGCTTCAAACGTTTTCCTTTATCTGTAGGCGGCTGCTGCATAGCAACTGCTTCTGTCATGATCTCATTCAATACACCGGTGGCAACACGGAGCGAATGGTTCTCGATAACGGCATCAATCGTTTCGAATAATTTCGGAAGTCTCTGACCTGTGGCTGCTGACACAAATAATAATTCTGCATATGGCATATAGGACAGCTTCTCACGGATCTCCTTTGTAAACTTATAAATAGTCTTATCGTCTTTCTCCACCGCATCCCATTTATTTACAACAATGATCATTCCTTTTCCACGTTCATGAGCAATGCCTGCGATCTTTGCATCCTGATCCGTGACACCCTCTGTCGCATCAATAACCAGTACAGCTACATTACAGCGTTCAACAGCCGATACGGTACGAATGATACTGTAACGCTCGATATCCTCCTTGATCTTGCTCTTTCTTCGAAGTCCTGCAGTATCAATAAATACGTATTCCGTTCCATTTCTCACGATTTCGGTATCGATCGCATCTCTGGTCGTTCCGGCAATATCAGATACGATCACACGATTCTCTCCGAGAAGCTTGTTGATGATCGATGACTTACCTACATTCGGCTTGCCGATAATGGCAATTCTAGGTCTGTCATCTTCCTCTTCATTTTTTGAATCTTCATCAAAATGAGAGACAACCTCATCTAACATATCTCCGATTCCAAGTCTGGATGCACCGGATATCGGAACAGGATCACCCAGTCCGAGATTATAGAACTCGTATACATCATTCATATATTTCTCAAAGCTATCTACCTTATTTACCACAAGGATCACCGGCTTCTTGGATTTACGGAGCATCTGGACTACCTTATGATCATCATCCACAAGTCCCTGTCTGACATCTGTCATAAATATAATAACATCCGCGGTTTCAATGGCAATCTCTGCCTGCTCCCGCATACTTTTTAAAATAATATTGTCGCTTTCCGGCTCAATTCCACCGGTATCTATGATCGTAAAATTATAATCGAGCCAGCTCACATCTGCATAGATTCTGTCTCTGGTTACGCCTGGCGTATCTTTTACAATTGAAATTTTCTCTCCTGCCAGTGCATTGAACAGGGTAGATTTACCTACATTTGGTCGTCCAACGATGGCTACTATCGGTTTACTCATTTACGTTTCCTCCGTCTGCTGTCGATTTCAGCATGATAACAGCTCCCAGATTGCCACGTTTTCCATGGCTCGCCCTGTGTGAAAACAGGAAATCCGGATTGCAGCATGTACATATGTCGGTTACATTTATATGTTCAGGCAATATACCTGCACCAGTCAGATTATAATAATTTGCCCGGTGTAAATCAAGCAAATACTTACCATTTCCAATATTTTTTGTCATTTTCATGTACTGTTCCGGTAAATAAGCATCCTTAAATGCCTCAGCTACATCCTCACTTACCTCATAACAGTTCTGACAAATAGACGGTCCGACCGCACAGATCAGATCCGAAGCCTCACAGCCATATTCTTTATTTAGTGCTTCAACCATATGCCGGCTGATATTCTTAACTGTTCCCCGCCAACCGGAATGATTCATGGCTACAACTTCTTTTACCGGATCGTAGAAGAATACCGGTACACAGTCTGCATAAAATGTGATCAGCGGCAGATCCTTTACATTCGTCATCAGGCCATCTGTCCCCGTTATATCTGATTCTCTTGTGATCCCTTTTCCGGCATCTTCCTCTGTCACTTTGCGGATCACTGTTTCATGTACCTGATCGGAAAATACCAGTCTTCTGTGATCATATCCGACTGCCTGTGCCAGTCTCCTATGGTTCTCCATCACCGCATCCATATCATCTCCACGATGAAAGCTCAAGTTCATCGTAGAATAGATTCCCTCACTGACACCTCCAAGCCTTGTCGAAAACCCATGCACGATACCGGGCAGTTCCAGATTCTTGAATACGATATACGGAACTCCGTTCTTCACTTTTATCTCTGTAGTTTTATCCTGATTGATATATATTATGTTATACATCTTCATACCTCATAGCCTTAATAATATCCTTGATAAGGAAACGCATCCTCAATATGACGAATCTCATTTTCCGTCACAGCAATAACATCAAATCTTACCGGTGTGTTATACGGATCATATCCATATCGTTTCATATAATACACAGCTACCTTACTGATCTGCCGCTGCTTGGCAGGCGTTACTGCTGATTCCGGTGAACCATGTCTGCTGTTGCTCCGGTATTTTACTTCTACAAATATCAGATACCCGTCTTTTCCTGCGATCAGGTCGATCTCTCCGGCAGAAATCCGATAATTTCTGGCAAATATCCGATACCCTGTATCTTTCAGATATAATGCAGCCATGTCTTCATATTCTGTTCCTTTTTTTCTCGTATTATAACGCTCGATACTGACTGTTCCCCTTTTTCTTTCTACTATTCTTTCCAGAAATGTGTAATAAATGATCTTCTGTGGATCTCACATGGTCCAATTGTTTTTAATGCTTCTATATGCTCTTTCGAACCATACCCTTTATTCTTTGCAAATCCATACCCGGGATAGATCTCATCATAAGCGACCATTAACCGATCCCTCGTTACCTTTGCAATAATACTGGCAGCGGCGATCGAAGCCGACTTTGCATCTCCTTTAATGATCGATACCTGTGGTATCTCTACCTCCGGTATTCTGACCGCATCGTTTAATAACAGATCCGGCTTCACGGCAAGCTTATGTATCGCGATCCGCATGGCCTCATAATCCGCATTTAAAATATTGATCTGATCGATCAGCTTCTCATCTGCCATACCGATTCCGTAAGCAACCGCTTTTTCTGTAATCTCATCATATAATTCTTCACGCTTCTTTTCAGAGAGCTGCTTGGAATCATTCAGGTATAGAATATCGCAATTCTCCGGCAGAATGACAGCCGCAGCTACTACCGGACCTGCAAGCGGACCACGGCCTACCTCATCAATTCCACAGATATACTGACAGTCCGCATGCTGTCTCTCATATTCAAACATATGCTCCATCCGGTCAAGCTCTTTTTGATGTGCTGTAAGCTTCTTTTCAGCAGAAAGGATCAGTTTTTTTACACCTTCTCTGTCATCCTCTGCATATCTTTCCATCACCTGTCTGACTGAATGAATATCTGCATTTGCAAATTCGGATTTAATCTCTGTTATACTTTTTCTTTTATTTTCCATCTCATCCTCATATAAGCATAAATGGCTGTTGTTTCTTACACGACAGCCATTTATCTGTACTTATTGTTCTTCTTTATTTAAAAAACCGAATCCACCGGTAAAACGGAATACTGCTTTACCAACAAACTTGTCCTTATGTATATTTCCGACATCTGACAATCTGCTGTCCCGGCTGTTATTCCGGTTGTCTCCCATTACGAAATACTCATCATCTCCGAGCGTAACCGCTTCTGCCGCAAGTCCTCGATGATTTTCTTCGATCACTTCTTTACCATAATTTTCTTCTAACGGCTCATCATTAATATAGATCACACCATCTTCATCAATATAAACGGTTTCGCCGGGAAGACCGATGATTCGTTTGATATAATAGGTCTCATCCTCTTCCTCATAAGGAAATACCACAATATCAAATCTTTCAGGATCTTTAAAGCGATAAGACAGCTTATCGATCCATAAACTATCACCATCATGCAGAGTATCATTCATGGAATCTCCGCTTACTTCTGTACGCTGTCCCACATAGGTAAGAATCAGCCAGCATACCGCAACGATCGCAAGAATATAAATGGCAAGACTAATTAAATCTTTTACGATATTGATCTCCTCTTTCTCCTGCTTTTTCTTTTCTTTTTTCTTCTTTTTTTTCGGCTTATCAACTTCATCCTGAACATGAGTGTTCGATGCCGGATCGGATTCTGCGAAATAATTGGTTATCGCTTCTCCATCCTCATTTAAAACCTTATCAGATGCTTCCTTTTCATCTGCATCCGCCTCTTTTACTGCTTCTTCTGATCTCTGCTGTTCCGGATCGATCCCTTTTTTTTGCAGCTTCGCAAGCTGCTTTTCACGTTTCTTTTCAAGCTTTCTGATCTCTTTTTCACGCTCTTTCCGCATGGGATCATCATCAAATATTGCATTTAACGCTTCTACGCGTTCATTATCTTCTTTCATAATAACTATTTATCCTTTACCATACTCGGACGTTCCAGTGAGATTCTGCCCAACTTGCCCGAACGATAATCATCAAGCAGGAGCGCAGCCGCCTTATCAATGTCTAATTCTCCACCCTTTTTGATGCACGCACGTTTCTCGGCAATCTGTTCCAGAATATGAACACTGTCGTCATCATCATTAATATTATACCTATCTGCAAGGCTCTGACAATAGTTTAATTGTAAAAATTTGATCAATTCATACGCAAGGTCAGTAATACTTAAGATCTCATCATTGATCGATCCGATAAATGCAAGTCGTAATCCAACCTCTTTATCATCAAATTTGGGCCATAATATTCCCGGGGTATCCAATAATTCAATATCCTTTCCAAGACGTATCCATTGCTTTCCTTTTGTAACACCCGGCTTGTTGCCAACCTTTGTACACGCCTTTCTGGCATAAGAATTAATAAATGTAGACTTACCGACATTTGGAATACCGACGATCATGGCACGAAGCGGACGATTAATGATTCCACGCTTTCTGTCACGTTCAATTTTCTCTTTACATGCTTCCTTTACTACATTGCTAATATTCTTCATTCCATCCCCGGATCTGGCATTGATCTTAGCAACAAAAAAACCTTTTTCCTTATAATATGCTTCCCATTCCGCGGTCACAGCTGCGTCTGCCAGATCTGTTTTATTCAATAAAATCAATCTGTATTTATTCGCAGCTAAAGCATCAATATCAGGATTTTTACTGCTGTATGGCACTCTGGCATCGATCAGCTCGATCACAACATCGATCAGCTTGATATCTTCCTGCATCATACGTTTTGCTTTTGTCATATGTCCCGGATACCACTGTATATTCATCGTTTCTTTATCCTTCCTAATAACTCAGCTTTTTTCACGTTTCCCACTTTTAAGAAACGGGAATCTTCGCTGTTATTCACATTATCTCCAAGAAGAAAATATTCATCATCAGCAAGTGTGATCGTGTTCTCTGCAAGCCCTGCCGTAAAGATATAATCACTGAACGGAGTATCCGTAAGTTCTTTATCATTAATGTAGACCTTGCCATCCTTTATCTGCACGGTCTCTCCCGGTAAACCGATCACACGTTTAATATCATAATATTCATCCGGTGTATCAACACTTCTATATGCTACTATGTCATATCGATCCGGAGAGCCAAGAAGGTAACATAACTTATTTACTGTAACCTTATCTTGATTTATGCACACCGGACTCATCGAGTCCCCAACCACATACACAGTCTGAAAACAATAAGATACCATTCCATATCCCAGTACGATTGCAATCAAAACAGACAACAACCAGCCAAATATCGTTCTGACTATACGTTTAAAGCTTCTTTCTTTTCTTCTCTGCCGCCGCTTTTCCCGTCTTATTCTCTTTCTGCGTTCACTTTTATCGCTCATATTCTTACTCCAATATGCTCATATTGCAAAAATGGCTGGAGCTATTAACCCCAGCCACTTTTTCATGTAACCTGTAAAAATTATTTAACAAGCTCTTTAACCTTTGAAGCTTTACCAACTCTTGAACGTAAGTAGTAAATCTTAGCTCGTCTTACTTTACCATGTCTAACTACTTCAATCTTCTCAACAAATGGTGAATGTACCGGCCATGTCTTTTCTACGCCAACACCATTTGAGAACTTTCTGACTGTGAAAGTCTCTCTGTTGCTTCCACCCTGTCTCTTAATAACAGTTCCTTCGAAAATCTGGATTCTCTCTCTGTTACCTTCTTTGATCTTGTTGTGTACCTTAACAGTATCACCTACTGCAAAGTCAGCAACTTCTGCCTTCATCTGAGAAGCTTCAAGATTCTTAATGTAATCGCTATTCATTTTGTGTGACCTCCTTGATATTTAGATGTTCTTACTACCACACCGGTACAGAGGACCATCGATTTTTTTCACAACTCGTTCAGTTTACCATACAAATAAAAAGAATGCAAGAAAAATCTACATCTTTTTGGATGTATGACCTTGCATTCTTTTTGCCATAGTTCATGCTATGGAGCTGGTGGGATTCGAACCCACGTCCAAAAGCTCATTCATCACGGCATCTCCCATCACATTCCGTATTTTAACATTTCCTCAATACCACGCCTACGGACAGGCTGGATACATCGGTAGCTTCATGAATTTTCCGATACCGCAAAGCTTAAGCACCGGAGTTTCCCGTTGGATGATACCAGATCTAAAAGGTACGGGGGACCTTAAAGCTGGCAGTTGCCTTTAATTAGGCAGCGTAAGCTAAATTATCGTTAGCGTTTATATTTAGTCTAAGTTTTAACGTGGTCCTAGTCCACGGATGGCTTCCATGACTGCAAAACCCCTGTCGAAACCAGTCAACCCCTGGTTTATAAAGGAAAGCTCTGTTATCAGGTGCTTTCATATATTACTCAGCAGCTTCTGTGGTATCAGTCTCTGCTGTAGTTGTCGTTTCAGATGTAGTATCTGCTTCAGAAGCTGTGTCTTCAGAAGTATCACTGTCAGTATCTTCAACATCCGTACTGTCTCCGTCTGATGCATCAGATGAAGTTGCAGGGAAAATACTTCCATATCCCTGTTCTGCCCATGTCTGGCTGACATATGCACCGAGCTTCTCAGCCTCTACATACTTTGGAATGGCCTTGTATATCTTTACGCCCAGTGTGGCTGCAAGAATGCATCCGACTAACACGCCAAATATACACCATCCAAGGATTTTCTTTCTCTTTTCGCGCTTCATGATCGCTGCGCGGTTCTTCTTCTCATATTTTCTTTTATCTACTTTACTCTGGCTCACTTGCCTGACCTCCCAGTAAAAATCTTATTGGAGTATATCACATCTGCATGAAATATTCCAGCATTTCACAAAATCTTTAAAACTTCATACAAAATATCGGGAATAATTCTGTTTATCATACTCGGATATTTCTGAAATTCTTTATCAGATCTTACAAATTACGGATCTTGAACTCACGCTCATTCTCTCGCTTGACATCCTTCTTCGCGATGTCCTGACGTTTGTCGTATAATTTCTTACCCTTTGCCAGCCCGATCTCCATCTTGACCAGGCCGTCACGGATATAGACCTTTAATGGAACGATCGTATATCCTTTTACCTGCTGGGCTCCCATCAGTTTATTGATCTCATACTTATGAAGCAACAGCTTTCTGGTACGAAGTGGGTCTTTATTGAATATATTGCCTTTTTCATATGGGCTGATATTCATACGATAAATGTAGATTTCTCCTTTATCGATACTGATAAAAGATTCTTTGATGCTACAATGTCCCTGTCTGACTGATTTCACTTCTGTTCCGGTCAGTGCAATCCCTGCCTCGTACTTTTCTTCTATGAAATAATCAAAATATGCCTTTTTGTTATTTGCGATGAGTTTGTTTCCTCTTTCCTTTGCCATGTCCTGCTTCATCTCCTTCTTTGGCATCTGACCGGATCACAAATTCGATCCGTCTGCTCTGTTTATCTGCAAGCTTTACTTTTACCTTAACGGTATCACCGATCGAGTATTTCTTTCCGGTTGATTCTCCGATCATAGCATATTCATCCTGCGAATACACATAAAAATCGTCATAAAGTGTCGACACATCTACAAATCCCTCAATAGTATTTGGAAGCTCTACAAAGATACCACGGTTGATGACTCCTGATATGATACCTTCAAATTCTTCTCCGATATGATGCTCCATGTATTCCACTTTCTTTAAACGCTCGACCTGACGTTCTGCTTCTTCCGCGCGGCGTTCTTTTCTGGAATTATCATCGCTTACCTTTGGAAGGATCGCATCATAATGCGAAAGTCTTCTGTCATCCAATCTTCCATGGATATTATCCTTAATGATCCTGTGGATCTGAAGATCCGGATATCTTCGGATCGGCGATGTAAAATGGCAGTAATATTTACAGGACAATCCAAAATGTCCTTCACATTCCGTCGAATATCTCGCCTGCCGCATCGTACGAAGTGTCATACGGCTGATCAGATTCTCACATGGCTCACCCTCGATTTTTGATAACAGCTTCTGGAACTCCTTCGGATGAATATTCTCTTTGGATGCCTTAAAGTAATATCCGAACTTGCTGATCAGAATGGATAACTGCTTTACACGCTCCGTATCCGGTGCCTCATGGATACGATATTCAAATGGAATCTGTTGCCAGAAATAGTCTTCAGCGATCGTCTCATTTGCAGCCAGCATAAAGTCTTCAATAATCTGATTCGAACGTCTTCTCTCATACACTCCGATATAAGATACCTGACCGTCTTCATCAACTGTAATCTTAGACTCATCAAAATCAAAATCAATCGAACCTCGCTCATGTCGGATCGTTCTTAACAACTCTGACACATGAAGCATTAATTCAAACATAGGAACCAGTTCTTTATATTTTTCTGTTTCTGCCGGATCATGATCCTCTACGATTGCAGATACACTTGTATATGACATTCTGCGGTCAACATTGATCACCGATTCACAGATCTTATGATTGATGATCTTACCGTTTGCATCTATATCCATCAGGCAGCTAAGCGTCAGACGATCTTTCCCCTCGTTCAGTGAACAGATACCGTTTGACAGCTTATGCGGCAGCATCGGTATGACCTTATCGATCAGATAACAGCTTGTTCCACGCTTCAATGCTTCTTTATCAAGCGGAGAATTCTCCCTTACATAATGTGTAACATCTGCAATATGAACGCCAAGCTTATATAACCCGTTTTCCTCATAGAGTGTGATCGCATCATCCAGATCCTTTGCATCCTCTCCATCGATCGTAACGGTCTGCAACTGTCTGAGATCGGTTCTTCCTGCCATTTCTTTTGATGTTACCTCATCCGGTATATTCTTCACCTCTGCCATAACAACATCCGGAAAATCAACCGGAATATCAAGATCTCTTACAACCGATAATACATCCGTCTCCGGATCATTGATATGTCCAAGTATCTCAACAACACGTCCCTCTGCAGATTTGGACTTTTCTCCATAATTTGTGATCTCCACAACAACCTTATGTCCGGTTACTGCTCCCATGGATTTCTTCTCCGGTATAAAGATGTCACTGTCTAATTTACCATTATCCGGAATCACAAAACCAAAGTTCCGGTTCTTCTGATAGGTTCCGACCAACTGCTTTAAGCCTCGTTCCAGAATCCGTTCTACATGTGCTTCCGTTGATCTGCCCCGGTTACCGGATGCAACACGGATCAGCACCTTATCATTATGGAATGCGCCCATCGTATACTTCTGTGGTACAAAGAAATCTTCCTTATATCCTTCCACACGGACAAATCCAAATCCTCTCTGATTGCTGATGAATGTACCGACAAGGACACCCTTTCCAAGCTTCTGATACTTACCTTTGGAGGTTTTCTCAATCCTGCCCTCATCGACAAGCTCATTTAAGATTTCTAACAGGTCATCCTTATCACGTCCTCCGATCTGAAGCAGATAACAAAGCTCTTTAAATTTCAATGGTCTGTAATCATCGTCATTGATCAGGGTATATATATTCTCTTTTCTTTCATTCTTTAATTCTTCTGTCATAAATACCTCTCCGTATATCTAAAAAGTGCTTACATATAGGATATATGTAAGCACTGATAAATTCTGTATATGAACTAGAACAGCTTAGAATCAAGAAGCAATGCAATTACTATAAAAAGAACACCAAGCACTGTTGTGATCTTTCTGAGAACCGCATCTTTTGAACTTCCTTTATTCTTGCCCCAGTATGAATTATCATAATTACCGCCGGTAATTGAACTTGTCAGACTGGCTGATTTACCTTCCTGTGACAGGACAATAATTGTTAATGCTATACATATAATTACATATACGACCATGATAATTGTCTTTACCATATTGCCACCTCCATTCCAAGTGTTCTGGTGTCAAATGCGCTTTTACACCAACTTTGTCCATAATAACATAGTCATTTGAGATTCGCAACCACTTTTTTCATGATTCTGCAAATCTGCTTTTCAGATCAAAGCCGTGATTCATAGGTCCGCTTCCATGTCCCAGATCCATGCCATCTGCAAGCGCACCGGATATATAGTCTTTTGCGTTCTTTATTGCTTCATCGATCTTATACCCTTTTGCAAGATTTGATGCGATTGCACTTGATAGTGTGCATCCGGTTCCATGAGTATTCGGATTATCGATTCGTTTTCCATAATACCAGTTGACTTTTCCGTCTGAATATAAGACATCATTTGCATCGTTGATACTGTGTCCTCCCTTGCAGAGGACTGCGCAGCCATAGACTTTTGATATTTTTTCAGCTGCACAAACCATATCCTGTTCATCACGGATCGTCATTCCGGCCAATACCTCTGCTTCCGGAATATTCGGAGTAATAACCTCTGCAATCGGAAGCAGACATTCTTTTAAAGCACCGATCGCATCCTCGTCGATCAGCCGGTGTCCGCTGGTTGACACCATAACGGTATCCACAACTACATGTTCTGCCTGATATTCTTTTAACTTATCTGCGATCACACGGATCAACTTCTCGGATGCGACCATACCGATCTTAATCGCATCCGGCAGGATATCCGTAAATACGGCGTCAAGCTGTAAAGCAAGCATCTCAGGCGTTGTCTCCTGAATCCCGGTCACTCCCATTGTATTTTGGGCGGTCAATGCGGTGATTGCGCTCATGGCATAACAACCATTTGCCATAATGGTCTTTATATCTGCCTGGATTCCCGCACCGCCGCCGGAATCGCTTCCGGCTATTGTAAGAACTGTCTTCAACCCTTTGTCTCCTTTACTTTTAAAAATACTTTAGTTATCGGTTTGCTGTACATTTTCATCCATTCTGTGTCATACCGGTTTCTTTAAAGGAAGAAAATATTATATAATTCCTTTGTATTGTCAACATACAGCGTACTGTATTTTTTTAACTCATTTACATGCTCCGCACTCGCAGCATCATAGATACCACATACTTTGAAGCCTGCATCAAATGCCGTTCTTGCTCCATGATAAGCGTCCTCAAACACCCATGTATCAGCAATGTTCGTCTGCATATACTTTGCTGCCTGAATATAGATATCCGGATATTCTTTTCCGATTCCTACCTCCGAGCAGGTAAAGATCTTCTTGAAAAAATGATCCATATGATTATGCTTCAGTACGGCTTCGATATGAACCCTGTCTGTCGCAGTCGCTACTGTCATTGGAATTTTCCGCTCCTGTAAGGCAGATAAGAACTCTATGATCCCCGGCTTTGGTTCTGCTTCATTTCTGTAAAATGCTCCAATAGTTTCATTGATTCCATCTATGATATCAGGAATCGTTTTTGACAAGCCGTAATTCTTTTTTAGGTATTCCGCAGATTCTGTAATCGTAAATGTATACAGTTTTTTTTGAAGATGTGGTTCTGCCTTGATATTCATTTCTGCCAGATATCGTTCTGCCGCATGCTCCCACATTCCCATGGAATCGATCAGTGTTCCGTCTATATCAAAGATCGCACCTTTTATCATCCTTATTCTCCTAACATCTTCTTTGTCTGTTTTTTTAAATCTGCCGTAGCTGCCTCAATATCTGTCTGACCAAAGATCGCACTGATAACTGCGATACCACAAATTCCGCTTTGACTTAATTCCACAACATTATCTCTGGTTATGCCGCCGATTGCAATAACCGGAATATGCACATGCTCACAGATTTCCTGTAACATCTCAAAACTGACTTCTGTTGCATCATTCTTAGATCCGGTTGGAAATACCGCACCAACGCCCAGATAATCCGCTCCATGCTTTTCAGCCAGTTCTGCCTGTTCCACTGTCTGTGCGGATACTCCGATGATCTTATCGTCTCCCAGCACCTTTCTGACATCTAAGGCTTCCATATCCGACTGTCCGACATGCACACCATCTGCACCAATCTTCTTTGCAAGCTCCACATTATCATTGATTACAAACGGCACCTTATATTCTTTGCATAATTTCTGGATCTCAAGAGCTTCCTGATAAAATGCTTTATCATCCAGATTTTTTTCACGAAGCTGGATAAAGGTTGCTCCGCCTTTTAATGCTGCCTCAACCTGACTGATCAGAGTTGCCCCATTCAACCAATGTCTATCTGTTACTGCATATAGCAAAAGCTCCTCCGGCTTTATATGTGTCTGCTTACTCATAGCCTCGTTCACTCCTTATCTGATCTCATACTTTGCCATACTGCAAAGCTTATCTGCATCCATATTATAGATTGCGTCAATAATGCGGTTTCTATAAGTTGAATTGCCATCTGTAGACTCCATATTCGCAAATCCGACTTCTCCGGCAACTCCCATCAGTATAACGGCAGTTGCAGCAGCTTCCAGTTTGTTATCCGGATTTGCTGTCAGATAAGCTGTCATAAGACCGGACAACTGGCATCCGGTTCCTGTGATCTTACCCATCTCCGGTCTTCCGTTCCGAATCACATAACAGGTATCTGCATCTGCTACCAGATCGATTGCTCCTGTAACAGCGATGATACAGCCAAGTTTTCCCGCAAATTTTTTCACAAAATCAACCGCCTGATCGAGAGTATCTTCTGTAACTGCATCAGCCACATCTGCATCTACGCCTTTTGTACTGCCGGAACCAAATGCAAGAGTCTTGATTTCTGATATATTTCCACGGATCACATCAAATTTTATCTCATTTAAAAGCTTCATCGCTGTCTCTGTACGTAGTCTGCTGGCTCCTGCGCCCACCGGATCAAGCAGCACGGCATGTCCCAGCTCATTTGCCTTTTTGCCGGCAGCAAGCATGGATGGGATCGTATTCTTATTTAAGGTCCCAATATTAATATTTAAACCACCACAGATACCGGTGATATCTTCCACATCGTCAATATCATCTGCCATGATCGGACTTCCTCCACATGCCAGAAGCACATTTGCAACATCATTTACTGTTACATAATTCGTGATATTATGCACCAGCGGAGTTTTCGCCTTTACATTTTCAAAACACACCTTGATCATTTTATCTACCTCCTGTAATAGCAGCTTAACTATACTCAGTTTTCTTCTCTTTTTCAACTATTTTACCTGAAAATGCTTTACCTTATCTGAGCTTCTCCTGTTAATCTATCTGTTTTTTGTTTGTAAATATTATACGCAAATTAGGAAATTTATAATTCATAGTAATTACTCTTTTTTCATAAAATACAGATGAACAAATAAACCGGAGTTTTCCCTATGAAGCATCCTGCCTTATCTATCCGCTCATTCTGCTTATATCCTGCTTTCATCCTGCTTGTTATCACACTCTGTCTGAATTCTTCATTTGTTTCCAAAAGTTTTGCAGAGGGTCTTGTACTGTGGTATAACAATCTGGTTCCTCTGCTGCTTCCTTTTCTTCTGATCTCAGGTTTCTTCCTGTCTATGATTGACTGGGAGCATCCAAACCGGGCAGGCTGTCTGATCCTGTTATTCTTATGCGGTCTGTTCTGCGGCTACCCGGTCGGTGCAATCGCTATAGGCAGGCTCTACAAAAATCAAGTTATATCAAAAGATTTCGCCCATGCCATTATGCCCCTCTGCAACAACATCAGCCCTATGTTTCTGATGGGATATGTCTGTAACCGATATCTAAACGGGCAGATAAATACCATCACTGTTCTGGCAGTCATCTATCTGCCACAGATCTGCTATGCCATCCTGTACTATCTGTTATCCAAAAAGCAGTTATCTATTTTACATTTTAAGCCAATCAAAAAAACAGCTCATCTCTCTTCTGATGATCAACCAAATCACCGAATATATCTCTCTGAAACTGCAGGCACTCTGTCCGAATATGCAACGGCACAGGATGATAACTATATGTCTTCTGTTATCGAAAACAGTATAACAACTATCACCATCATAGGAATCTATGTTGCCATTTTCTCTGTTCTATATGATCTTGTAATCGCATTTACCGGAGGCATACCGATTCTTCATATTCTCGCCTGTTACCTTGAGATAACAAAGGGACTGTCGGAATTATCTGCACTCTCCCTTTCTCATGTACAAAAAACAGCTTTGATCCTTTCTGTTACATCATTTGGCGGAATATCCTCCCTGTGCCAATCCATGCATATCCTAAAAGGTACAAAGCTGTCTTTTATATGCTATACATTTGGTAAATGTATCTGCGCAACGTTTAGTTATCTGATAATCTTGTTACTTTTAAGCTAAAATCCGACAATCTCTAGTCATCCAGAAAGTCATCGTCAAAATCATCATCTTCATCGTCTTCTTCATCATCGGAATACTCAGTCTTACCATATACATTATAATTCCGATCCTCTTCTGCAGTTACTTTCTCTTCCGGTACTGCCTGTGGATCATCCTCAGGAGCCGCAGCCTGCTGCGCTGCTCCGGTCATATTTGCAATATCTCCATTAATCTCATTTGTATTATTCAATACAATATCCAGATTTGACTGTAAGGACTGAATCAGGTTATCGTAATTTGCCTTTTCAGCCTCTAATGTTGCATTAATATAATTGCTGACCTCTGTAAGCTTATCCTTAGTGTAATACATAGAACCCAGACGGATCTCATTTGCATCTGCATTTGCTTCGTTTACAATCTGGTCAGCCTGACTTCTTGCCATATCTAAAATCTCATTTGCACGGATATTTGCAAGTTCAACTATCTGGCTCTGATCTACCAGCTTATTTGCCTCCGCAACAGATTCTGTGATAATAGAATCTGCTCTTGTTCTTGCATCTGCAAGGATAGCTTCTTTATTACGCATGATCTTTTTGCAACGCTCAATCTCATTTGGAAGCTTTAACTTCAGTTCATTTAACATCTGTTCCAGATCATCCTTTGGAACAACGATCTTACTGGATGATAACGGCTGATACTTACAATTATCTATAAAAATCTCAATCTCAGAAATCATTTCCTCAATGCCTTTTTTTGCCATGACTTATTTCCTCCTAAAATGCTCTGTTATATTTTTCTTTTATACGATCGACAACTTCTATTGGAACAAACTGTGTAACATCTACCCCATATCTTGCATACTCCTTCACGATACTGGAACTCAGATATGCATATTCAATACTCGTTGTCAAAAATACGGTGTCAATCTCCGGTGCAACTTTACGATTACTCTGTGCAATCTGCAATTCATATTCAAAATCTGTTACAGCTCTTAAGCCTCTGATAATCGTTTTTACACCATTCTGTCTGGCAAAATCAATCAGCAGTCCCCCAAAGCTCTCAACACGAACATTCGGTATATCTGACACCACTTCAGACAACATATTAACACGTTCTTTTACAGAAAACAATGGAGTTTTTGAAGTATTGTTCAAAACGCCGATGATCACTTCATCAAACATCTCCGCAGAGCGTTTAATCACATCCAAATGCCCCAATGTGACCGGGTCAAAACTTCCCGGATAAATTGCACTACTCATTTTATAAAATCTCCTGTATAAATGTATGTTTATTCGTCTTATACTTCTTCACACGATCGATTTCGAATCCTATATCTGTTAAATAATCATATTCTGTATTCAGATCCGATTCAACAATGATCCATGTGTTTTTATCAACAATACCTGAAGACGCAAGACGGTTCAATACCTGTTTTTCTAATAATTTTCCATATGGAGGATCCATAAATATAATATCAAACACAAGTCCTGACCGTTCCAGACTGTCAATCGCCGCAACACAGTCTCCTGTGATGACCCTGGCCTTGTCTTTTAATCCGGTAAATTCCAGATTGCGGTTAATGCAGTCTACTGCCTTCCGATTCTGTTCTACAAGGACTGCCTGCTTTGCTCCACGACTCAATGCTTCGATCGCGATCGCCCCGCTTCCACTGAACAGATCCAGGAATGTACAATCCGGCAATTCTCTCGATATGATATTAAATAAGGTCTCTTTGATCCGGTCTGTTGTCGGTCTGGTATCCATCGTGTCGATCGTTTCCAAACGAAGACTTCTGGCAGTTCCCGCTATTACTCTCATAAATCATGATCTCCCATAGGTTGTTAAAATCTTTTTTTATTGTATATATTTCATCCCTTTTGTCAATAGGAACTCTCAATTTTTTCCTTAATATACCTTCCGCTGTCTGACAGATCATCATCTGTAAAGCCACTTTTCTTTGTACAGGAGGAATCAAATAATGACGATGTCTCGGCTTTATTTGAAATATTCCATGCCGCATAGCTTAGATTCTTATCATCGATCAGATCAAACCATGCATCGGACTGATCATAATCAATCGAACCGTTTCCTGATGCATCACACAAGCCAAACTCCGATACAAAAACCGGGAGTCCGGAATCAAGTGCAGACTGAACCTTATTTCTCAGATCATCCTTATGGGTTGCGGCATAGAAATGAACCGCATACATCAGATTTGTCTGATCTGTGATCGGATCTGCAGCTGCCACGTCTACATCCTGACTCCAAGTTGGTGTTCCGACAATGATAATAGCATCCGGCGCATTTTTTCGTATGATCGGGATGATCGTTTCCGCATAGCTCTTTACGGAATCCCAGGTTGTTCCCCCATTAGGTTCATTTGCGATCTCATAGATCACATTTCCGTAAGAAGCATATTTCTTTGATATCCGATCAAAGAAATCCTTTGCATCATCTATATGCATATTCGGGTCATTGTCATTTAAAATATGCCAGTCAATGATCGCATACAGTCCAAGATCCGTTGCTGCATCAACACCTTTTCCAAGAAGCTCCTCGATCTCTGATTTATTTCCGCCGGAACAATATCCATAGGAATCTCCTGTATCTGTATACATCGCAAAACGCACCAGATTGATACCAAAGGAATCTTTGAAATACTGATAGGTGTCCTTACTTACAAAATCAGCAAACCAGGTAAGTCCGTGTGTACTGACACCTTTTAACCGGAATTTACTGCCGGATGCATCCACCAGATCCGTTCCCGATACTGCAAGTTTTCCATGTACCTTATACGGATCATCTTCTTTTTTACCGATTTTGCTGTCGGTGACCTTATCGCTGCCGGACTGATCTTTTTTATCGCTGTCAGCGGACTGCCCATCTGTCTGAGCTGCATTCTCATCATTTTTCTGCTGATCATCGCCGGTGACAGTTGTTACTTCTTTTCCTGCGATCATCAATGTACAACGAACAGGCTTCACATCCGATGCTGACAAATTATATCCAAAATCAATGCTGCCACCAGCCGGTATCTCCTCATTATAGCTTTCTGCGGTTACATGAACCACCGATCCATCTGCCGTATACTTTCCATTCCAGAGCTGGTCGATCGTTACTTTCCCGGAAAATTCCAGATCAACGCTCCAATCCGTTGCAGCTTTATCGGTCTTATTATAGATCGTGACCGTCTCTGTAGCGGCTGTCATCCCGTTATTTTCCCATGTACTTCCAACCGTTACTTCTGCATATAAGGTCTTCTTGTCATCTGTCGACTTCTGAGTATCGGATGCACCCTTTTCTTTCTTTTGATCAGCGCCATCCTCAGCCTTTTGCTCCGTATCCTGCCCGGATCCCTCTATCACAGCTTCTGTTCCGGCATTCTTCTGTCCGTCCGGATAATTATTTTTCCGACTTTTTGTCACCAGTATAACTGACAGTGCCACAACAGCCGCTGCAAGTACTATGATGACTCCCCATAATACAATCGTCTTTTTCTTCTGGTTCATTTTTGCACTACTCCCTTTTTATTTGCCTTTTTCATTCACCCTTTTATTCTGTCCTGATGCCGCTTTCATTTCTCGTATAACATGGCTGTCCACTTCTCCGGCTCCATATCGGATCTGTTCATATATAACAGAAATACCCTCTACATTTCCAACCTCCGTCTCTGTTATCTCCTGCCTGATATCTTCACAGGTCATCCGTTTGTTAAGTGTGATCACATCCTTATATCGCAGGATCGACTTCTTATAAATTTTTCTTGCCCGTTCTTCAGCTGTCAACCTGTGCATTATGCGTCTATCTGTTATACGTTCTTTATATTGCCTCGGTTCTTCGGCGATAAGCTCGATCACATCATCTGCATGGCTTCTCGGTTTCAAAAGGAAACGAATCACCTGCAACAATATCCGTACCAGAAAGAATATCAGAAGAAGAACTACAAATACCTTTAATATCAAGGTAAATACATCATATCCCTTTACACTGTTCTGATAATATTCATTTAAGGTATCCTGATAATCGAGACCGGTTGCTGCCGTTCCTCCCTTCGTAAGCAGCGTCAGCACAAATACCCATATGACCATGATCGCACCAAATACTGTCTGAACCACCTTTGCAAATGCACGCGCAAGTACATTTACAAACCCGGACAGATCAAGGAAACGACAGGCTCCCATTAATAACAACACAAGCACTGCAAGGAATAATACAACCCTGCCATTTATAACTGCGATATCCCGGATGGATTGCTCCGATATTTCTGTTGTCTGTGAGATATAGCGTTTCAACCCCTGTATATACCGGATCATCATATATATAGCCATAAGTAATGCAACTGCAATATAAGACAGGTTCGACAAAACAGACAGTTTCATGCCGATACTTGCAAAATAAATAATAATTCCTGCTAAGATCGATGGCCATGGTTCGCTCATATCTGTAAGTCCGGAGCCTCTCTTTGCATAAGCAACCGCACATGGCAGCAGATACCCGATATCATAAATCCCTGTAACCATTCGGATCCATACTGTGCCCGGCAAGATAACTAAAAGTCCCGCAAGCACCAGATGTCCAATGGTAAGTAATATATGATTCGGTGCAAAATCTCTGATCAGATAGGACAACAGAAATATTCCTGCGATCCAAATGGCATCCGTAAACCGCGGATCTTGTCTCATAAATATCATGCAGAATGTATACATGAACAATTCCGCCGCTACCACCTCATAAAGATAACGTAATCCTCGCTCCGCCCAATATATCTTATGTGTCATTTAACTCTACCTCCATTCCATGAAGATAAGGTCTGATATCATCGCACCCCTGTATATTCAGATATGGAACTATCATATAAATATTCTTTCCTTTTTCAGCCATATGATCAAGTTCATTCAGCAAATCCTTTTTATGGTATGCAGATACGATCAGATATGTTGTATTACTGTCTACATCTGTCACTTCCTGCTTCAAGACTTCAACAAATCTATCAATTCCGGCATTTTCCGTTATCCGTGCCAGATATTTATCAACCGTAAATCGATGTTCTCCGGAAGAACCAAAATCCACCCATTCCACCTCACCGGATAACAGATCATATCCATTTGCCCGTATCATGACAGGAATCCGGTTATCCAGAAAGTAAGATGCTGCCGTGGATGCTATACTGATACACATTTCCTGTATATAATGAACTCTTATCATGGTGTTCGGCTCCAGGCAGACAAGTATCTTCACCCTCTGTTCTGCCGTGTGCTCATATACATTTACCATCAGGTCGTCGCATCTGGCTGTTGCTTTCCAGTTAATGCTCTTTCTCGGGTCTCCCACACTGTAAGTCCGCAGGCCGGAAAAAGCAAACGGATCCGGAAAAAGACTTCTCCTTGATGTCAGATCACCCAACATACCATCTAAGACCGTATCAAGCTGTATATTAGAAAGTTTTTCAGGGAAAACATACAGATATGCCTGATTTTCTACAGACAGCGCAAATGTCTTCGACATCAGAAAATCCTTTGCCATCAGCTTTACAGCACTGATAAAAAACAAACCTCGCTCTTTCGCCGTAAATGAAAGCTTTCTGACTACCTTCCGGTTTCCCATAATCGAAAACGGATCATTTCTATGATAAAAATCCGTAACAACCGCATTCTCATTTTCCTGAAACTGTAAGGATCTCGCTGTGGAAAACTTCACATGTAAAGTTGTAAGAGGCAGCATCTTTCGATTTGTAATTGTCTCTGTTATCCCTGATTTATCGCCAATCTCCAGATACCTGTCATCAAAATCCAGATCAAGAGAAAGCCCCTGATCCCAGTATTTGCGGTAAATAACAGTCTGTCCGAGATAGATCACCAGAAAACACAATACTGCTATCAGTATCTCCATATTAATTCTCCCAATCTTCAACCGGAACAGCGATCTGATCGACCAGTTCCCTGATCACTGCCTTTTCCTTTTTCTCATCCATGTGTCCTGCCATGATCACACGATGTGCCAGAACATACGGTGCCATATACCGGACGTCATCCGGACGGACAAAGGTTCTGCCCTCCATAGCAGCATATGCCTGCGACAGACGAAGAAGCCCTACCGTGCCTCTGGAGCTTGCACCAACCTGTATCCGGCTGTTATTCCTGGTCGCAAGGATCATGTCTGCTATATATTCCTTTACGCAAGGATGAACAAAAACTTCTCTGACCGCTTCCTGCATCGTCTTTATATGATCTGTATCACAGACCGTCTGAAGTGTATCAAACGGATTCTCAGACATAAAACGATCCATGATCGAAACCTCTGTAGCCTTTGAATTATCTCCCATGGAGATCTTTATAAGGAAACGATCAAGCTGGGCTTCCGGAAGCGGGTATGTACCGGTCGTCTCGATCGGATTCTCTGTTGCAATAACAAAAAACGGTGCTTCAAGCCTATGACTTTCTCCATCGATCGTCACCTGCTGCTCTTCCATTGCCTCAAGCAGACTGGACTGTGTTCTCGGTGTTGCACGATTGATCTCATCTGCAAGCAGGATATTTGTAAATACAGGTCCCTTCACCAATACAAAATCTTCTGATTTACGATTATAGATACTTAAACCTGTAATATCGGATGGCATAAGATCAGGTGTGAACTGAACTCTCTTAAACTGTCCTCCGATGCTTTTGGCAAATGTCTTTGCTAAAAGTGTCTTACCGGTTCCCGGTCTGTCCTCCACCAGTACATGACCTCCCGCAAAAAGTGCAGCCAGTATCACACGTATCTCCTTCTCTCTGCCGATCAGTACTCTCGATATATTCTCACAGATCTTATCTGCCTGTTCTTTTACCTCTGCTATCTTCATCGTTCTAATCTCCTTATAATATCGGTTTTCCATACATCTCATTTCTTGCTGCTACACTTCGGTCAAATTCTGTCCGTATGCGGTCACCATACTTCTCATAGACATCCGATGCTGCCTTTAACATGTCGGCATGTTTATAGATATCTCCCATCTTAAACAGTACATCTCCGCTCTGTCTGATACCAAAGAAATCTCCCGGTCCTCTCCGTTTCAGATCTTCTCCCGCAATATAAAAGCCATCGTTTGAATCTGCAAGTACATTTAATCGTTCCATCACTTCTTTATTTTTCTTTCCACTGATAAAGATACAATAAGACTGCAGATTTCCACGTCCCACACGCCCACGGAGCTGATGCAGAGCTGCCAGTCCAAACCGTTCTGCATTTTCTACCATCATAACCGTGGCATTCGGATTATTGATCCCTACCTCGATAACCGTTGTAGATACCAGTACATCAACCTTTTTTTCATAAAAATCCGTCAGGATACGGTTCTTCTCATCCCCTGTCATCTTGCCATGCAAATAGGCCACATGTATGCTGCTGTCAAGCTTCTGTGACAGATCTTCCGAATACTCAACTACATTTGCCACATCATCTAAGGCTTCGCTTTCCTCCACCATCGGGCATACCACATAGACCTGATGTCCTTTCTTAACCTCTGCCCGGATAAATGCCTGTGCTTTCGGGCGGTAGCTCTCATCCACTACACAGTTTTTGATCGGAATCCGTCCTGCCGGCAGTTCATTAATTACCGAAATATCAAGATCTCCGTACATAATGATCGCAAGGGTTCTCGGAATCGGTGTCGCACTCATAACAAGAACATGTGGCGTTCCCCCTTTTAACGATAATTTCTCTCTCTGTCTTACGCCAAACCGATGCTGCTCATCCGTCACAACAAGCGCCAGATTATCATATTCCACCTTGTCCTGTATCAACGCATGCGTTCCAACGATCACATCCGCACGATGCTCTGCAATCTCCTGATACGCTTCCCGTTTCTCCTTTGCCGTCATCGAACCGGTCAACAGCGTAACATGGATTCCATATGGCTCAAATAAGCCGGTCAGTTCTTTAAAGTGCTGATTTGCAAGTACCTCGGTCGGCGCCATGATCACACCCTGATAACCCTGCGTCGCACAGGCAAATAAAGCGATCGCAGCAACGATCGTTTTACCGGAACCGACATCCCCCTGTACAAGACGGTTCATCACATGCTCTGAATTCATATCTGCCATGATATCTCGAACCGCATCCATCTGTGCCCCAGTCAGACGATACGGAAGGCTCTCGATAAACCCTGTCACCTGCTCCGTAAATGGTATCTTCGCCTGATTGTATTTCACCGTATCATGTTCTTTCAGACTATGCATATTCTCTATAAATTCATAAAATTCATCAAAGGCAACCCGCTTGATCGCAGCTCTTAAGTGATCCTCCGTATCCGGGAAATGGATATGGGTTACGGCTTCATTTGCCCTCATCAGATCATATTCATCCCGAATGTCCTCCGGTATATAATCTGAAAGCGTCTGAATCAGAGGAAGCGTTCCCTTTACCGCTTTCTGGATCGTCTTGCTTGTAATACCCGCCGTACAACCATATACAGGCTGCCATTCTTTTAAAATTTCCTGATATTGGGGCACTGTATAGTACTCCGGCTGGCTCATCGTATACATGCCATTCTTATATTTCACTTCTCCGACAAAGATATAACGATCTCCAATATGAAAATAATTACGCAGAAAAGGACAATTAAACCATGTCAGTTTAATTGTCCCGGTATAATCTTTGGCATAGGCAGTCGCAATCGAGAATCCGCGAAGCTTCTTCACTTCCACCCGACTGTTGATCGTCACACTTACTGCCTGACGCTCATCTGCCTGTATATCCTGAATGTCAACAGGATCCATATATGTAATATAAGTTCTTGGATAATAATGGATAAGGTCACTCACTGTAGAGATACCAAGCTTTGCCAGATTACCGGCTGTTTTTTCTCCTATCCCTTTAATACAAGTTACCTTATCCTTTAATTCCATGTAGTTTTTCTCCCTTTATTCTACAGAAACAATGTAATAATAGATTGGCTGACCACCATAGTAGTTCTGTACATCGCAGTCAGGGAAGCTTTCTTCCACTCTTGCCGCAAATGCCTCTGCATCCTCCTTCTTTACATCTGCTCCGTAATAAATACTGATCAGTTCGCTGTCTTCATCTACTGCATCTTTGATCAGATCGAATGTAACATCCGAAATGTCATTACCAACGGATACCAGTCCCTTATCACCGATACCCATGATATCTCCCTCATGGATGGCTTTTCCATCGATGGAGGTATCTCTGACCGCATATGTTACCTGTCCGCTCTTTACATTTGATACAGCTTCTAACATATTGTTTTTGTTATCCTCTAATGTCATCGTACTGTCAAACGCTATCATTGCACTGATACCCTGTGGCGCATTTGCCGTTGCAAGGACGATGATATTCTTATCTTCACATAAGCCGGCTGCCTGATTGGCTGCAAGAACAACATTTTTATTATTTGGGAATATAAATATATTCTCGGCATGAACCTTCTCGATCGCATTCAGCATATCCTCAGTGCTTGGATTCATCGTCTGACCACCTTCGATCACATAATCAACTCCAAGCTCCGTAAAGAACTCCTTTAATCCATCACCCATGGATACTGCGATGAAACCATATTGTTTCTTTGGCTGCTGTTTTTCTTTCTCTGCCTGTCTTGCAGCTTCCTGTCTGGCTGCTTCTTCCCGTTCTGCCTGCTTGATGACCTTCTCATGATGCTCCAGTCTCATATTATCGACCTTCATATTTGACAGATAACCAAGGGTAAGACCTTTTTCAAATGCCTGGCCCGGATGGTTTGTATGAACATGGATCTTTACGATCTCATCATCTGATACACAGACAATGGAATCACCGATCGACTCTAAGAACTGTTTCAGATCTTCTTCCTCTTTTATGCCGTATGGTTTTTCCAGATTAATAATAAATTCTGTACAATATCCGAACTTGATATCGGCCGACAGATCTTCAGAATACTTTGGATTGTCAACACCGGATACTCCTGCTCCGGAAGGCTTTGTATCTGCAATTACGACACGTCCGAGAATACAGTCAACTGCACCCTTTAATACTTCCATCAGGCCCTGTCCGCCGGAATCCACAACACCGGCCTCTTTTAATACCGGAAGCAGCTCCGGTGTGGAAGCAAGCACTTCATCTCCATGCTTAATGATGGTTTCGCAGAATTCCTCCAATGTAATATCTGTACCTGCACATTCTCTGGCCTTAGTAGCAATACCTCTGGCAACTGTAAGGATCGTTCCTTCCTTTGGCTTCATAACAGCCTTATAAGCTGTCTCAACCGCCTTCTGGAATGCATCAGCAATCTCGATTACTCCGATCTCTGTTTTATCCCCGATCTTCTTGCTGAAACCACGAAGAAGCTGAGAAAGGATTACACCTGAATTACCTCTGGCTCCACGAAGGGAACCGGTTGACATTGCCTTTGCGATATCACTCATTGTCTCCTTACAGGATTCAACTTCCCTTTTTGCTGACATGATCGTCATTGTCATATTTGTACCGGTATCTCCATCCGGTACAGGGAACACATTCAGCTCATTAATATAATCTTTTTTATTATCAAGGTTATTCGCACCGGCTATAAATGCTTTCTTCAGTGCAAGTGCATCAATCGTATTTTTCACTTCTACAGTTCCTCCGTCTAATCTAGAATCTTTACATCTTCAACAAATACATTTACCTGACTGACCTTAAGAGATGTAAAATCTTCTACTTTATATTTTACAGACTGCATCAGATTATCTGTTACAGCCTTGATGCTGACACCATATGCCACAACGATATGAAGCTCTACCACAATATCTCCATTCTCATCAAACGTAACATGAATTCCCTGCGTGATATTGTTTCCTTTTAACTGTTTTACGATTCCGTCTTTTACACTGACAATACCCATACCAACAATGCCAAAGCAATCGAGTGCTGTCATACCTGCTACCTGTGCAACCACATTCTCATCCAGACTGACGGTTCCATTATCATTATTTATATATTCGTTCATAGAAAACCTCCCATGCTTTTGTCCTGTTATATGATGTGCAGGAATCCCATCTCCTTATCATTCTGAAAAGTATATTTAAAAATAGGCAAACCTGTCTCACCATAATTATAAACATATAGTTCTATTATAACAGAGAATATGCAAATTTCAAGACAACCATTTATTGTCTATTCTTTTTAAAAAAATTAAAAATATGCTTGCATATAACAAAATTATCTGATATAGTAACATTTGTTGTGAACTTATGAGAGGATAAGTTTAATAAAAATAAGGAGGTGCTATCATGGCAAAATGTTCAGTTTGTAATAAAGGTGCTCATTTCGGTATCAAAGTGAGCCATTCACATAGAAGAGCAAATAAGATGTGGAAATCAAATGTTAAGTCTGTTAAGGCTATCGTAGATGGTTCTCCAAAGAAGATTTATGTTTGTACTTCATGTTTAAAATCTGGAAAGGTTGAGCGTGCATAGTTCACCTCGTATTCTTTCTAAAAAAGACTGCCATAAAACAATGGCAGTCTTTTTTATTTTCTTTTTTCAGACTGCCGGCCAAGCTTCTATCATAAATTCTCAAAATCTCTCCTGCCGTAACCCGGTCAGGTCATTGACTTTTAGCATCTGCAAAATAATATATATGCCATTAAAAAAAAGATTACAATAAGCAAAAATTCCAGAAACCCTTCTACCAGATAGCTGAATATCATTCCGATTGCAACGAAAAAGAGGGCAAATCCAACTACACGCTTCAAACAACATCACCGCCAAAAAAAGACTTCACATACCATTATAAGATATGCAAAGTCTTTTTCTTTTATGTCTGTTTTATTCCTCTGCCGGTTTCGATGCTTCTTCTACCGCCTGTTCAATCTGCTCTTCTTCCTCTGTCTTTTCCTTCTTAAAGAAGCCGGTGATCCGGTCAACGATCTCAGGTGCCATATCAATGATCTTGCTGATGGCATCCTGATTCTTAATATTAACAAGTCTTGTCTTACCGTTTGAGATAACCAGAACCGCAGCCGGACTGAGCTTTGCTCCGATACCACCGGCCGCATTATTGCCGGTCTGTTTATTGAACGCACCGGCCGCCATACCGAAATTCACATCAAGAAGTGGAATAATGATCGTATCTCCTACCTTGATAGGATCTCCCACTACAGATTTGGATGAAACAAATCCATTCATTCCATGAAACAAAGTGCTGATCGTTCCGTCAATATTTGTATTTGCCATTACTTATTTCCTCCCGAAATCTTTTTTAAATATGCCATAGATCTTTTCACGTATTTATTAAAGTATACCTTGCAGCAATAATATAATATATTATAAACCCTGATTCTTCCTTTTATGAAAATATCCCCTTCCAATATCTTCTTGGAAAAATCCGGAGTTATATCTATTTTATTATAATATAACGGTAAAATCAAACTCAGATATCCAAGCTGTTTTCCGGTAGATGCCGGATCTCCTGAACCATATGTTACCTGCCCTTTGATCTTTGTCGGATTCAGATGCTTTAATAACAGGATCACGTTTCGCTTTAACACCTGAAATGCCTGCTTCGTTGTACCCGCCCGGACGAATTTCTTATACTGCTCCGCCTTATCTTTCATATGGTGCAGTTTTCTTACAACTGCTTCGATCTTATCCTTTACCGCAATAACAAATCGGTCGAACTTCTTACCGATACGGGTAAATATCGTCTCCGGACTTTTTTGAAATTCCGAATGATCTTCTGCAAATTCCCGGTTAGCATCTCTATCTTCTCTGTCGGGATCTGCATCCTGCATCATCTGATCTGACAAACCATCCTGCTGATCGGATTCAGCATCTTCTGCTTCCTGCTTTTCCGTTTTTTTCGCTTTTTCGGCTTCTGCCTGTTCGCGTTTTTCCTGTTTTTTTGCTTTTCGAATCTCTGCCTTTTCCTGTTTTTTCAGTTTTTTTGCTTCTCTGACTTCAGCTTTTTCCCGCATACGAGTTTCTTTTTCACTTTCTGTGACTTCTGTCTCCGTATCTGTTTCTTCCTGGCTTTCTTCCGAAAATCCACCTTCATTGGATACCAGCGTTCCGCCGAATGACCGCAGCCAATATACAAAGCCGTTTTCATCATAATTTGCTTTGAAGCAGAATACAAAACCCAACCATGAGGCTTTTAATTTGCATATAAAATTGTCATGTTTTTCTGCATAAAACCGATACCGGACAGGAACGAATAATAATAAAAGCAACAGTACAAGTACAAGCCCTATCAGGATCAATACTGTAATCAACAGAATCTTTAATATCAATAAGAAAATATGTAACATATGCTCCCCTTATATCAGCACACTGTCATGTCATATAGAAAATAGTCCTTACAATCAAACTTTCCGGTCATACCATATACATCCCGGATAATATCCCGTATAAGAAAAAACGCTCCGGCCTTTGTCATCGACATTCCAACGATAACGATATCATCTGTTCGTTTCTTATAGTACGGCTGCAGGAATTCATTTGCCTCATAAACCTCTAACAGTCCGTCCTCAAACAATGGAAGTGTTATGACATAAACATCCGCACAGGGCTTCCGCTTTTTTATTCTTTTTATCAGTCGGGATGCCGTCTTATCCGGCATAACTCCGGTATAAAGCCGCTTTGCTATTGTCATTTTTTCACTCCCCTGCTCTGTCCGACCTCTCTCTAATCTTCCATAATTCCCTGAATAATCACATAACATGCAAGAACCTCGCTGCGATTTGAACAGCGCACCAGTGCATTATCAATATAATCTTTGATCTCCTGCTGTGTATTAAAGAACACAGGAATTGTAGAAAGTATCTTCGCCATGACCGCACGATTAACTACCTGTGAGTTTCCGGTAAATACCTCTCCGAATTCTTCTATGAGTTTATCCTTTTTCGAAATAATATATTCAGAATCCGCAAGTGCGCCTGTCTCAATCTTCACATGATCGATATCTACAAACATACTGCCGGATAACAGCTTTTCCAGTGTATCAATACGATGATAAGCATCCTCCAGACCAAGGCGGATAATATCCGGCTGATTGGAAGATATGATATCATAGATCGGAGCTTCAAGCACCATCCGGTGTTCTCCCGCTTCCTCCTGTGCGCCTTCATTTGCAACCAGCATATCATATGCATCCGTCGGGAATTCATCTTCATTTTCCATGGATTCATAGATACGTCTGATAATGGATAATGCCCGCATACAGGATTCCGATACTCCTGACTTGCATTCAGCCGCAAGCATCATGCTGTACAGATCATTTACCAGCTCGATCAGCATCATATAATCTGATACGACATCATTGATAAAGCCTGCACTTTTATCCAGAACCGTTGACAGATTCCTGTATCCGTCAAAATCAAGATGTGCATAATCTCCCTCTTTAATAATCTCGTACGCTTCATGCAGAGAAGAATATTCTGTCTCGAATTTCTCCGGAAGCTGTAATAAGGCAGTTTCTTCTACTGTCTCTATAAAATCATCCAATGAACTGATCTCACAACCATTATAAATTGATAAAGTCTGTCCGATAATATCGTAAAATCTTGCCTTTGTCATACGAAGCGGAAGCTGACCTACGATCTGCTGGATCTTCGCATTTACCGCTACCTTATCCTTATCTGCAAAGATGAAGTTAAAGACCTCCGCGCTGAACTGCTCTGCATCAAATTTCTCAAACATCTTCTCAAGTTCTTCGTCCACATTTTCCTCGAATCCATATTCTTTTCGGTTCAGGATATATTCGTACAACTCAAACGCATCAGTATATGCAGTAAGTACCTTCATCTTCTCCGTGATCTTATTTCTCATTCCGGAGATAAGCGCCAGATCCTTGTCATCCAATTGATCCGCATCTCCTGCCAGATAAGTTCCGACCAGCTTATTGATTCCCATAACACATTCATAAATATATGGATCCTCTGCAAAATCTTTGTCTGCCATCAGTTCACGGATCACGACATAGTTTAATGCAAATTTCTGACAGGCATATTCGAAATCTGCCGTCATGACTGCATCTGCAAATTTTGCAAGATTCTCATCCATATTGTTCTTACGGGTTATCTCTGTGATCAGTTTTTTATCTTCATTATACATAACTATCTATTATCCTCTCATTCTTAATTAAATCCATCTCTTATTTATGCTCGTGCGTAAACAAATGATCCTGGCAATATTCCTTGTTGCCTGTACATCTGGAGCAATAACGGAACTGCATGTCCGGTGCTTCCTTATCTGTGATGCCGCATACATAACATTTATGTGTCACATTCTCTGAATTGTTGACACGCACCTGCTTCGCATAATTCCTCCTTCGCTTGATCTGCTTTGGAGAAAGCCGTCTGAAATCCTTTGTGCTGAAATAGAAAATTACAAAGTTTAAAAGTGACATTATGATATTTACACGTCCCATCAGGTTTGCGTTCATAAAATAATATCCTATAAACACCAGATACAAAACAGATAACCACTTCATCTTAACCGGAATGATCATTGCATACAGTACCTGCATATCCGGATAACAAACTGCAACTGCCAAAAATAAAGACAGGCAGATATAATAACTGGATACGATATAGATATGAGAATCCCATGACATCGGAATATGAAATACATACTGACAAAGTATATATGCGATCATCGTTCCTGCCATCGTGAGAAACATACCACCAAATATATACAGGTTGTACAAAAACGTACCGATTGAACGTTCTAATAGATTACCGATACTATAATAAAAAAACAACATAATGATAGTAAAGATACTGACACTTAATTCCGGAGGAGTGATTACCCATGTAAGTAATCTCCAAACTTCTCCCTGCATAACAAATGCAGGAACAAGAATCAGCTTTGATAAAATCTGTGGTGCAAACATCAGAAGCAGATAGCCAATGACATATCCAAGGATCAGATACAGGGACAGATTCTTGATCGCATACCGACCAAACTTCCTTTCAAGCTTGTTTATCATCTTCATGAATGGATCTCCTTTTAATTTCATTCATACTATTTGTTTTCGGTATATAAACAGATTTTCCAACATCTGTTATATCCACAAATCAGGGAACTGCCATATTCCCATCCAATGAGAATATGGCTGATAGTATCCCGACATTATCAAATTATATAATAGAACGAAAAACTTTACAACAGCACAATCATGAAGAATTTCTAACTTTTATATATCTTAATCCACAACCAGCTCCAATCCTTCCGGCAAAACGACCTGATATAAGTTCTTATTGTTCTCAAATAATTCCTGTGGACCGACACCAAAATACATGAATACAGATTCAAAGGTATCTCCTTTTTTCACTGTATAATGCATCTTTCCATCTCCGGATCCTTCCTGTTCTATCGGAATACAGATTTCTTCCCCTTCCTGCATATTATAGACATTTACATACGGATTTGCAGTTATGATGTCACAGAGATTACATTTGTAGTGTTTTGAAAGCTTATATAATGTATCCCCTTTTTCTACTACATGGATCACTCCATTGCAATGATCATAATTTTCCATTTCATACCATCCGGCTTTTTTTATTATTATATTCGGAATCTGAAAAATGTTCCCTTTTCTTCTTATTAAAATATAAATCTTTCTCTACCTTTTTCTAAAATAAAAATTAAATAATAAAAAATCAAGGAAAATCAATCCTAAAATAAATATTAAGTTCGTCAGAAAAGGGAAAAAATCATTGTTTTTTGTAAAACGTTCCACTATAATAGATTCGGTTCAATAAAGAGAAAATTTTGCAAAAAGATTAGGATGGTTTTTATGTACAAATTAGGAATTGACATTGGCTCAACAACCGTTAAAGTTGTTGTTCTTGATGATTCACACAAGATTTTATTTTCTGATTACAGAAGACACTACGCAAACATAAAGGAGACATTACAGTCTCTTATAAATGATGCAAAAGCCAGGCTTGGTGATGTAGAAGTTACTCCGGCGATCACCGGCTCCGGCGGTCTTGCGCTGGCAGAGGTTATCGGTGTACCTTTTACGCAGGAGGTAGTCTGTGTTTCCGAAGCATTACAGGACTATGCTCCACAGACGGATGTTGCGATCGAGCTTGGTGGCGAAGATGCTAAGATCATATATTTTACAAATGGAATCGAACAGCGTATGAATGGTGTCTGTGCCGGTGGTACAGGTTCCTTCATCGACCAGATGGCTACTCTTCTTCAGACAGATGCCAGTGGTCTGAACGAATATGCAAAGGACTATGATACGATCTATCCGATCGCTGCCCGCTGTGGTGTATTTGCCAAGACAGATATCCAGCCTCTGATCAATGAAGGTGCAACCAAGCCGAATCTGGCTGCGTCTATCTTTCAGGCTGTTGTCAACCAGACAATTTCCGGTCTTGCATGTGGTAAGCCGATCAAAGGAAATGTTGCGTTCTTAGGCGGCCCGCTTCATTTCCTCCCGGAACTGAAAAATGCATTTATCCGTACTCTGAATCTGACCGGGGATGCGATCATCGATCCGGGTCATTCTCATCTTTTTGCTGCAACAGGTGCTGCCCTGAATTCCAAGCCGGAGGTATCCAGAACGCTCGGCGAACTCAGCCATTCCTTAGACGGCGAGTTACATATGGCTGAAAATGTACTCCGTCTCCCTCCATTATTCGAAGACGAAGCAGCCTATGAAGCATTCAAGGAGGAGCACAATAAATATAAAGTAAAACGCGGTGACCTTGCTACATATAAAGGAAACTGCTTCATCGGTGTTGATGCCGGTTCTACAACCACCAAGGTAGCTCTTGTCGGTTCAAATGGTGAATTATTATACGACTTCTACAGCAGCAACAACGGAAGTCCGTTAAATACGACGATCAAAGCGATCAAGGATATCTATTCCAAGCTGCCGGAGGGTGCTGTCATCGCCGGTTCATGCTCTACCGGTTACGGCGAAGCCCTGATCAAGCAGGCACTTTCTCTTGATTTTGGCGAAGTAGAAACGATTGCCCACTATACGGCAGCAGCATTCTTTGATCCTGAAGTTGACTGTATCCTCGATATCGGCGGTCAGGATATGAAATGTATCAAGATCAAGAACAAAGTCGTAGATAATGTCATGTTAAATGAAGCATGTTCCTCCGGCTGTGGTTCTTTCATTGAAACATTTGCCAAATCCTTAAATTATGATATTGCGGATTTTGCAAAGATCGCTACAACTGCCAAGACTCCTATCGACCTTGGTTCCAGATGTACGGTATTCATGAATTCAAAAGTAAAACAGGCACAGAAGGAAGGTGCGTCTGTAGCTGATATCTCAGCCGGTCTGGCATATTCCGTTATTAAGAATGCACTTTTAAAGGTTATCAAACTGACGGATCCAAAGGATCTCGGTAAGAACATCGTCGTACAGGGTGGTACCTTCTACAACGATGCTGTCTTAAAGAGCTTCGAGGTAATCTCCGGCAGAACCGCTATCCGACCGGATATCTCCGGTATCATGGGTGCTTTCGGTGCTGCCCTTATTGCCATGAATAAATATAAAGAGGGCTTTAAGACTTCTATGCTGTCGATCGATGAGATCAGCAAGCTGACTTATACCACAAATATGACCAGATGTAAGGGCTGTACCAACAACTGTCTGCTGACGATCAACCGTTTCTCAAACGGTAAGAACTTCATTACCGGAAATCGTTGTGAAAAGGGTGTCGGTCTTAAGAAGAATGCTGATAACATCCCGAATCTGTTCGAATATAAATTAAACAGGATCTTCGACTATACCCCGCTTACACCTGATATGGCAAAACGTGGTGTGATCGGTATCCCTCGTGTTCTGAATATGTATGAAAATTATCCATTCTGGTTCACTTTCCTGACAAAGCTCGGATTCTCGGTAGTACTTTCTCCAAAGTCATCCAGAGATATCTACAGTCTTGGTATTGAATCGATTCCAAGTGAATCCGAATGTTATCCGGCTAAGATCTCACACGGACATGTTATGTGGCTGTTAAAGAATGGTATCACATCCATTTTCTATCCTTGTGTTCCATATGAAATGAACGAAACACCGGAAGCAAATAACCACTACAACTGCCCGATTGTTACATCCTATGCCGAAAATATCAAAAACAACATGGAAGAATTAAAGGATGACAAGATCACCTTTATCCGTCCGTTCGTCGCACTGGATAATGAACAGGCTCTTGTCGATCGTATGTATCGTGAAATGAAAAAATACTACGATGTTACAACCGATGAGATCGCATCTGCTGTCCGTGCTGCATATGAAGAAGCAGAAAAAGTAAAGACCGATATCCGTGAAAAAGGCGAAGAAACTCTTCGATATATCGATGAACACGACATCCTTGGAATCGTCCTTGCCGGTCGTCCATACCATATCGACCCTGAGATCAACCACGGTCTTCCGGAACTGATCAACTCATATAAGATCGCTGTTCTGACAGAGGATTCCGTTGCTCATCTGGGACAGGTAGATCGTCCGCTTATCGTATCTGACCAGTGGATGTACCACTCCAGATTATATAAGGCAGCAAACTATGTTAAGACCTGTGACAATCTGGAACTGATCCAGTTGAACTCCTTCGGCTGTGGTCTGGATGCCGTAACAACCGACTGTGTAAATGATATCCTGACAAAATCAGGAAAGATTTATACCGTTTTGAAGATTGATGAAGTAAGTAACCTTGGTGCTGCCAGAATCCGTATCCGTTCACTGATCAGCGCCGTTAATTCCAGAAAGGAACAGAACTACAAGACCTGCCCGTCAAGCAGTGCGATCAACCGAATCGAATTTACCAAGGATATGATGAAGGACTACACCGTTCTTGCTCCACAGATGTCTCCGATCCATTTCAATCTGCTGGAATCTGCATTCAAAGTTATGGGACTTAATATCGAGATCCTTCCGGATGCAACCAAGGAAACGATCGATGTCGGATTAAAATATGTTAATAACGATGCCTGTTATCCATCTCTGATCGTCGTTGGACAGTTGATGAGTGCCATCACATCCGGTAAATATGATGTAAATAAACTTGCAGTTATCATGAGCCAGACCGGTGGTGGCTGCCGTGCAACCAACTATGTCGGATTTATCAGACGTGCGCTTGCAAAAGCAGGTTACGGCCAGATCCCTGTAATTGCATTATCGGCTCAGGGATTTGAGAAGAACTCCGGTTTCCCTATCACCTTAAAGCTTGCAAAACGGGCAATTCAGGCACTTGTCTATGGTGATGTCTTCATGCGTTGTCTTTACCATACAAGACCATACGAGAAAGAACCGGGATCTGCAAATGCGATCCATAAGAAATGGGAAAAGATCTGTAAGAAGACACTGGAAGAAACAGGAAGCACAGCAAGATTTAAAAAGAATATCAATGGAATCGTACATGACTTCGATACTCTCCCGCTTCTTGACATCAAGAAGCCAAGAGTTGGTATCGTTGGAGAGATCCTTGTAAAGTTCCTTCCATCTGCAAACAACCATCTGGTTGATCTGCTGGAATCAGAAGGTGCTGAAGCTGTTATGCCGGATCTGCTTGATTTCTTCATGTACTGCTTCTACAACAGTAATTATAAATATGAATATCTGGGCAAGACACACAAAGGCGCAATCATCGGAAATGCAGCCATCTCGCTCCTTGAGCATATGAGAAAGCCTGCAACTGATGCTTTAAAGGCAAGCAAACGTTTTGATCCACCTACACCGATCACGCATCTTGCAGAATATGCCAGACCTTTTGTATCCATCGGTAACCAGACCGGTGAAGGCTGGTTCTTAACAGGTGAAATGATCGAGCTGATCAACAGCGGTGCCGCAAATATTGTCTGTGCACAGCCATTTGCCTGTCTGCCAAACCACATTGTCGGCAAGGGTGTTATCAAGCATCTTCGTGAGGCTTATCCGGATGCTAACATTGTGGCAGTCGACTACGATCCTGGGGCATCCGAGGTTAACCAGATCAACCGTATTAAGCTGATGCTGGCAGCGGCCAACAAGAAGCTGAAATAGCCCGCCTGTTTGGACATTGCGGCAAACTGCATATAGACAAATATACTTAACAATTACAAAAACAGACACATATAACTTCTATTCCGCAGATCACTTTCGTTCTGTTTTTCACGTAGCGGTACTAAATTCACCGCTTATCGCGGTTCATTAAGAACCGACGTGAAAAAAGGTCTGCTTCATAGAAATATATGTGTCTGTTTTTTCTTTTATATACGAATGCCTATATGCAGTTTTTATATTTATCGAAGCATTATCATTCTCTACACAAGGCAAGTATTTCATAATAAAAACAGCTACATATATCTTCTATTCCGCAGATCACTTGCGTTCTGTTTTTCACGTAACGGTACTAAATTCACCGCTCTTGCGGTTCATTAAGGACCGACGTGAAAAAAGGTCTGCTTCATAGAGATATTTTGTAGCTGTTTTTATTTACCCTTTTTTTGCATGTATTTTGTTCTTATAGTAAGATAATATCTTATATCATCCGCATAGGGATGCCACGTTCACTTAAATACTTCTTCAGATCTGAGATCTCAAGCTCTTTGTAATGGAATAATGATGCCGCGAGTGCAGCTTCTGCTTTTCCTTCTGTCAGTGCGTCGTAGAAGTGTTCTTTGGTTCCTGCTCCACCGGAAGCAATAACCGGTACATTTACATTCTCTGCAATCGTTCTGGTAAGGTCGATATCGTATCCGGCTTTCGTACCATCACAGTCCATACTGGTTAGTAGGATTTCTCCTGCACCGAGTTCAACTGCTTTCATTGCCCATTCTACTGCATCGATACCGCAGTCAATTCTACCGCCATGTTTGAAGATATTCCAACCGCCATCCGGTCGTTTCTTTGCATCAATGGCAAGAACCACGCATTGACTTCCGAACTTATCGGCTGCTTCTGCGATCAGATTCGGATTGTCGATCGCTGCTGAATTAACCGATACCTTATCTGCACCTTCGCGGAGAATGGCTTTGAAATCATCAACGGTACGGATACCACCGCCAACCGTAAATGGAATAAAGATCGTCTCAGCCACACGTCTGACCATATCTACTACGATATTTCTTTGATCAGAGGATGCAGTGATATCTAAGAATACAAGCTCGTCCGCACCGGCTTTATCATAAGCTGAAGCAACCTGAACCGGATCTCCGGCATCTACCAGATTTACAAAATTAATACCCTTTACAACTCGTCCGTTTTTCACATCCAGACATGGAATAATTCTCTTTGTATGCATGATTATGCCTCCAATTCTATAAAATTCTTCAGGATCTGAAGTCCAACGGTTGAACTTTTCTCCGGATGGAACTGGCAGGCAAATACATTACCATGTTCGATCGAAGCATGGATATTCGTTGAGTAAAATGTGGATGCAGCTACATCTTCCTCATGATCTGCCTTCAGATAATACGAATGAACGAAATATACATATGGATGTTCCGGAAGTCCTTTAAATAACCTTGCTTTCGGATTGATATCAAGTGAGTTCCATCCGATCTGTGGAATCTTAAGTCCCGGTGCATCCGGAATCCGAAGGATCTGTCCATCTACGATTCCCAATCCTGTTACTCCCGGTGTCTCCTCACTTGTCTTAAATAATAACTGAAGTCCAAGACAGATACCCAGAAATGGTTTTCCCGAATCAACGACATCATAAATAACATTTTTCAATCCATATTCATTGATTTTTCCCATTGCATCGCCAAAACTTCCAACACCCGGAAGAATAACTCCAGAGCTGTCCATAATGACATCCCTGTCTCTTGTAATTATGGCTTCTTCGCCAAGAAATTGTACGGCTTTTTCGACGCTTTTGATGTTACCTGCATCGTAATCAATAATCGCTATCATTTGTCTATTTCCTTTCAAATCAGGTATATTTATCAGCATCACTATGCAAATATTTAACTACAAATCAAACAGTGGTATTATAGCATAAAAAAATATATGTGTCTAACCGGAATGACCGGTGAGAAATGATTCACTTTCTTTATTTAAACGCATCTAGATATTTCACATCACCGGATATACGAAATTTACATCTCAGCTCTTGTATAAGTGCGATATCCTCATCAAATCTACCATTCACATAATCTTGTTCAAATAACTCTTCCGTATAAGGCTTTCCATCTTTTAATCTATCTAAAGACTCAGAATTAAATTGCTTTGCATTTACTGCTTGTAATGATTTATCCAATAAAAGTTTCTTCCTAGCATTTAACATGATCTTATAAAAATTCTTTCTCAGCTTAGGAATTATTGGAGTTTCATCAATTATTGAATTGATACTTTCCATATCAATTCTCGGAACAATTCTTTTTATAGCGTTACTGCAATTTGTATCATATCCCGAAGTTAGAATATCACAATAGTTAGCTTTAGTGTGATTAATCAACAAAGCAGCATTGGGAAACACATAAATTTGTTTTAAAACCTCTTTATCATTGCTAAGAACATTAACTATACCATCATCACCAATTACAGGGTATAAAACACTGCCATAATCGTAAGTAGGTGCAAGCGAAACCTCACCGGATTTTTTATTTACTAAAAAAGCCCAATCACCTATATATCTGTCAAAATTAGCTAGAAGGGCATCAACAATAAAAGTATCCCAATATCTCTGAATTGCACTCTCTTTTAATTTTGATAAAATAGGATTATTATTATACACTTCATATATTTGTTCTAACTTAGGTAATTTACCTATGTCTGCTGAATCATACTGCATTCGCATAAATTGCGAAAATTCCTGGCATAAATACTCAAACCCACAAAAATCTTTACAAGCTACAACTAATTCTCCGGCATAATATCCTAATAAAGTTTCATGAGTCGGAACATTAATGCTTGCAGCTATAGAACTACCTAGATATTCAGAAATACAATTATTTATGTTGCTTGTAGTCAATTCATTTAATTTATGACTCTTTTCAGTAAACTTAATCATATAAGGATGCCCATGATATAAAATTCCAAATTTTCGATCAGACCCACCATAACTTGATAGTACATTTACAGGGCAATTACTAAAATCTATTAATTGAGGCATTAACTCACTTCCTCTATTCTATCAGAAAGAATTTAATTTATTAAGCCTTTTCTTCATTGACTTATTTACTTTTGACTGCCAGGTTTTATTTAATTCTTCTTCTAAAAGCAACTTTAAACCGCTTATTTCTTCCGTACGATCATATACCTCTAATGCCAAATAGTAAACATTTTTATCTTCGGTACTTATTATTAATGGTGGATAATTTTGTAAAAGAAGGTAATAATTTAATAATAATCTTCCTGTTCTACCATTCCCATCAGCAAATGGATGTATATTTTCAAATCTTGCATGAAAATATGCTGCAGCAAGTAATACATCTCCATCCCAAGAATTTATTTCGGCTAAAAGATCTTTAATTTCATTTTCTACTTCATCCGGAAAAGCACCAACTTCCTGCATCCCAATAGTATAATCATTTTTCTTAAAATGACCAGGTCTCTCACCCCTACTCCATATAGTGGAATCATAACATCCAGACATTAGTACTCGGTGAAATTGAGATATAATTCTAATACTCAAAGGCTCTTTTTTCTCAAAATTTTCTAAAATACTCTCAAATGCAAATTTCTGATTTTGAGCTTCAAAAATTTCTCTTACACTAACTTCATTAATAGATACATCTTTACCCTCAAAAATATCACGGGTTTCATGATAAGTTAATCGATTTCCTTCAATACTATTACTATTTGTAGCAAAAACTATACTAAAATTCTCCAGAGCATTTCTTAAATCATCTTTTGTTTGTATATTTTGAGCTCTCCACCAATTAATTACAGCATCATTAATCATAGTAGTTTTCTAAAACTCCTTTAATGGTTTTATTGTATTCATTTTTTCACCAGCAGGGAGAATCAGTTCATTAAATCTTAATAATAATTGTTTTTGATAAAAAATCTTTCGGCTGATACTGCATACTTCATAAATTCTATCATTCACAGTGATGAACTCTGGTAAAAAATTGATAAAATCCATAATTTCGTCTAAATGGGCGATGATTCTATTAGTAGCACTATTTAATGCTTTTTGAAATTCTAAACAATCTTGAAATTCTTGTATAAATTTCTTAGCAGATAACAAATGTCCATTTCTACTATAAGCTGTTAACGCATTTAAACAATTATCTCTTAACTCATCCGAGGATAATAACCTTATTATCTTATCCTCGCTCATTTTAGGTGAAAAACTTGCCCCATTATCAAAAATAGGAGCAATTCTATCCTTCTGACCATTAATTCTTAAAATTCCCCAGTTATCATTGGTTCTATCATTGTTATTAATGAAAATATCAATCAATGCTTGTTCAAAAAAATGTTGCTTAATTCCATCAATTACATTAAGTAAAGGATTTTTCTCAAGATGAAACATAAGTTCATCAATATCTACAACATGTGTAGATGTGGAATGTATATTGGAATGACTTCTGAATTTATCAAGTAAATCTCCACTTAAATAGTTTTTTATTGTTCGTATCTCAAGCAAAAATCCATCAATCGCAAAGTCTTTACAAGCAACAATTAATTTATTATTGCGTACACCAAGTATAGTTTTATGGACATCATATCCTAATATTCTATATATTTCACTACCCAAGAATTCTGATAAAGAAGAATAAGAAGCATTTTCATCTTCCATTTGTGATAAACTTCTCGGATATTTAACAATCCATTCGTCATCATCAATTAATATACCATCCTTATTGCAAGCTGTTCCACCATAAAATCCGTTTTTTAAACTTAACGGATTATTGGATAAGTCATAAATATTTATAGTAATCATATTGTATTCTCTATCCAATCATATTTAGCAGGTTCTACACGAAAAAAGAATTGAATCTGATAACATGGTTATACTAAAACCTTCATCAGATATCCGAATTTAACTTACAAAATTTTGACACATTTACAATAGTATCATTTATAGACTGTAAAGTATAAATGCTGTCAACGCTAATTGGTAACCAGCCTAATATTTCTCTAGTAATTATTATAAAATAGTTCTTTGATTCCTTAAAAACTTTACCAATATCCCATTTGGATAGAATTTCACTCGTTTCATCTATAATAAAAACTGCTCCCTGTACTGAATTAAAAATTAAATGATAATCAACACTCAGGGTAGACTCATTTTCCAGGATAAATATTTTATCTTTATCAATCTTATTACCAAAATCGTCAACGATAGTACAAAATACTGAGCTAACGTTTCTTTTGTATTTCGCTAACGTTTTTAAAAAATAAGTTTTCTTTGTGCCAGAATTTCCTGTAATAATGTTATATTTGCCACTCATTTTAAAATTGAACTTTTCTTTTCTATTCTTTAATTCTATGATCATGGCACTAACTCCCATCTAGCTTCCTTTTCATACTCTGCATAGTCTTTATATAGACGCTGCTTCAGCAAGCTATAAGCCTGAAATTTATCTGATGGAAACTTAGCAAGATGTTGCAAATATATAGTAATATCATGCGTTTGTTCTAACTCAAGTAAAATACTATTGCAATTATCTCCAAAAATAGTTCCCCAAATTTTGATAGATTTATTCATATTACAGAGCATCAATGCTTTGGCACCGGTACTAATTTCAAAGATACTAAACAGTATATCTTCATTGTCTTTATCCTGTATACCAATAGGTGTGACAATTGCATTGTCTATCTCATTTAGTATTTTTATATTAATTGCATTCTTTAACCAAGAGTATTCGAATTGTTCCTCAAATTCTAAATCCACTGCATAAATACAATCGTCAGGTCTACCATATCCTATCTTTAACATGTTCTTTTCTGCTAAACCATTTAGTAATAATGAGACAACCTTTTACAGTTGCTCTATCTGTTTGTTTATTAATAATTATTGCGTTATCTCTCTTAAAGTAAATTCATCTCTCACACATCTACCTTTTAGATAGTCTAAAATTACAAATTCAGTATAGTATGGTGCTCCAATTATCCTAAGAATTTCTCCAATATTTTGCCTGTCCGGTGGAATCACTCGCTCCCGAACAAACATAAGTGCATAGTGATTATCCAGATGATACATTCCCTGATATGCTGCGGTAGCAAGAAATGCTGGCATATCCTCTATTGGATAATCTCTACTAGTATCAACTTCATAGGAATCCTTTTCAGTATCATATGTCAAAATACCACATGAAACACCTTTAGGATCAACTATCTTATAAGTTCTTAACATACTCAAACCTCCAATCAAACATATGCTGAATATTTTCCCAATAATAATCGGGAGCTGAATCTCTATCTATTCCTTTAAAAATATCTTTTGGATAACTAAGCTCTTTGAGATATGATCGTGGAACATACTTTAAATTTTCAATCAGATCTTTGCTTCCAATAAAATTATTTACCGGGCCAGATTTACTAATGTCAAATTTTTCAAAGTCATCTTTAAATCTGCAAGAGCACATAAGGGATAAACCGTGATCAAATAAAAATGCTAAATTATAGTTACCATTCTTAAATAATATCTCTAGGTTTGAACTATGTCTATCCCTATTGCACACTAAATAATCTAATGTGAGCATGTCGTAGAGATATTTTCCATATCCAATTCTTTTTAAAAATGTAATTGGGTCCTCATTTTCCATATGTTTTAAATCATAAAAAGCACCAAACGATAAAGATTTCATACCACTTTGTTTGAAGCTGGCAGATCTAGTTAGCCATGTAGTATACTCTTTATTATCAACTACAACTAATGCTTGTATCAACTCATACTGTAAGCAATCATAGCCAAGAGCGTTTGCAATATTTTTGCAAATAACCTCGTTTATACTCTCGAATCCCCAAAAACCATCTATTGAATTATATGAAGACATTTTATAATAATATTTTATTCCATCTATAATCTCTTCAGATTTTAAGAAAGATCCACTGCTCCCACTGGAGTCTCTGGCGATAGCCCATATAAGATGCCTTAAATCTAATGGTGAAAAAAGCATCATCATATAGCAACAACCTCCAATAAAACATATATAATATTTATCATCATCTGTAACAGCCAAATCTGATAATGCATCCAATAATCCCTGATTACTTCCCTTACTCTCGACTACAAGCTCATTATCAAAGAAAAACTAATTAACTAATCTCCAGAAGTGAAACCCTGCACCGGTATCCTCTGTCCATAAATATTTCATATCACAACTCCGTTTCCAGTGTTATCCTATTATTGTCAAACTTCAACACCTTAAAGCTCTTATCAGAAACATTGAGGTCATCACAATTTCGCAGAAAAAGCATATATTGGTTCGATGGCTCAAAATTAATAAAACGTCTGACCTCATCATTAATCAAATTATCGGCATTATCAACCAAAATAAAATTATCTCTGCACTGTTTAATTGATTTCAAGAAATTATCCGATTTGTAATTAAACAATTTTATAGCATTGTATTCATCAGTTAATCGTAAATCTTCTAACATTTCATAAAGCACAGTTTTACCGGTACCGCTATCTCCACCAACAAGAGTTATTCTGTCATCAAATTCCAGATTGTACGAAAACGGATCTGCTCTAAATTTAATATTCTTATAAATCATCTGCTTCTCTCCTTTCATACTCCTTGCCCCACCAAGTATTATATCCTCTTCCTCCGGTCACTATATCAGAATCGTTGAATCTGATTCGCACACCATCCGGAATATTAAAAAGCGTTGGTCTGGACATATAAATTCTTATATTATCCATAGTAAAAATGATATTAAGCACATTCTGACCACATTCCTCTACATTCACCACCTTATCGGGATGCTTCACAATATTAAGTAAGGTCTTGCAGCCGGATGACAAATTACGGATTATACCTAAACCATATTTTGTTTCAATATGCTTATCTGGTGTCAGCTTCGCCTCATCTACTTGCTGAATGAGACTTATTTCATATTGAGACATTTCTTCATTACCTGTATTCAAATTAAAATACAAATCGTTTTGAAGTATCCAGTCCTTTGAGTCTTTTTTATCTGTATATATATCTATCATTCAAGTTTACTTCTTTCACACAATGGACAAAGGTAAAGATCTGGTAATGCATATGAATAAATGATTTTTCTATTAAGCTTAACAATTCTGTCTTGCCCTCTCCGCTGTCTTTTCCAATAAAACATGTATATTTGCTAATTATTTCGATACTGAACTCATGATCTGAAAACTGAAAACTAATCTTCATCAGGATCCTCCTCTTCAGTTGCACACCACAAACAATAATCATCTTCATATTCCTCAACAGTAACCCGAGAGCCATTTACTCGTATATCATTACTTATAAAATCTTCATCCGGTATATCCATATAATGTTCAAGCATAATACTAACGTCTTTCTTTTCTGCAATTTTTAAAAGAAATGGAACGCAATTATCTCCTAATAAGGATCCATAAAACCATCCATTCAGAAAATAAATACAGCATAATGTTTTGCAACCAGTTGAAATCATTTCTGTGCTAATTCCTCTGCCTTTATAGTCTAATAATGCTTCCTCAAATAAAACAGTGGTCCCATCTATTTCTTTTAAAAACTGCCTCACAAATTCATCTTGAAACCACTCCGGCTTTTTATTACGTCTGAAAATCAATCTGGCATCTAATTCAAATTCTTCTAAATTCTCTCTGCCAAATACAATATTTAACATACTCAAACCTCCAACTAAGTGTTCTTACTATCTGGAAATTTAAACCAATACCTATCATATAGCTGCTTTCCTTCACTAATCCTAAATATGTCAGCTCCTATTGGCCTTATTCCATATTTAGCACATTCAGAAAGCAAGTTTTGACGATTATCATCCGGCAACCTGCTGAGCAGCCACTCGTAAATATTTCCTTCAGTGATTTCATTTCTAAATTCCCATATATTATTAAGCTGTTTCTCGTCATATACCTCATAAGTTATAAAATCATCACGTACATCAAGAGACATCAACACTTTCTGTTCAAGCATTACGTCACAACAAAAACGACCTAATCGCATATTATAACCTCCATATCTAACTGTTCTGCACTATATTTTAAATATTCTCCAGCTAAAAAGGGCTTGGTAATAATGAACTTTCTACCTTATCACATCTTACTGCTCTACATTTATCCAATAATCATCTTCAACTGAAATTCCTTTGTTGTACTTAATTAAAAGTACCGGGTCGTAATAAGGAATTCCAACTGCATGCAATTCTTTTGTTAATCCCTGTCTTGTTTCCGGTACCACGCGATCATCTATAAATAATTCTGTTGCAAGGTAATCATCTCCATCACAAAGTAAATATGTGTATGGCAGTATACCACGATCAGATACTAAAATTTTGAAATCTTGTAATACCCCACCGGCAAATCTGAAGGATACAATTGGTACATCTTTTTTCATAATAGTACCCTTTAAGTCACCAAAACTTTTCATACTCCTATCACCTCAACATTTAATATTTTTGCTCGATTTAGAATATAAGAACTTGCCTTTAATGAAGGTAACTCAATACCAGTCAAATCAAACTTCTCTGGTAAATACTTTTGTATATCATACTTATCTGAAATAAATGCTATTAAATCTTCATTATGCCGTGCAAATGGTTTACATTCCATTTTTGAAATACACTGTTTTAAAGGTAAATTTTCGTATTTTCTATCATGTTCAAATAAGCCCAATCCGAAATCAAATAAAGGAGAAATCCTGAACTTACCATCACAATAGATAATACCGAAATTACTTAGATGCCTATCTTCATTTCCTACTAAAAAGTCTAACAGAGACATGACAAGTAAATAATCTGAACAGTCTGACTTAGTCAAATTATTTAAGGTATCAAGGGCAAAAATCCACTTGGTCTCTATGGAACCGGAATAAGGAAATTGTATCTTTTTAGCACTTAAGATTCTGGAAAATGGAACAAATACTTCACCTTGAGTACAAAAATTTTTAGAATATACTCCATAAATTGTATTGTAGCCTAAATCGATTTTACAAGGAGATTGCTCCAAAATCTGAACTCTCTTGTCTGTTAAACAAAATTGTTTTCCTAGCTGAGCTGCAACACATTCTACCAAATCATCACGCCAGAATTTATCTTGAAAATAAAATTGTGCTTTTATATAAATATCATTTTTACTATCATACCACTTCATCTGATTTCCCTTAGAAGTACTTCTACACTGTAAGCTAAGCAAATCAGAAGCATTAAAAATCTTTAATTCATTAGAATCAAATATATCTAAATTTTTCATAACAGATCCTCCAATTTAGCATATAATAAATCTAATTGCTGGTTATTCTAAGTTATTATCAAAGAAATAAGATAACTTATCTCTAAATTTATCCTGTTCCCTCTGAAATAAAGCAAGAAGCTGTGTCTCATCTCCACTTTGTGCCATTTTAATTGCGTTTACATACTCTATTCTTGCTGTTTCACTGATTATAAAGGGGCATATATCATTGTGTAATGCTTCACGAAATAAGATTAATCTTCCCACTCTCCCATTACCATCCTGAAATGGGTGAATTTTCTCAAACTTTGCATGAAAAATAGCTAATGCTCTTAAATCAATTTTACCTTTAGAATATTCTTCTAAAAGATTTTTCATTATAATTGGTACATCTTTGGGAAATACTGTTTCTGTATCACCAACTATATTTGCTCTCTTTTTATACTCACCGATAGCATACCCATTTAAACGATCTTCAAAAACACCAGCCTTTAAACAATAGTGAAATGCTTTTATAATATCTTCCGTCAATGCACCATCTATAGTTTTAATCAGATGATTAAAAGCCAAAAAATGTCCTTGTGCTTCTTCTACATCCTTCATCCGTACAACAAAACCATTTGCATCTAAAGTCTTTGTATCAAAGATTAAGCTGGTCTGATCTTCTGTTAATGTACTTCCCTCTATGTGATTTGAACTGTATGTCATTCTTCTCTGAATATAACCATAAATACCATTCTTATATTGCATTGTAAATTCATCATTCAAAGCATTTCTAAGTTTGGAACATATTTGTATATCATCAGAATTAAATATATTTAAGTTCTTCATAGAAAATCCCTCCAAATTAGTATAGATTCAGCATTCTAAATGATGCTCTACATTTACAAACAAATATATAAAAATAGCCGCTTTATAAACTAAGCGGCATCTAATTGCACTCATCCTTATGATTGTATTAATTATACAATTTTAGCATTTCAATGTCAATTTAACGCTAATCTGCAATTACTCAATGTCAATTAGACGCTGATCTCATATTTATTACATCTGATAAAAACTCATTTGTTTTTAATACGACTTTTTTACATCCCTTTTGCTTTTTTAACATATCAATCCAATAATCCCAATTTCCTATAAAAACCTCTATAAAATCATCTGTATTTCCTCGTTTTAAATACCTGTTTCTGTATTCATCTTTCAATTCATATGCCGGAAAAACAAGAGTGAATGGAAGATTATCACAATATAGCCAACTCATTATTTGTATATCAGTTGGAATCAAAATTATTTTATTAGACTCCGCTTTGCAGAGTGATAAAAAATTATCATAATATTCGTATCGCCAGTTAGGATTTAAAATTAGTTCGGAAGCAGCTTTAATAGTTTCATCATTGTAACTGTCACTGATTTCTTTTAAATTAATATACTTATAAGGCATAATGTTTAGATCAATAACATTTGTATTTTTTTTAGCAAATGTTGTTTTACCTATACCTGAAAAACCTGCAATTATCATTTTATTACCTGCCATTCAAATTTAATTTATATTACTTTTCTGGTTCAAGCAAACTTTCCGGTTCGTTTTTTATTCGTTGCCAAGTTTGTGCTTCTTTCTCTGTCAAATTTCTTTCAATGACAATGGAATTTTCCTGTTGATATACTCTAAAAAATAATGTATCAGTTAACAGACAATTTCCACAAGTACGAGGACCTAATAAACCAAATGTGCCAATCTTAGGTGGGTAGTCCCATCCCGCTTCAAAAGCCTCTTGTGCGGTACAAAAAATCTTTGTACCACAAACTTCACAATAATGCCAGAACGGGCGAAAATTCATACTTTCAAACAATTCTAAACGTTGTATATCTTTTTCTTTCTTTTGTTCCATTTGTTGTGCCTCTTCAGCAAGTTCTTTGTGGGCTGCGTCAATAATTTCAGGCTTAGAAGCATCCATTCGCAATCTGATATTGCCATCTATAACCTCATATATTTTATCAAAGCCTTCGCAGACATTAGGAAATTCTATTTCTTTTGCATTGGATTTTAACCACTGGACAGAAGAATCTAATTTTCGTTCGTTTATATATGTATTCCAAACAGAATCGCTCGGACACATCACATATATCTCAATAAATATATCTTTAAATTCATTACGAATAATATCTATATATGATATTCTACGCTTTGCTTTGTATAAAGTTTGTTCAACTACTACATTTTTATCTTCTTGCAATGCTTTAATGATATCTAATAAAAGGTATTTATTTGCTCTGTGCAAGCATAGACGTGCTTGCTCAAATGGGATAAATTTATCATTCCCCAATTCTTTATAAGCTGCTTGCTGATAATCGTATATATTTAATTTTACAGTGCTTTGATTTCCAGAAAAATGATTGTTGATAAAAGTTGTTTTTCCTGAAGCTGTAGCACCTATAACAAAAGTAACTGTCCTGTTCATAAAAATACTCCTTGTCTTTCTAATTCCAGAAATTTTTTACTATATAAATATTTTTCATTTCTAATTTCTAATTTCTATTATTATTTTTCTCTTCGAAACCGCACTTATATGAGAATCATAATAGAATTTTAAGTATTACCATTCACACGTCTCGATATGGTGTTCACCTTGTTTCTTTACTATAATATCTTCAATCTCAGTATTGTGCTTATTCGATTTAATAAGTATCCAGTCATCAAAATAATAATATATCTTTTTATATTTTTGATAAAATTTTATAATAGACAATTTTCCATCTATACTTATTTCTCTTTTTATATCGTCAATGTCATAACCTTCATCTTCAATATATTTTATAAAATCCCGATCTGTTTTTCCGTAATTATTCAAAACATATCTTAGTATTTTATCTTCAACTTTTCTCAAAAAATTAAACTCGTACCCTGCTTCATCCAAATTCTCTTCTATCAACTTTGTATGTATTTTTATTCTAAATGGACCAGGAACTATATAATACCACACATGATCCAAATCATAAAAATATCCATAATCAATAAATGCTATTTTATCAAAAATACATCGTTCCGTATTGCCTAGCCAAAAAGGGTCTCCAGTAAGCTGATGTGAGACCGACCAATGATAATCCCCATATTCACTTCCCTTTTTCCCTATCAGTCTAGTCTGTCCTAAATTAAAAAGATAATCAACATCCTTAGGATCCTGATACCAGGAAAGGAGTCGTCGACCTACTACATTAAAATAACCGCCATTACCACTCCATCCATACTGAACATGTCCATTATCCAGCCTCCTTGCAATAATACTTATATCTCCCATATTGTTTTGTTCCTTCTTTTTATTACTCAATAAATAATTTGTCAAAAAAACGATTATTTATTTCTCGAAAAAATGATATAAATTTTGATAAAAAAAGTATATATTAAATCGTCTTTCTATTCCATCCCTTACAAGTACCAACTTTTTTCGAAACACCTATTTATTTTCATAACCACAATAATTGAACATACTATAACATTATGTTATTCTAAATCTGAAACAATATTAGCATTCTTTACATATAAAGATATAACTAACGAGGAAATTTATAATGGACAAAGAAAAAACACAACTTTATGAAACGGACACTGTTAAAGAAGAAAATGGAAAGGCACTGCTCATTTTACTTCATACAATGTTCTCTCATTGGGCCATAGACTCGATAGAATCGTATAAAAAGCTTCACCCAAATTCAGAAAATTCGCAAATTCCCCAAATAATAAGTTTCTCAACTACTATTGATAAAAATGCACCTGCAGATGGAAATACTTTTTATAACATTATTGATCTGCTTAATGCAAAGTATTTTACAGACAATGAATGTGATGCCACCACAGGTGACCTATATACATTTATTGCAGAAAATATTTATACTTATCTTCTGAGAACACGAAGTAAATGTAGTTCAGAAATTTCCCATACATTACTATTGGAAGATCTCGCAGATGGTGTAATATACTATCCTTATCTACCTAGAGTTAAAGGCACAGCAAATACTTCCTATTCAGAAAATGCATTATCAGCCAAAACAACCTACGGAAGATATACTGCTGAAATAATGACAGCTTTAACGGGTGTATTTTACACAACTTTAGAAGACCAATTTAAGGGTAAAATCATTGAATGTGATGCTGCCCTTATAACGCTTTTGGCTCCATATATAAAAAAACCAAAACGCTTTTTAGAAAATAATAACAATTATACAAAATCCGAAAAAAAAGCTATAATAAATTTAAACAAAAATCTTCGTTTAAAGAACATATCAAACATGAATTTGCTGTCTTACTATTATAATAATCCGGAGTTAATTATAGAACAGCTTCTTTTTACTGTTAGACGACTATGGAGTAAAGAGATACCTATAAATAAGAGTCCCGAACAGCTTTCTTTATTTAGCTATGTTGAAAAATATAGTGAATTAATAAATGCAATAACCGACAATGCCAATTCCGTGAGTTCAACAGATAAACAAAATAAGTACTATCCGATGTTTGCTGATAAAAATCCAGACATGCTAAATAAATACTGCAAAATTACAGCTATAAATATTGCCATTTATCAAATATATAAATATTTACATATTCTGATAATGCCGGAAAATTTTTCTTCTGTTAACGCATACACCAGAAATAATAGTTATAATACATGTATACATAAAATAATCGCACAATTTCTACTCATAATATATGTTGAAAAAAAGGGATTCGAGGGAATAGATATATACAATAAACTTACTAACTCTCCGCCTTACGAACTCTGCCATCCTTTTATAGCACTTGGTAACAACTATAAAGGAAATCATCCACAAAATTATAATAGCAGGATAAAATTTTATGACCATACCCGCGATTACGATATTATGGATAGTATTCTCGAAAAATATGATACTATATGTTACCAAACAGCAATGAAAACATTTCAAAAAGGAGTGGATGCTTCTTACATAAATTCTGAGGCATATATAAATGAAGCTGAAAATATTGCCAAGACTATAACTAAAGATTATAAATTTGATAAAGAAAAATATAGGTTATTTATAAAACTATATTTTAGAAAATTTAACAATATATTCTTCATATCAAATTTTCTTAATGAGAATGTTCTTAATAAAAAAGATCAAAAGCCGGAAAATAATATCCAAAATGCTCTGGATTCTCAAGATAAAGCTGAGGTTCGAAAAGCTCTATGGAATTTTATAGGACTCTACGGACATTATATGAATAATAATTGTCGTTACTGCAATCATTACTCTAAAATAAGAGCCTGTGAATTAAATAGCGACAAAAACAGGATTCAAAACAAGGACGCAAAAGACATACGCGAATGGGAATATAATATTGATGGTTGTAACTGTGGTTGTAACATCGGAAAAAAATTGGCTGAAATAGAAGATGCTCTATATGACCTGTATTCTATGTTTAATTTTCCGAACAAAAACGATTCTCTATCTAGAAAATAGATACAGTCAAGCGTGATCCCGTAAAAATACGCTCTTCCCTAACAGTCATACAGACCTGCCAGGGAAGAAAAACATGTATCTTTTCCTATCATCATAGGACGTATAGCTTTTTTACGGTTTTTATTCACTTCCTGTCTTATTTATATTCTCAAACTCTTTTTTAAACTCTTCTCCTGTCATAGTTTCTTTTCCATACACTATTTCAGCCATTTTTTCGATAATGTCCTTTTGTTTTTTTAATTCTTCTCTGACAATTTCCAACTGTGTTCTCAACAGATTTCTGACTTCAAGATCCACATCATATCTGAATGTTTCGGAACAATCATATCTAGAATTGCTGCCAAGAAAATTAGTTGAATCATTCTTAACAGCCATAATTCCTATTTTTTCAGACATTCCATATATAGCAACCATGTCTTCTGCCAGCTTTGTAGCACTCTGAATATCCTGAGCCGCCCCCACAGATATATCATCACCATAGAACAATTCCTCGGCAACTCTTCCTCCCATAAATACTCTGATCTGATTAATATAGTCTTTTTTGGTCCAAAGAGAATTATTACTACTCGGTATAACATAACCAAGTGCATTCCCGCGAGGCATTATGGTGATTTTTTCAAAAGGCTCCATGTCTTGTAACAAGCATACCATTGCATGACCGACTTCATGTATTGCAACAGCTGAACAGCCTTTATTTTCTTTATATGAAAATTCGTTATCATCCGAAGATTTAGGTTTTTTATCACCGATCTTAAGCTGTTCTATTTTTTCTTTTACTAAAATTTCAAATACTTTTATTTTTATTATTAGTTTAATTCGATCTTCAAGTTTTAAATCATCAATTCTGCTTTCAATTATCTCATTATTTTGAGCTGACGTAGATTCATCATTCTGCAATTGAGTTTTTTCTGTAACTTTATTAATTAGGTTCTGCAATTGAGCTTTTTTTGCAGCTTCATTAATTAGGTTCTGCCATTGAACTGATGGTATAGGTGAATTAAAATCAATTGCAGCTTCATTAATTAGATTCTGCAATTGAGCCGGAGTAAACGACTTTGTTGCATCGGCGATAGCTCCAAGAAATTGATTAAAAGTCTCATTTTCATCATCGCTTAGCGCATTTTTAGCCCATGCCAGTTTTTTAACATACAATTCAATTATTTCTTTTCTGTCATCCTCAGTTGGATATGAAACTTCTATATATCTGTCAAATCTACCCGGTCGCTTCAATGCCTCATCAAGGCTCTCCGGAGCATTCGTTGCAGCCATTACAAATATATTTGTCCTCTGTTCAAAACCATCCATCTCTTTTAAAAGCTGAAACATAGGCTCAGGATTGCTGGAATACTCTCGTTTTATTCCTATGGAATCTATTTCATCAATGAATATAATAGCAGCATCATAATCATCGGCTTCGGCAAATAATTCCCCAACGAGTTCCGGCGTACGAAGTTCCGTACCAAGCACCGAAATAAAAGCAATCTGCTTATCTGAACTTTCATCTATCAAATTTTTTTGAAACTCGCCGGCAACAGCCCTTGCCAAAAGCGTTTTTCCTGTACCCGGAGGTCCAGCTAACAAAGCTCCCTTCGGCACATTTATTCCACGTTCACAATAATCTTCATGGTTTATAAGCATATTAACAATTGGTTTAAGTTTACCTTTAACGTCATCTCCAATTATGTCATCAAAGGTTGTATCAATATCCCTACTCACTATAAATTTTCTTGATTTTTCATCCTTAGATAATAACGCAACATACTGAGCCTTGATTTCTTTTTTACTCTCTTCTATTATTCTATTTATAATAGCACCTGCATTATCAGATTTTCCAACTTCACGGACTTCACATGTTTCAAAGAACTTTTGAACTCCAGCATAATTTCCAAAGTATTCAGCATTTTCCCTAGCTATAGCCCATGTAAAGTAACTTTTTATGTCGTTTGATGATTCTTTAAATTTTTCCATTAATTCTTTATTGTCCTTGGCAAGCATCTGTAGATTATCGTACAAAGCAGAAGCAATTGGGCTTGGCAAAACAAGCTTAACCATTCGCCTATATAACCCCGGATTTTCACTAAGTGTTCTACGCATTTGATGTTCATATCCTGCCATCCAGATTGGAGGAACTATGTGTCCTTCTTCCTCAAAATCAAATCTTTCCTCCTTATCTTCTCTCATTTTAGAAATAACTGTACGATCTCCGTTCATAATAGGTAGTAAGTATGCTAAAGCCTCACGTCCAAATTGATCCTGTTGTAGAAGATATGCTTCATCTAAAAATAATATTTTTTTATTTTCACTTGCCTCTTTAAGATATTCATATACTTTGGGTATGGTCTGTCCAACATATGCTCCTTTTAAATCTGATGGCGACAATTGTATAATCTTATTTTCTTTATCAATATTATTATCTATCTTGTCTCCATCAAAAAAACAATCAGCTATTCGTTTTGCTATAGTTGTTTTTCCTGTTCCGGGAGCACCCATAATCACAAAATTTGGGATTTTAGGTTCTTTATTCTCCTTTTTAGCTTTTTCCCACTTTTTCACTTCATCATATACCTGAATAGCAACAGCATGATTAGGTGTCAGACCATCAAATAATTTATCTTCAATTTCTTTTATATATGAATCATTTTTATTAAGTGATTTTTTTTTCAAAGCTTCGAGTTTAGATTTAGTACAAAACTCATTTAATAAAGAGACTAATTCTTTAACAATCTCTTTAATTTTTTCCCAGTTTTTTTCAACAAAATCTAGTTGCTTATTAAAGGTCTCCCCAATTTCATTTTGATCTACTATTTTAATTAGATTTTCTATTTTAATTAGATTTTCTAATTCCTGATTCCCATATCGTTCATATGTATATATAATATCTTGAATTGTATTAGATATAGGAATTTCTTGATTTTCATCTATTTTATATATATAGTTAAAAATGCAGTCGCCTATTTTCCCTTTTTTAATTGTGACATCTGAATTTTTTATATCTTTAAAAGATATTTTGATTGTATTTACCTTTTCACGCCATGTATAATCACTCTGTGGTGCATTTATTAGTGGTTCTCCTACATAACTTAAAATACAGTTTTCCTCTTCCATTTCTTTAGAAAACTCGTTGTTATCTCCAAGTTTAAAACCATTTATATCTTTTCCATACTCACAGAAAGCTTTATCCCTACATGATTTTTCAAGGTTTTCATAATTTATAGTTTCGTTTTCTTTACAGTTTCGAATTATTTCTTTTAAATCATCATTAGCATTATCAAACTCAGAATTAAAAATTATCTTTTGTTCTCCATTATAAAAATGATATCGCACATCATAAGCTGTAATAATCGAATCTTTTACCACTATTTTAGGACATAATTTATCTTTGTAGTAATAAAATATCCCTTTACCCAAGTCGTCAGATTTACCTGAAAAAAGCATAATCTGATAATCCATTATGCAATTTTTCATCTGTTCCTGCGTTATTACCGCACATCTTTTGTAATATACTAATTTACGTTTAGGATTTGACAATTCATAATATAAGCATGCACTAGCATCCTCATATATAAAATCAGCTTCTTTCAGACATATAGGAAATCCGATTCGTTTTAAATCATTTCCAGATTTACCCCAAAAGCTCACATAGCCATTATCCCAGTTATTAATTTCGTATTTAGTCCTTTCACTATCAATTTCAAATGTAATTGAAGATTTATTGCCCTCGTCATCGGCCTTGCTAAATGTGATACTTTCTATATTAATGTTCATATCATTAGGTTGTTTATATATAATCCAAAAAACATCCGCTACAATTCTTCTGAAATCTCCTGTATAAAACGCATTAGCGTCTGAACAATTATTTTTAGCTGGATATATTACTCCATTTTTGAGGTTAACTGTTGTGACATGTATTTCATTTCTTTTTAGAGAATATTCATAAAGAAAATCTTCGTCTTCTTTTTTTCCATTAGGTAGACATCCATAGTAAGTCTCACCTTGATCTTTTGTACTCTTATAGAATTGGCGCTTACTCCCTTGGCCTCTATATTTATATAAAAATCTTCTCATTAATTGTGATTCATTCTGTTCACAATTAGATACACTAATTTTAATTTTAATACTTTTGTGTAAATCACTCACATGTTGTTTGTCTACATTCCCATTCTCCATTTTCGCTGCATAATCCATAAATGTGTAGACATACATATTGTCGTTTGTTTTATCTTCTCCCATCGCTACCTCCATACTAATCCTATTATATGCATATTTTCTCTCTGTTCTAAAAAATCAGACCCGCTATGTTTATTCCAAATATTATTTTATATGCATCATTTTGTAAAAGCAATAACTAAATATATTTGTCAAATGAAATCGAAATATTCCCTAATAAATATCATATTTCTCACAGCACTTTACACCATTTAAAACATAATAAAGATGTTTCTAAAAAACTCTCAATAATCTATGTCGAATTCTTGATTGTGCTATTTGCGATATAGTAAAATATGTTAAATCAGATGATGACCAGATATTATAAAAGAGCAAGAGAAACCAATCTCCTGCTCTTATTTTGATGGAATCTAAAAAAAGGCACACCAGATACCTCCGTATCTGATATGCCTTATCCGTACATTCATATTTAATTTGCCCTAATTCTATTTCAGCGCAAATATGGTAATATGCTGCTTTTACTTTCTTCCCTACAACCGCAGCTTTGTTCCTTTACTGCCGCGTTTACATGCTTTGATTCGTGTAAACAGGATCTCTGTGTTATCTACAAAGAAGCTGTCCTTTGTGCTGCCGACTGCTACTTCTTCGATCTCATCATCGTCGGTGATGTTTACCAGGCGGATGCAGCCTGCGCCTTTTCCCTTGACCGGGATCTCGCTGATCTGGATTCTTGCATAGTAGCCAAGCATACTCTTTACAACGATGAAATCTTCCATCTCGGCATCATGGATAAAGATGATATCTTCTTCCTGCTTGGACGCTGCGATCATCTTACGAAGTACATCGTAGTTATTTCCCGGAACCAGCTTTGCCTGACCATGCTTGGTCACAAATAACAGGTTCTTATCTATGATCTGCTCGAGGCAGCACATATATAATATGTTTTCATTTCCATTCATATTGCAGAATTCAAAGATCTGAATACCCTTATCCGACAATCTGCCGATCAGACCGGAACCATTTCCCTTTTTACCGGTATTCTTCTTTGCCTGAAGCTTGATGATATCAGCAACCTTGATCATATACATCTGATTATTATCTGCAAATACACCGACACGTTCTGTGTTCTTACATTTGAATGAGAACCGGTAGTCTTTGTCGATCTGCGCTTTGTTTTTATCATAAAGATTGGCATCAACGACCTTGATATAATAGAAACGATCGAGAAGTACAGCAACCTCTGTCTCGACTGCCTGTGCCTTCTTAACGACAACTTCGCCACAATCTGCGATCACAGTCTTTCTTGGAATCGCATATTTCTCCTTAATCTCTAACATATCTGCGATCATCTGCTTCTTCATATTGCTCTTGCTTTCAAGCAGCTTTGAATACTTCTTGATCAGCTTCTCTGCATCTTCCAGTTCTTTCTTAAGGGCATTTACTTCCAGACCGATGAGCTTCTGTAAACGCATGGCAAGGATCGCATCTGCCTGTTTCTCGGTAAAGCATAAGAACTTTGCATCTGCCTCTGAACCTTTGAACCGGAATGTAATGTTGGAGGTATCTCCATGCATCAGACATGCCTTTGCATCCGCTACCTTCTTACTTCCACGCAGAATCTCTATGATCAGGTCGATACAGTCAACCGCTGTAAGAAGACCGGTCTTGATCTCCCGTACTTCCATCTGATTTTCTAACAACTTCGTGTATTTAGTATTGTATAGTCCGTATTTGAAATCTGTATAGATTGACAGGATCCGCCTCAGTCCCATGACCTCCGGCTTGCCGTCATAAATACAGTTGATATTTACACCAAAGGTATCCTCAAGTCCTGCCTTTTTATATAAAATATTAATGATATTCCGGATTTCTTCATCTGTTGTACCCTTCTTTACATCGATACACAAACATTCTCCGTTCTTATCTCCACGGTCAGCGATATCTACAACGGCCGGTAATTCACGGTTTCTGGTAAGCTCTGCAACCGTATCCAAGAACTTCGCTGTTCCACCGATCATCGTAAACGGGATCTCGGTTACACAGATACTTTTTCTTCCATGACCGATATCACGGATCTCCACCTTACCTCTGACCTTGATCCTGCCAAGCCCTGTTTCATAGACCTGCATCAGATCTTCCTTGGATGCATTGATGATGCCGCCGGTTGCGAAATCCGGTCCTTTCATCACATCTAACAGATTCTCAAGCGGTACTTCCGGATCATTCAGATACATCACGGTTGCATCGATCACTTCTCCGAGATTATGTGTCGGAATATTGGTCGCCATACCAACTGCAATTCCGGTCGAACCACTGACTAGGATATTCGGAACCTGAAACGGAAGAAATGTAGGCTCTGTCTCTGTTCCGTCGAAGTTTGGAATAAACTGATCCTTAAAGAAAGACAGATCCTTCATGCAGACATCCTCGGTATATTTGGATATTCTTGCCTCGGTATATCGCATTGCCGCTGCTCCGGAGCCATCTACCGAACCAAAGTTACCATGCGGATCTACAAGCGGGATCGGAAGCTTCCAGTTCTGCGCCATATTTACAAGGCCTTCATAGATTGAACTGTCTCCATGTGGGTGATATTTACCCATCGTATCACCGACGATTCTCGCACATTTACGATGTGGCTTATCTGAACCTGCCAGACCATTTAATGAATACAGGATACGACGCTGTACCGGCTTTAAACCGTCCCTGACATCAGGGAGCGCACGTTCTGTTATAACGCTCATGGAATAATCTACATAGGATTGTCCCATTTCACTTTCATAATCAACATTTAAGATTTTTTCAGACATAGATTTCCTCTTTCCTCTTAGATATCAAGCACTGCATCTGTACTGTGTGTCTCAATATATTCTCGTCTCGGTGCTACTTCTGTTCCCATCAACGTCTGTGTCAGTTTATTTGCTTCCACGATACTGTTGATCGATACCTGCTTTAACACACGGCTCTCCGGGTTCATCGTTGTCTCATAGAGCTGGTCTGCATCCATTTCTCCAAGACCTTTGTAACGCTGGATCGTGAATTTACCGGTATGCTTCTTTCGATAACGGTTCAGTTCTTCATCTGAATACAGATACTGCATATGCTTGCCCTCGCCCACTCTGTAAAGCGGCGGGATCGCGATATAAATATGACCCTCATTGATCAGATCCGGATAAAACCGATAGAAAAATGTCAGAAGCAATGTAGCGATATGCGCGCCATCGACATCGGCATCAGTCATAATGATGATCTTGTCATAGTTTAATTTATTAATATCAAAATCGTTGCCATAGCCCTGCATAAAGCCGCATCCAAATGCATTAATAAGTGCTTTGATCTCGGCATTCTCAAGAACCTTGGCTACTGTTTTCTTCTCTACGTTTAAGATCTTACCACGAAGTGGCAGGATCGCCTGATATTTACGGTTTCTGGCTGTTTTAGCAGAGCCACCGGCAGAATCACCCTCGACTATGAAAATCTCGCATTTGGACGAATCATTGGATTCCTGCTTGGCAAGCTTTCCATTTCCTTCAAAGGAGAATTTATTCAGATTGATCTTGGATTTTTCCAGAGCCTTCTTCTTAGACAGGCTGACTGCACGATCACAGATATCCTTTAAGACATCGTAGTTACGGTCAAAATAAACAGTAAGCTGTTCTTTTACAATATCATCGACTGCCTTTGTAACGTCTGTATTCGACAGCTTCGTCTTCGTCTGCCCTTCAAACTGCGGATCCGGATGCTTTACAGATATGATCGCCTGCATACCGGAACGAATATCCGCACCACTTAAGTTTGCATCCTTTTCCTTTAATAACCCAAGCTCATTTCTTGCATACGAGTTGATCAGCTTTGCAAATCCTGACTTGAAACCTGTTACATGTGTTCCGCCTTCCGGATTCGTGATATTATTTGTAAAACCGATGATGTTTTCTTCCCCATCCTCTGTCATAACGAATACGATATCAGCAGTTATATTCTCTTTCTCTCCGCTGATCGCAATGATCGGTGAAGTATGTGTAAGTCCTTCCGATATATCCTCTACAAATGCGGACAGACCGCCCGGCTGATGGAATACGACCGGTTCCTTGCCGTCTCTCTTATTATGAAATGTGATCGTAAGCTCCGGATTCAGATATGCCGTTTCCTTGATTCTCTGCATGATCGCATCGGCTTTGAATTTTACTGTTTCAAAGATCGTATCATCCGGATATAGGGTTACCTTTGTTCCGGTTCGTTTCTCTTTTAACCGGGTACGCGGCAGATTTCCTTCCGGAGTCAGCTCTGTTACCGGAACGCCATACTCATAGCTGTCCGTGTAGAGATATCCGTCTCTTGCGACCTCAACCAGCAGCTTCTTTGATAATGCATTTACAACAGCAGAACCTACACCATGAAGACCACCACTGATCTTATATGTGGAGCTGTTGAACTTACCACCGGCATGCAGTACGGTATATACGACACGTTCCGCAGGTATTCCCTCTGTCTCATGTATATCAACAGGAACACCCCGTCCATCATCTGACACGGTCGCTGAACCGTCTTCATTGATACTGACATATATATTTTTACAATAACCTGCAAGGTGCTCGTCCACGGAGTTATCGATCAGCTCCTGAATCAGATGGTTCAGACCGCTTCTTCCGGTGTTACCGATATACATACCCGGTCTGAGTCTTACAGGCTCCAGTCCCTTCAGCACCTCTATATTTTTTGCACTATACGACATAACATTTCCTCTCTATCCACATAATCATTGATTAGTATATTCTGTATTCCATTTTTTTGCAAAGAAATTATTCTGTTTCTTTCTTTTCAATACCGATTTTTTCTTCGATATCGTCTGTCTCCCCGATAATATCCAGATCAAAATAGAATACAACTCCATCTTTTACATTATACACACCATAACACTTCTTATGTGCCTGCATGGTAGCCGCGACAATGGACAGACCGATGCCGCTTCCGCCATATTCTCTGGTTCTTGCCTTATCTACCTTGTAGAACTTGATGAACAGCTTCTCCAGTTCGCCCTCCGGTACATTTGGTCCCTGATCATATACATAGACACGGAGATTTCCAAGGATCGATCCTTCTTCATATGTGTCTCCCGGTTTTTCATACATATATTTTTCTGTCCAGACACGGACTTCTTTCTCTTTATAGCAGTAATGGATCGCATTTGTCAGATAATTACGGAAGACTTCTTCGATCATGAATTCGTCCGCATAGACATTGATCGGATCTACATCATCATAAACGATCGTAACCTGACTCTGCTCTGCAAGGATTGCAGACGAATCGATGGAATTATGGATCAGATCAACGATATTGAACATTTCCTTATTCACTCGGTTCTGCCCGAATTCTATCTCATTCAGATCAAGTAACTGCTTTACCAGCTTATTCATCTTGTTTGCTTCATCAACAATGACATCACAATAAAAATTCTTACTTTCTTCATCATCATTGATATTATCCCGCAAGCCTTCTGCATAACCCTGTACCAGTGCGATTGGTGTCTTTAATTCATGTGATACATGTGACAGGAATTCCTTACGCATCTCGTCAATCTTGATCTTCTCATCAATTTCCACCTGAAGCTTCTGGTTTGTCTCCTTAAGCTCCGTCAGCGTCTTATTCAGCTTATACGACAGATCATTCATATAACAGGACAGCTCACCGATCTCATCATTGGACGGATGCTCGATCCTTGCATCAAAATCAAGAGTTGCCATTCGTTTTGCAACCCTGGTAAGCCGTTTGATCGGTCCGGCAAATATCTCACTGACAAAATACATCAGAATACAACTGATGATTGCTGTTGTAATCAGTACAGCCATAAAATATTTGATCGTTGTCTGGATCGTGGAATCCACTCTGGCAATTGTGGTACGCACGATAATAACAAATCCATTATCCAGAAATCCGAGCAGATCAAAATAACTCTGAGCTGTATCCTTATCCTTTGTGATCTGTATCTTATAATCCTTATGCTTCTCGACCTCTTCCCGTTCGATCTGGGAATTATTCGCATCTATACTGTCTGAGAACATCAGGAACTCACCGATACTTTTCAGATTGTTAAATACAGCCGTATCCTCATTTACCGTTGTATAGATCTTCATATGAATATCATCCACAATATAGATCATCGCATCGGATTTATTCTCGAGCAGGCTCTCCATGCTGTCAAGGTCATAGCTGCCATCTCTGTTCTTATTTGATGAATCTTTAAAAAAAGCATCACATTCCTGATAGGTCTGGATCAGATTATTTTTCAGTTCATTGTAGTAATATTTTTTAATGAAGATAACGGACAAAATGCCTGACAGCAGGATCATCACAGTAATGATCGCCATCAGACAAAGTGTTATCTTACTCCTTATCGACCTTTTTCTCATCATCCACCTCGAACTTATATCCCATGCCCCAGATCGTCTTGATATAGTCACCTTTATCCTTCAACTTGCTTCTAAGCTTCTTTACATGGGTATCGATCGTTCTGGCATCTCCAAAATAATCATAATTCCATACATTATTCAGTATCTTCTCTCTGGATAATGCAACTCCTTTATTCACCATAAAATAATTCAACAGCTCAAATTCTTTATAACTGAGCTCGATCGGTTCTCCATCGATCGTTACGATATGGGCTGCAAGATCCATCGTGATACCGCCTGCTGAGATCACACTGTCAGCCGGTACATCACTGGTTCTTCTTAAGATTGCTTCTACTCTGGCAACCAGGATCTTCGGACTGAACGGCTTCGTGATATATTCATCAATACCAAGTTCAAATCCCAGAAGTTCATCTCTTTCATCTGACTTTGCAGTCAGCATGATGATCGGAACCTGTGAGAACTTCCGTATCTCCTTACAGGTCTCCCAGCCATCCATCTTCGGCATCATAACATCTAAAATGATCAGTCCGATGTCTTTATTATTCATAAAGATATCAACCGCTTCTTCACCGTCTCCTGCTTCCAGAACGATATATCCTTTCTTACTCAGGAAATCCTTGACCAGCTTACGCATTCTGCTCTCATCGTCAACTACCAATACCTTTATACTATCCATATGCGACCTCCTGTTATTTCCATTTCTTGCTGTATTCTAACAAACATCTATGTCATAAATGTGAATTTCAATCGGGAAATTTACCTTTTTCTCTTTTTCTTCTCCACAACCGGGTGATTTGCTTCATATTTCGCATACAGATCCGGTCGCCGTTCTTTTGTCCGGCTGATCGACTGTTCCAGTCTCCATGCCTCTATATTCTTATGATGACCGGAAAGCAGCACATCCGGAACCTTCTTCCCCATGAATTCTACCGGTCTTGTATATTGTGGATATTCTAACAGATCGTCATGAAAGGATTCGATCTCCGCACTGTCATCATTGTTCAATACCCCAGGAACCAGTCTGGATACAGTATCAATGATTGCCATTGCCGGAAGCTCACCGCCGGTTAAGACAAAATCACCGATCGATACATAATCCGTTACGATCAGCTCCAGCACACGTTCATCGATACCCTCATAATGTCCGCATAAAAGCACCAGATCATCTTCAACAGCAAATTCTTCTGCCACCTTCTGTGTAAATGTCCGTCCCTGCGGTGTCATATATATAACCTTTAATTTCTTTCCTGTCTTTTCACACAAATACTGATAGGCATTATAAACCGGCTCCGCCTGCATCACCATTCCGGCTCCGCCGCCATACGGATAATCGTCTACATGCTTATGCTTATCCTTTGTAAAATCCCTGATATTCACTGCTTCAATATGGATCAGCCCTGCTTCCATCGCCCTGCCGGTAATACTGGTTCTAAGCCCGTCCATGATCATATCGGGGAATAATGTAAGAACATAAAAATTCATCATTCTCTCCATTCGTCCTAATCTTCTGCGATTTTCAGAAGATGTACCTTTACCGTTTTATTTACCGTATCAATATCTGTTACCCATTCCTTTACAACCGGAACATAGATATCGTCCTGTCCTTTTTTCTTTATAACAAAGATATGATTCGCCGGTGTCTCCAGTACATCATCGATCACACCGATCTCTGTGTCATTCTGATCGTATACCTTTGATCCAATCACATCACAGATAAAGAACTCACCATCCTCTAAGGCTACGGCATCCTCTCTGTTTACAAGAATATCATACTGTCTTAAAGCTTCTACATCATTTATACTATCATACCCTGCAAACTTCAAAACTACCATGTTTTTTAAAAATTTACAGGATGTACATTCAGTTTCAATCTCTTTGCTGCCTGATACCAGAAAACATTTTTTCAGGCTTTTAAATCGATTCAGGTCATCCGTTGTCGGATATACTTTTACCTCTCCCTTGATACCATGCGGTGCTGTGATCACACCCACTCTCAGTCTGTCTTCCAAAATTATATCTTTCCTCCACTATAACTAAAAATGGGGGAGTTATGATAACTCCCCCAAAAAGATCTTTGTACTACTTAATATCTACAATTACCTTTTTGTCACCCTTTGAAGCAGCTGCTTTTACAACTGTACGGATGGATTTGGCAATTCTGCCTTGTTTTCCGATAACCTTGCCCATATCCTCTGGTGCAACAGTCAGTTCAACTTTAATTATATCGTCTTTCTCTGTCTCAGTAACAGATATTTGCTCTGGATGATCTACTAGGGATTTTGCAATGATTTCAACTAAATCTTTCATTTAAACACCTCCCTGGTGATATTATTTTTCAATACCTGCCTGCTTGAATAACTTAGCAACAGTCTCAGTTGGCTGAGCACCTGTCTGAAGCCACTTCTTAGCTGCTTCTTCATCGATTTTTACTACGCTTGGCTCCTGGTTAGGATCATATGTTCCAATCTCCTCGATGAATCTACCATCTCTTGGGAATCTTGAATCTGCAACGATTACTCTGTAAAAAGGATGCTTCTTATAACCCATTCTTCTTAATCTGATTTTTACTGCCATTTTGTTTGTTCCTCCTGAAATAAAATATAAAATATAAAAATTTATTTAAATCCAAACGGAAGCTTGAATCCACCGTGGCGTTTTTTGCCACCCATCATACCGGACATCTGCTTCATCATTTTCTTGGATTGTTCAAACTGCTTTAAGAAACGGTTGACTTCCGCGATCTGAACGCCCGCGCCGTCTGCAATACGTTTCTTTCTGGATGGTGAGATCGGATCCTTCAAACATCTCTCATTCGGTGTCATGGACTGAATGATCGCCTTCGGCTTCTTGCCTGCATCTTCATCAATCTGTACATTCTTCATCTGACTGGACATTCCGGGCATCATGGAGAGCAGGTCTCCGATTCCACCCATCTTCTCAAGCTGATCCATCTGTTCCATAAAATCATTGAAATCAAAGGATGCTTTCCGGAACTTCTGTTCCATCTCTTTCGCTTTCTCATCATCGATCGCATTCTGTGCTTTCTCGATCAGCGATTCCACATCACCCATTCCAAGAATACGGCTCGCCATACGGCTCGGATAAAATGGTTCCAGATCTGTCAGCTTCTCACCCATTCCTGCATACAGGATCGGCTTTCCGGTAACAGCCTTAATGGAAAGTGCCGCACCACCTCTGGTGTCACCATCTAACTTCGTTAGGATCACACCATCTATACCAATCTTATCGTTAAATGTCGTTGCAACATTGACAGCATCCTGTCCTGTCATCGCATCAACGGTAAGAACTGTATATGTAACATTGATATTTTCCTTGATCTCCGCAAGCTCATCCATCATATCTTCATCTACATGAAGTCGTCCGGCAGTATCGATAAATACCAGATTCATATGATTCTTTTCTGCATGCAGGATCGCAGCCTTGGCAATATCAAGCGGCTTATGATTATCTCCCATCGTAAAGACAGGCACGCCAACCTTTTCACCATTGATCTGCAGCTGCTTGATCGCAGCCGGTCTGTATACATCACAGGCAACTAACAATGGTTTCTTGCCTTTATTCTTAAACTGATATGCAAGTTTTGCAGCCGTTGTTGTCTTACCGGCACCCTGAAGACCGCACATCATAATGACTGTAATCTCATTTGACGGAAGTAATTTCAGCTCTGTTACATCAGAACCCATCAGCTTATCCATCTCTTCTTTTACAATCTTAATGACCATGTGTCCGGGATTCAAACCCTTAAGGACTTCTTCACCAACAGCTCTGTCACTTACAGCTTTGATAAATGATTTAACAACCTTGAAGTTTACATCGGCTTCCAGTAAAGCACGCTTTACTTCTTTCATTGCCTCTTTTACATCATCTTCTGTAAGAACACCCTTGCTTCTCAGTTTCTTGAAAACATTTTGAAGCTTGTCAGATAAACTGTCAAAAGCCATGAATATCTCCCTTCGTTCCTAACACTCATCTACTAAAACTCGTCCAGTATCCGATCCGATAACCGGTCGATTGCTTCTATCTTCGAATTCAGCCTGTCATCCCGATTCTCCTCCATCAGCTCTGAAATGCAGTCTTTCATCTTCTCGACCTGCTTTCTCGCTTTCATGAATTTGTCAACAAGCTGTAACTTATCTTCATATTCTTCCAAGATCTTATCGCAGCGCTTGATCATGTCATAGACACCCTGTCTGCTGATCTGATTCATTCTGGCAATCTCGGAATAGGACATATCATTATTGACCACATCTTCATAAATTGCTTTCTGATGCTCTGTCAAAAGCTCTCCATAAAAATCATATAATAAAGACTGTCTGACTATTTTCTCCATACGATCACCGCCTGTAAAGTATTTTCCCTTTACCATGGGTTATTCTATACCATGCCTGCATCGTTGTCAAGTAAAATATCTTGACAAATTAATTTTTATCCGAATATCCTCTGTTTTGCCACTTCCATGTCTGCAAGCATCTGTGCTTTTAATTCTGAAACACCTGAAAATTTCTGCTCTCCGCGAATAAAGGATAACAATTCCACGACCAGCTTCTGTTCATAGATATCCTCATCAAAATCAAAGATATGCGTCTCGATTGTTACCCTGCGATCTGTATTCACCGTCGGATTGTCTCCGATATTCGTAATCCCATAACAGACCCTGCCGTCCTCCAGATGTATCCTTGATGCATAAACACCCGTCACCGGATAGATTTTCCCATGCTTTGGAAGCAGATTTGCCGTCGGAACCTGGATCGTCCTGCCAAGCTCTCTGCCATGCACTACATGACCGGACAGAAAATAAGGTCTGCCAAGGAAGGTTTCTGCTTCTTCCATTTTTCCCTCACTGATCAACATTCTGATATAAGTGGAACTTACAATGACATCATGGATTTTTTTCTTTTCTATCACGATCACCTGATAGCCGTGTTCGCCGGCCATCTTCCGCAGAAGTTCTACATTCCCGCGTTTCTTTTTTCCGAATCCGTAATCGGTTCCTACGACTACATATCCGGCATGTAACCTTTTTACAAGGATATCCGTTACGAAAGCTTCCGGTTCCATCGATGCAAATGCATCATCAAACGGATACTCCACCAGTACATCGATTCCCATCTGTTCTGCAAGCATACATTTTTCTTCCGAGGTTATGATGCTTTGAAGCTTATCTACATCAAAGATCGAATTTTTACGAATATCAAAGGTAAATACGACTCCGGTATATCCATCCTTCTGTAAACGAAGCACCTCGTCAAGCAGCAGCTTGTGGCCCTGATGAAAACCGTCAAACTTGCCAAGTGCAACGACGGAACCTTTTTCTGTATTGATCTGTATATCTTTCTGATTAAAATAATGCTGCATTGTCTTCTATCCTATCATCTATCTGTCTCTGCATTCTTCGGGAACATCTTTACCGGCTGGCAGATGCTCTTTTCCTTTTCATATCGGTATATCGCTGCAAAGCTGTCCGTTTCATCATAGACACGGATGCCCGGAACATCTGTAACCGTTTCAGGACTCACAGCTTCCGCAAACTGGGAAAGCTGAAGTTTATTTCCATTTCTTAACAGCTTTCTTGCATATTCATCTGTACCGATATGAAGCTCCGGATACTCCGGCAGCAATAGTTCTTTCTTCATTACATATGAAGCGATCGTTCCCTGATCTCTCGCCTGCTCGATCTCCGCAAGTGTCAGGCTGTCTTCAACCCTGAAGTTCTTCACTTCAGTACGGACCAGCTTCTCCATGACTGCTCCGCAGCCAAGCTTTTCTCCGATATCCCGGCATAAGCTTCTGATATACGTTCCTTTGGAACAATGTATGGTAAATGTAACCCTTGGAAGCGACACATCCTCTATCTTTACCTCAAGGATTGTTACCTCTCTCGGACTCCGTTCGATCTCAATTCCCTGTCTGGCATATTCATAGAGCTTTTTGCCGTTTACCTTGATAGCCGAATACATTGGCGGTATCTGTCCATAAGTGCCGATAAAGCTGTTTACCGCTTCTATTACCGATGCTTCATCCGGGATATCTGCTGTCTCTGTAAGGACTTTTCCTGTTACATCCTCTGTATCTGTTGTCTTTCCGAGCAGCATGACACAGCGGTATGTCTTATCCTTATCGATCAGCATTTCGCTTAATTTTGTTGCCTGTCCAAGACACACCAAAAGCACACCTTCCGCCATCGGATCAAGTGTGCCTGTGTGACCGATCTTCTTCTGTTTTAAAATACCACGAAGCTTGGCTACTACATCAAATGATGTATAGCCCTGCTCCTTGTATACATTCAAAAAGCCGTCTAGCATAACTGTTCCTTAATCTCCTCTATCACGCCGGCAAGGATCTCTTTGATATCTCCCTTCATGCTGAAACCTGCAGCACGAACATGACCACCGCCGCCATGATTGCAGGATATCCTGCTTACATCAACGATATTATTCGACCGAAGTGAAATCTTGTATTCTTCTTCTCCTGTCTGATAGATAAATACCGCCGTTTCCGTTCCCTCTGTGATCCGAAGCTGATCAACGATACCATCCGTATCGATCTTGCCTGCACCACTTTTTCGGAAATCCTCTGTCTCAAGCACTGTGCTGATGATCCTGCCATCTGCATGCTGCTCTGCTTTTGTCAGAGCGATTCCAAGCAGCTTATTTGCGACAAATGTCTTCTTATAGAAGGTTTCATCTATAATAAATGACGGATTTGCACCCTTTTCGATCAGATCACCCGCTATACTCATCGCACTCTTTGTTGTATTACTGTGTTTGAATACGCCTGTATCATGTACAATTCCCATATAGAGTGCTTCGGCAGCATTCTTATTAATCTTGTCCTGTTCCATCAGCTTATAAAGTGCTTCTGCCGCGGAACACGCTTCTGCATCCACATAGCATACCTCACCAAATCCCGGATTGGAGATATGATGATCCACACACATTGTACGCTTCGCACGTTCAAAGATCGGAAGAAAATCTCCCTGTCTTTCCTTATCACCACAATCCACCGCAATACACAGATCATAGACCTGATCTGTCGGTGTATGACTGATCTTATCTGCATCATGTAAAAACAAAAAATCCTTGGAGAATTCCTCCAGATAGATCTGTACCTGCTTATCATAATTGCTGATGATATAATTATATAATCCAACCGTTGAGCCTACACAGTCGCCATCCGGACGTACATGTCCGGTTATAGCGATTGTGTCTGCCTGCTCGATCATGGTAAGAAAATCATTCTTCATTTTCTGTATCATCCTCATCATCTTCGATGTCTTTTACAACATCATCAATCTTTTTGGACATTGTTACACCGTATTCGATCGACTGATCCATGATAAATGTGATCTCAGGTGTATTTCTGAGATTAATGGAATGTGCAAGTTCTCTTCTGATAAATCCCATTGCACTGTTCAGTCCCTCCAGTGTGGAGTTTACGGAATCCTGATCTCCAAGGACACTGATGTATGCCTTGCAGTATTTCAGATCCGGTGTTACAACCGCCTCTACTACGGATGTCATCGGATTAATGCGGGGATCCTTGATCTCTCTGCTGATGATCCGTGAGAGTTCTCTCTGAACCTCTGCATTAATTCTTGTATTTTTTACACTGTTCTTTCTCATTATTTTCTTGGAACCTCTACCATCTGATATGCTTCAATCTGATCCTCTACCTGAATGTCATTAAAGTTCTCAAGAACAATACCACATTCAAATCCTGACTTAACTTCCTTCACATCATCCTTGAATCTCTTTAAGGAAGCCATCTTGCCTTCGTAGATCAGATTTCCTTCACGGGTTATTCTTACGCTGCAATTTCGGTTGATGATACCATCTAATACATAAGAACCTGCGATCATACCGACACCGGAAGCCTTGTAGGTCTGTCTGATCTCTGCATGACCTATTACCTGTTCTTCAAAGATAGGATCTAACATACCCTTCATTGCAGACTCAATATCTTCAATTGCATTGTAGATGACTCTGTATAAACGAACATCTACACCTTCTGTCTCTGCTGTCTCTTTTGCTCTTGCATCCGGCCGGATATTGAAACCGATTACGATTGCATTGGATGCGGATGCCAGAATGATATCTGACTCGTTGATCGCACCAACACCGGAATGGATACATTTTACTGCAACTTCATCATTTGAAAGCTTTAACAGACTCTGCTTAACAGCCTCTACAGAACCCTGTACATCAGCTTTGATAATGATGTTCAGTTCCTTGACATTACCTGCCTGGATCTGGCTGTACAGATCATCCAGTGACATTCTGGATTTCGTCTCAGCAAGCATCTTCACTCTGCTCTGCGAAATGTATGTCTCGGAAATCTGTCTTGCTTCCTTCTCATTATCAACCGCCATAAAGATCTCACCGGCTGATGGAACTGTATCCAGACCAAGGATCTGCACCGGAGTGGATGGAGTTGCTTCTGTTACACGGACACCTTTTGAATTGTGCATTGCACGAACCTTACCATGGGAAGATCCGACTGCAAGATAATCTCCTACATGAAGTGTACCCTTCTGCACTAACATAGTTGCAACAGGACCACGTCCCTTATCAAGCTCTGCTTCGATTACGATACCACGAGCATTTCTGTTTGGATTTGCCTTTAACTCAAGAACCTCTGCAGTTAACAGGATCATCTCAAGCAGGTTATCCAGTCCTTCACCTGTATGTGCGGAAACCGGGCAGAAGATCGTTGATCCGCCCCAGTCCTCAGGGATCAGTTCATATTCTGTAAGCTCCTGCTTTACACGCTCGATATTTGCACTTGGTTTATCGATCTTATTGATCGCAACGATGATCTCGATACCGGCTGCCTTTGCATGGTTAATAGCCTCAATCGTCTGTGGCATAACACCATCATCTGCTGCTACAACAAGGATAGCAATATCGGTAGACTGTGCGCCACGCATACGCATAGCTGTGAACGCCTCATGTCCCGGTGTATCTAAGAATGTGATCGTCTGTCCATTGATCTCTACTACAGATGCACCGATCGCCTGTGTGATACCACCGGCCTCGGCTGATGTTACATTTGTCTTACGGATCGCATCCAGAAGGGATGTTTTACCATGGTCAACGTGACCCATAACGCAGACAACAGGTGGTCTTGGAACCATATCCTTCTCGTCTTCTTCATCCTCTTTTAAGAGCTCCTCGATCACATCGACTTTCTCTTCCTCTTCAGCAATACAGTTATATTCCAACGCGATCTCTGCTGCTGTTTCAAAGTCTAACTCAGAGTTCACGTTATACATCTTACCTGCAAGGAAAAGCTTCTTGATCAGCGCATTTACAGGCTCCTTAATAATGTCTGCAAGTTCTTTGATCGTTATAACCTCCGGAAGTGTGATCGTACGGATCGTTTCCTTGTCCTCTGCCTGCTGCTGAGGCTGCTGTGGCTGATGATGCTTGTTTCTGACATTTTTAGCCAGTCTGCTGATATCTGCCTCAACCTCTTCCGGAGATCTTCTGTTGCCCTTACGAGGCTTATTCTTATCTCTGTTATAATTGTCTCTGTTCTGGCTCTTTAAATCCTTGCCCGGCATCTCTTTTGCTTCAAAATCCTTACGGGTATTTGTTCTTGGACTTCTTCTCTGATTATTATTATTATCATCCTCGTCATCCTTGCCGAATCCCATCGGAGTATTGTTTCTGTTATTGTTGAACCGGTTGTTTCTGTTATCCGGCCTGTCACCGAACTTCGGCTTGTCGAAGCCGCCCTGACGATCTCCGTTTCCGGAAAATCTGCCACGATCCTGACCACCACGGCCATTGTTAGAGAATCTTCCTCTGTCCTGACCATTTCTGTCATTGTTAAATCTCGGTCTGTCAGAATTATTTCTGTCACCGGAATTATTGTATCTTGGTCTGTCAGTGTTATTTCTGTCATTGTTATTTCTGTCATTGTTGTATCTTGGTCTGTCGGAATTGTTTCTGTCAGTACCGTTTCTGTCATTATTATATCTCGGTCTGTCAGAATTATTTCTATCACCATTTGTAAATCTTACACGGTCACCGTTATTTCTGTCGTTGTTATATCTTGGTCTGTCATTTCCCTGCTTGTCGCCAAATCTTGTCTTATCAGAATTCATACGCTCACTATTGTTAAATCTTACTCTCTCATTATTTTGTCTATCGGAATTATTTCTGTTTCTGTCATCTCTGACAAATCTCGTATGTCCCTCATCTTTACCCTGTTTCGACTTATTCGCTTCCCCTGTAGCCGGTCGATCATTTCTTGCAACCGTTTTCTTAGGCTCTTCTTTTACAGGATTTTCTTTCTGAACCTTTTCCGGCGCTGTCTTTGCCGCCTTTACGTCCTCCGGCTTCTTCTCCGGTACAGGCTTTGCTGCCGGCGCATCTGCTTTCTTTGTACCGGTTCCGCATGCCTTCTTAACGATATTGATCATATTCTCATCAACAGCCGACATATGGCTCTTGATCTCGATACCATTTTTGCCAAGGATTGCTTTGATTTCATTGTTACTTATATTCAGCTCTTTTGCCAATTCGTGTACTCTCAGTTTCGTCAAAAGTTACACCTCCATATTTTCACTCAAACTCATGTATTTTATGATCTGTTTCGCAAATCCTTCATCTAAGATTGCGATCGACGTCCGGAATTCTTTTCCAACGAATTTTCCCAGACTGTCTTTGTCTCCAAATTCAAAATATGGGATCTCATAAAAATTACATTTTTGATCAAATAGTTTCTTTGTATTATGGGCTGCATCACATGCCACGATCACGGCACATGCGCTTCCGTTTTTTACGGCCTTTTCTACTGAAAAGTTTCCGCTTACCAGCCTTCCGGCCTTTGCACATAAGGAAATCATGGAATAAATCTTCTTACTGTTCAATTGCCTCTAACTCCTTATCCAGTTTCTCATAAACCTCTTTTGGAATCTGCATCTTGAATGAGCGTTCCAGAGATTTACTCTTCATAGCTTTTTTCAGGCACTCTGCCTTACGGCATATATATGCCCCCCGTCCATTCATCTTGCCGGTCAGGTCGATCGCAAAATTATTCTCATTATCCTTCACGATACGGATGAGTTCTTTTTTCGGTATCATCTCATTACAACCAAGGCACTGTCTGAGCGGTATCTTCTTTGCCATAACATCACTTCCTATGCTTATATATTTATCACCGTTCCAATCGGCATGGTACCCGGTCAGAACTTCATTTTATTCTTCGTCTTCTTTTACTTTTTCCGTATCCTGCTGCTCCAGAGATTCTTCATAAGAACCATCAACGATATCGTCGATATTGTCAAATGCTTCTTCCTGCTCCGGCTCTTTATAGTCATCATTTTCTTCTGAGAAATATCCCATCTCTTCTGCCTGTGACTCACTCTTAATGTCGATCTTATATCCTGTCAGCTTTGCAGCAAGTCTTGCATTCTGACCTTTCTTACCGATTGCAAGTGATAACTGGTAATCCGGTACAACGACAAATGCGCTCTTTTCATTCAGATCTACATCAACTGCGATAACCTCTGATGGACTTAATGCATTCTTGATGAAGATTGCCGGATTCTCATCCCAACAGATAATATCGATCTTCTCGCCGTTCAGATCTTCAACTACGTTATTAACACGGCTTCCGTTTACACCTACACATGCACCTACCGGATCTACATTCTCATCATGAGAATAAACAGCGATCTTGGAACGGGAACCGGCCTCACGGCAGGAGCTCTTGATCTCTACTGTACCGTCTGCGATCTCGGTTACTTCCTTTTCAAATAAACGCTTTACCAGATCAGGATGTGTTCTGGATACTGTGATCTTAGGTCCTCTGGATCCTTTCTTTACTTCTGTTACATATAATTTGATACGGTCACCTCTGTTATATACTTCGCCGGGAACCATCTCAGACTCTTTTAAGATTGCTTCTGTCTTGTCATCCAGACTGACATTGATGTTGTTTCCAACATATCTCTGAACGATACCTGTGATGATATCCTTCTCTTTTGTATAGAAGTGATCGTAGATCGCATCTCTTTCGCTCTCATTAATTGCCTGAACGATTACATTTCTTGCTCTCTGTGCTGCGATTCTTCCGAAATCCTTTGTTGTGATCTCGATGTTGATGATATCTCCGAGATCATACTTGGAATTCATCATCTTAGCTTTTTCCAGAGAAATCTGTGTCGCAGGTCTTTCAACCTCTTCTACAACCTCTTTCTTCGCATATACATGAAACTCACCGGTCTCACGATCCATAACAACATCGATATTCTCATCGGTATCAAAGTCCTTCTTGCAGGCCGCCTTTAAGGATCTTTCGATCGCATCCAGCAGAATATCCTTGCTGATATTTTTCTCCTTTTCTAATTGATTTAATGCTTCGATAATTTCTGACACTTTTTTATCCTCCCGCTTCTTTTATTAATATACAAATGCAAGTCTTATCATCGATATATCTTTTCTTGCAATCTTCAGTTCTTTCTCATCTTCTGTCAAAATGGTAACTGTTTCTTCATCGTATGCTGTAAGTTCACCTTCAAAATCTTTACAGTTATCGATCTTGGTATATGTCTTGATCTCTACAATCTTACCAATACTCCGTTTAAAGTCATTTTCCTTCTTTAATGGTCTTGTAAGCCCCGGAGAGCTGACCTCCAGAATATAGGCATCCTTAATGAAGTCATCTGCATCCAGCAGATCACTCATGGCTCTGTTCACGATCTCACAATCTCCGATCGTTATTCCACCTTCTTTATCTGCATAGATCCGCAGATAATAATCACTGCCTTCTTTTACATATTCCACATCAACCAGTTCAAGGTTATTTGCTTCAATGATCGGCAGAACCATCTCTGTTGCTTTTGCTTCAATATCTGTTTTCTTCGTAGCAATACCACCTTTCTACAAAAACTAAGAGTGGGCCAAAACCCACTCTTAATAGTTACCATAATCTTACTAAAACAAGATTATAACACGTTATAAGGAAAATGCAAGTATTTTTTATCGCATGCCCTTCGCTCTCAGCTCATCTTCCTTCGCATAACGATCCAGAATCTTATTTGCCTTTCGGTCATCGATCATGTACTTATTGCTGATTGCCTGTTTGATGATCTCATCCAGTGCCAGTTCCCTTAAATAAGTATCCTTGATATTAATGGATGCAATCTCCCGGTATGCTCCCATCTTTCTGGTCAGGGTTCCGTACTCATAAGGAATCAGCTTCTCGATCATATTACGGATCTCCTTTGCTACATTTGAACTGTAGCCTCCTGTTGTGACCCCTATCACCAAGTCTTCACGCATAACAATTCCGGGGAACAAGAAGCTGCTGACATCCTTGTTATCTGCTACATTGACCGGAATATTATGTTCGTTACAATACTTTCCGATCTTAGCATTTACATCATCCCTCTTAGTTGCTGCAATTACCATATCTGCCGTATCAAGCGCATCTAATGTCATATTCGACTCATGTACACTGATTCCCTGTACTGCCTTGATCTCATCGCAGATTCTCGGTGCGATAACTGCGATCTTACAGTCAAACTTTATCAGAGAGTTAATCTTTCGAAGTGCGGTCTTTCCTCCGCCAAGTACGATTACTTTTTTGTTTTCCAGATTGATAAACATTGGAAAATATGCCATAGTGAAACCTCCTGTCGCTTCTTTTCTTTTATATTACTTTTCAATAAATTCTTTTTTCATATACCTCATCATTATATACCATGCATAACATACCTTTCTGTAAACAACTGATTATGTTTTTCCTGTTTCAGCATTGATAAAGTATTATTGGCATGAAATGCAACTTTGCTTCATATAATAAACAGATTATAATTCAGGATTACTAAAATGGCAAATGGAAACAATAACGGAACATTAAAAATCAGGATCATCTCGGAACAGACTGCATATCCGGTAACCGATGCGGTCGTTTCTGTCGCATCAACCGGAACTCCGGATGAAGTAATAGAGGAACTGCAAACAGACAGTGACGGTATCATCGACGGCATCACCCTTGAAACTCCTCCACTGGAATACAGCATGGAACCATCTGACAACCAGCCATATTCCGAATACAATCTGAAAATCAATGCACCCGGATTTGAACCACGTATTATCTCCGGTGTACAGATGTTTACTGAACAAAAGGGCATTCAGGCAGTTAAGCTGCGTGTTTCTGATACTGACCAATCGAGCTATAACCCAACGGTGATCGGTGCTCATACCCTCTGGGAAGAATATCCGCCAAAGATTGCTGAGGATGAAATTAAAACAGTTGCAGAGACAGGCGAGATCGTCTTGAGCCGTGTCGTGATTCCTGAAACCATCGTGGTTCATGATGGAGCACCTTCTGACCCAACTGCAATCGACTACTATGTACCTTACAAAGACTACATAAAGAATGTTGCATCAAATGAAATCTACTCCACGTGGCCGGATGCTTCTCTGCGAGCCAATATTCTTGCAATTATGTCCTTCACATTAAACCGTGTCTATACAGAATGGTATCGAGGAAAGGGATACGATTTTACGATCACATCTTCAACCGCTTACGATCAGAAATGGATCTATAACAAGACTATATATAAAAATATCTCCCGTATCGTTGATGAACAATTTGCCAATTATCTGTCAAGGCCGGGTGTCACACAACCGATCTTTACACAATATTGTGACGGGAAACGTGTCACCTGTCCAAACTGGATGACCCAATGGGGTTCCAAGCATCTTGCCGATCAGGGACTGTCTGCGATAGAGATCTTACGCTACTACTATGGCGATTCCATTTATATCAACTCTGCCGAAACCATTGCCGGTATTCCATCCTCTTATCCGGGATATGATCTGTCAATCGGCGCAACCGGTGACAAGGTTCGTCAGCTTCAGGAGCAGTTAAATCGTATCGCACAGAATTATCCGTCCATACCAACTGTCGCCGCCGATGGCATCTATGGACCTGCCACAGCCGATGCCGTCAGACGCTTTCAGCAGATCTTCGACCTGCCCGTTACCGGCATCACCGACTACTCCACCTGGTACAAAGTCTCCCAAATCTACGTTGGCGTCACCAAGATAGCCGAGAATATCTGATCACCGAACGACAGAGAACCCTGCATACCCTTTATTCCGCAGAACACTCGCGTTCTATTTTTCACGTAACGGTACTAAACTCCTCACCTTCGGTGACTCGTTAAGAACCGACGTGAAAAAAGGTCTGCTCCATAAAGGTATGCAGGGTTCCCTGTCTGTCTATGATAAGATATAGTCTACTTCGATACTTGATTCCACTGACAGATCAAAAGTGCGTTGTTGCTTTTATATCATGGTATCTTGTTTTCATATCGTAAAAGATCGTATCTGGTTGTTCAGCAATCACTTTACCTTATAATTTAAAATGAGAACTGATATTACTATTATGAAGCAAGCCTGCCTGAGCGTTGGTACTTAGGCTGCGTCTTTTGCAGCCTTATGTACCACTACGTCGAAGGTAGAGCGGAAGCGTCTTGCGGAATAATATGTAATATCAGTTCTCATTTAATTGTCAACGCATCCCTCTTGCTGAACAACCAGATACGATCTTACATTACTGATCAAAGCAAGCTACTATCATATAAAGCAACAACGCACTTTTGATCGTCCCTCTTAATATGTATCGTGGTCGTCGTATTCGTTGTAGTCGTCGAGTTCATCGCGTTCATGATCCATGAACTCACGGCTGGAAACCTTCTTTTTGGTACGTTCATCTTCTACCATATTTGATAACATTTCCTTGACCTCTCTGGACTTCTTGATGTTCTTGATCTCGAAATCTCCCATTGTCTTATCTGCAGAACAGCATTTGATCGTTCCAAGTCCGCACATTCTCTGCCATAATTTGCGTTCCAATGAAACATCCATGATGCGATAAAGTCGTACTTCATCTTCTTTCACACTGAAGAACCCCGTACTGATAAATAACCGATCCTCTGATAATCTGTACTTTGTAAATGTCCATGGTAATCCGAAAAATATACGTTTGCGATCCTTCCATATAATCTCTGCCATTTCAAAACCTCCCATATTTTTATAAATATGTAAAAATACTAACACACCTCCCGCTAAAGTTCAACAAATGGATTTTATCATCCGGCTGTTTTCAGATTTCCGATTGCAACCTTTCCTCTTTTCCTGTAAACTAAAAGCATCATTTTATCGCGATCCGTTGTTTATGGCAGGGAGGTAAGAGCTGCATATGCTTAATATAGAAATTACTGAAACAAAAAACTTCGTTAAAAAGCTTTTGATGGAACCGGTCTTTGACACATTTTTGCTGGTGGAAGCCTATGTCCGTTCCGACGTTTCTTATACGATCGACGGCAGACTGAATCCATCTTTTTTTGATACGGAAGAACTGGAAGAAATGACCTCAAAGACTTATACGACATGGGGGGCTGTCAGACATCATATCTTCAATGTCATCAAGGGCAATAAACTCCCATTAAACTTCAAGATCGTGCTGATCTTATCGGACGCGAACATTAACCGGATCATTGAACAGAACCATCTGAATCTCACGACATCCGACATTGCAAATCTGTCTTTAAACATCTACTTTGACGGAGAAAAGATCTCACTTACAACGATGGCATCCATGAACATTTTCTCCATGGATAAAACACTTGCAAACATCTGGGATGCAAATGTATCTGCTTTTTTTAAACAGAATCAGATCTTTTAACCACCTGTTACAGCATTCATTTCTAAATAAACCATAAAATATTTGTGAATTATTAGCACTCAACGTATTTGAGTGCTAATTTTGTCTTGACTTCTATTTTTTTCTGATTTATGATATCTGTTAGTGATAACACAGAACAGATAGGGCAGATATTTCTCTCATTACACATATATATATTTGCGTATTCCGATTTGTTCTGACAACTGGAATAATATAGAATTTATATAAGGAGATGCATTTTTTATGAAAAAAGGAAGTTTATCAATTAACAGCGAAAACATTTTCCCTGTCATCAAGAAATGGCTGTATTCCGACCATGATATCTTTGTCAGGGAATTAATCTCAAACGGCTGTGATGCTGTAACAAAATTAAAGAAATTATCTCTGATGGGCGAATTTGACGAACCGGACGAGCCTTATCGTATCGATGTGATCGCAAGCCCGGACAACAAGACCTTACAGTTTATTGATAATGGTATCGGTATGACTGCTGAAGAAGTCGAAAAGTATATTAATCAGATTGCATTTTCCGGTGCTGCTGCTTTCCTTGAGCAGTACAAGGACAAGGCAACAGAGGAACAGATCATCGGTCATTTCGGACTCGGTTTCTACTCCGCATTCATGGTTGCCGATAAGGTAACGATCGAATCCCTTTCCTACAAACAGGACGCAGAACCTGTATATTGGGAATGTGAGAACGGAACGGACTTCTCCATGGATAAAGGCGACAAAGAAACCAGAGGTACTGTTATCACCCTGTATCTGAATGAAGACAGCTATGAATTTGCAAATGAATACCGTATCAAAGAAGTAATCGACAAATACTGCTCTTTCATGCCTGTAGAGATCTACTTTACAAATGCAGATGCCCCTGCAAAAGATGTAGAAGAAAAGGCAACCAAAGCTGAAGCATCAGAAGAAGCTACTGCTGAAACCGATAAAACAAAGGATGCTGCCGAAAAGAAAGAAAAAGAAGCACCAAAGCCTTTAAATACCACAACACCTCTCTGGACCAAGCATCCAAATGACTGTACAGACGATGAATACAAAGACTTCTATCATAAAGTATTCCATGATTACAAAGATCCATTGTTCTGGATCCACCTGAATATGGACTATCCATTTAACCTGAAAGGAATCCTGTACTTCCCTAAGATCAATACCCAGTATGATAATCTGGAAGGAACGATCAAGTTGTATAACAACCAGGTATTCGTAGCTGATAATATCAAAGAAGTTATCCCTGAATTCCTGATGCTGTTAAAAGGTACCATCGACTGTCCGGATCTTCCACTGAACGTATCCAGAAGTGCTCTGCAGAATGATGGATTTGTTAAGAAGATCTCCGATTACATCACAAAGAAGGTAGCCGATAAATTATCCGGTATGTATAAGGTTCACAGAGAAGATTATGAGAAATATTGGGATGACATCAACCCATTTATCAAATTCGGCTGCTTAAAGGATGAGAAATTCTTAGAGAAGATGAAAGACTTCTGTATCTACAAGAATCTGGAAGGCAAATACCTGACTCTGCCGGAATATCTGGAAGCCGGAAAAGAAAAATACGAAAACAAAGTCTTCTATGTTACGGATGAAGTTGCTCAGTCACAGTACATTAACATGTTCAAAGAGGAAGGCATGGATGCCCTGATCATGACACAGACGATTGACAGCCCATTTATCACGCTTCTGGAACAGAAAAATGAAAATGTACATTTCTACAGAATCGATGCAGATCTGTCCGATAATTTTGTAGATGAAGCATTATCCGAGGACACCGCAAAGGAATATACGGATAATCTCACTGAGACTTTCAAGAAGGCATTGGGCGTAGAAAACATCGCGATCAAGGTCGAAGCATTAAAGAATGAGAACCTGTCTTCTATGCTGACTCTGTCTGAAGAATCCAGACGTATGCAGGAAATGATGAAGATGTATGGTATGGCCGGCATGGGCATGGATCCATCTATGTTTGGCGGCAAAGGCGAAACACTGGTATTAAATGCCAACAATAATCTGGTCAAATATGTCCTTGACAACCCGGATGGCGAGAACACTCCTACCATCTGCTGTCAGTTATATGACTTGGCAGTCCTTGCAAACCGTCCATTATCTGCCGATGCCATGACCAAGTTCGTCGCAAGAAGCAACGAGATCTTAAGTATTCTGGCAAAATAAAACCTTGTAATTAAAATATATAACACGGGGATTGCCCCTATACAGACCATAAGCCCCATTATAATATGACATTTAGTGAAGGTTTCGTCGTGAAATGCATATTGCCAGTAAATACGAGCGCTTGTCTGAGCCAACGTTTAGTTGGCGAGTTAGCGCAGGAGTATTTACGAATCAGGCATATGCATTGAACAGAAACCGTAACGAGTCATTTATAATGGGGCTTATCGTCTGTATAGGGGCAATCCCTGTGTTTTGTATAATTATATGAAAGTATTATTTGGCCAAAATCTCAATTCCGTGCTCGGTCATAAGAAGGGTGTATTCCCACTGGGCAGATGGCTTGCCATCATCTGTACGGATCGTCCAGCCATCATCAGCATCCTGCCATACGTCAGGCACACCAAGATTGATCATCGGCTCGATCGTAAATGTCATGCTTGGAGCAATCACATAATCCTTGCCCGGCTGTCCGATATGGCTGACATACGGATCTTCATGGATATCAAGTCCCACACCATGTCCGCCGATCTCACGGACAACAGAATAGCCCTGCTCTTTGGCAAATGTATTGATCGCATATCCGATATCACCGATCGTTGAATATGGCTTACATACTTCTACTCCAAGATCCAGTGCTTTCTTGGTATCCTCTACCAGCTTCTTCCAGACCGGATCAACATCTCCGATCATGAACATACGGGATGAATCGCCAAAATATCCATTATATTTCGTTGTACAGTCAATGTTGACAATATCTCCATTTTTCAAGATTGTTTTCTCATCCGGTATACCATGACAGACAACATCGTTGATCGATATACAGACACTCTTCGGATATCCTTCATATCCAAGGCAGGCAGGTATTGCATTAATTGATTTCGTATATTCATAGATTCTTCGATCAAGCTCACCTGTAGATACTCCTTCTTTTACAAATGGAGTGATGAAATCAAGCACCTCTGTATTTACCTTGGATGCCACGCGGATTCCTTCGATCTGTTCCGGTGAACGCATCATTCTTCTCGTCGGGATCTTATATCCCTTTAGCTTCATTTCTTCCAGTTTGCTGTCGATGTTCAAATGGCAGGATTTGTATTTCTTTCCACTTCCGCACCAGCAGATATCATTTCTTCCTAGTTTCATTTTTCTACCAACCGTTTCTACTTTACGCCATAAATGTCATAATAAGCATCGATCGCAGCCTTTAACTTATCATCGATTATGACTTTTCCCTTATATTCTTTATTATATAAATGCTCTACAACCTCTGCCATTGTAACAATAGCAGTTGTCTGGATACCATATTCTTCCTGAATCTCTGTCAGTGCACTCTTCTTGCCCTGTCCACGCTCCATACGGTCAACAGAAACAACGAGTCCCATAACATCTACATCTCCCTGTGCCTTAATGATCGGCATAGTCTCCTGGATTGATGTTCCGGCTGTTGTTACATCTTCAATGATAACAACCTTATCACCATCTGAGATCGGGCTTCCGAGTAAGATCCCCTTATCTCCGTGATCCTTGATCTCTTTTCTGTTTGAGCAATATTTGATGTCTTCATCATACATTTCTGCAATTGACATGGTAGTTGCTACTGAAAGCGGAATTCCCTTGTATGCAGGTCCAAACAATACATCAAAATCAAGACCAAACGCACTGTTGATTGCTTCCGCATAGAACTCACCCAGTCTCTTTAACTGTGCCCCTGTTCTGTAAAATCCGGTATTTACAAAGAAAGGTGTTTTTCTTCCACTCTTTGTTGTAAAATCTCCAAATTTTAATACATTACAATCGATCATAAATTCAATGAATTCCTGTTTGTACTGTTCCATTTTTCTTTCATTCCTCCTTGATTTCAGACCATTTATGTACCCTTTAGTTAGGCATTTCGAACTCATTCTAGCACAAATGGTTTCGAAACACAAATGGTTAATTTTTTCTGTTCCATTTTGTATCTAATTGTTGTACAATAGCCAAAGGTCTATATTTTTCGACATACCTTTAGAACAATTCCGTCCTATATTACCATATTTACGAAAAAATATATACATTAGAAAGGAAATTTTATCAATATGAAGAAAAAAACAGCACTTTTTCTCTGTCTGATCCTGCTTATTTCCACTATCGGAACAGGATGCAGCAGCAAAAAAGACGCCATCCGATTCGGCGCGGCGGATATCGGCGGTATCTATTATACCTTTGCAAATGCTTATGCCGGTCTGGTCAACAACGATGCCCCTGATTACAGCATTGAAGCAAAGAAGACTGCCGGATCTGCGGCAAATCTACGACTGCTTGCCGACGGTTACATTGATCTCTGTATTGCACAAAATGATATGATTGACGACGCAGTAAATGGAACAGGCACATTTGCGGGGAAATCGATCAGTGGATATTCCGCTATCGCCTCTCTGTATCCGGAAGCCTGCCAGATCATTGTAAAAAAAGATTCAAACATCAAGTCTCTCGATGACCTGACCGGAAAAACCATAAGCATCGGAGCATCCGATTCCGGTACGGAACGAAATGCAAAACAGATCCTTGAGGTTGCCGGTCTGAATAACGATCTGGTCAAAACCACAAACCTTGACTATATCGATGCTGCCGAAAGCCTGGTTTCCGGTGAAATTGATGCTTTCTTTGTTACAGCAGGCATTCAGACCACGGTCATTGAAGAGCTGACAAGAACCTGTGATATCCGTTTGATCGGACTTAACGCCAGTTGTAAAAATAAGCTATTGTCTGCTTATTCGTATTACTCCGATTTTACCATTCCCGCAAATACCTATTCCGGTCAGACCGAGGATGTATCAACGGTCTGTGTGCAGGCTGTCATGCTTGCAGATAACGACTTATCGAAGGATACTGTAGAAGATCTTACGAGGCTGCTGTTTGAACATGCAAATGATCTGCAATATTCACTTTCGATCGATATGCAGTTAAATGAACAGGCAGCAACAAAGGGCATCACGATCCCATTTCACAAAGGGGCTGCTGCTTACTACAAAGAAAAAGGGATTACCGTTGATGTACGATAATTTCTGAACATAAGAAAGGGTAATTATGAAAATTCAATTAGATATGTATCAGACACTTGCGATTGCCGTCCTTGTGTTGATGCTTGGAACATTTTTGAAAAAAAGAATCTTCTTTCTGGAAAAATTCTGTATACCTTCTCCTGTTATAGGCGGACTCTTATTTGCAATTTTCACCTGCATCTGTTACAGTACGGGATTGGCAGAATTTTCCTTTGATGATACCCTACGGGAAGTCTGTATGGTATTCTTCTTTACCTCTGTAGGTTTTCAGGCAAATCTGAAGGTCTTAAAGAGCGGTGGCAAATCACTGGCGGTCTTTCTGGGACTTGTTATTGCTCTGATCGTACTTCAAAACCTACTCGCTGTCGGCATGTCCAGGATCCTTGGACTTGACCCTCTGATCGGTATGTGTACCGGATCAATCCCAATGGTCGGCGGACACGGAACCGCAGGTGCCTTCGGTCCGGTTCTGGAAGACTTTGACATATCCGGTGCAACCACAATCTGTACTGCAGCTGCAACCTTTGGTTTGATCGCCGGAAGTCTGATCGGCGGTCCACTCGGAAAACGATTGATTGAGAAGAAGAATCTGTTAGAAACGGTTGTGCCTGAAGATGACAGCCTTTTGATCGAAGAAGAAAAGAAACATGAACGTCATACAAATATGTATGCAGCCGCTGTTTTTCAATTGATCCTTGCAATAGGACTCGGAACGATATTCTCATGGTTACTGACAAAAACCGGGTTAACTTTTCCAATCTACATCGGTGCTATGATCGCAGCCGCACTGATTCGAAATATCGGTGAATATTCCGGTAAGTTCACGATTCATATGGGTGAGATCAACGACCTTGGCGGTATTGCTCTCTCCCTGTTCCTCGGTATTGCAATGATTACATTAAAACTATGGCAGCTTGCATCTCTCGCTCTTCCATTATTTATCCTGCTGACCAGTCAGGTTATTCTGATCTGTCTGTTCACATACTTTGTTGAATTCAACATCATGGGACGTGACTACGATGCTGCTGTTCTGGTTGCCGGAACCTGTGGTTTTGGAATGGGGGCAACACCAAATGCCATGGCAAATATGCAGGCGATCTGTGATAAATATTCGCCATCCGTAAAAGCCTATCTCCTGATTCCGCTTGTTGGCAGTTTATTTGCAGACTTTATCAACAGCCTTGTTATTACATTCTTCATTAACCTGTTATAAAAGGAGGATATTCTCATGTTCGGACATAGAAAAGATAAGAAAAAAGATTATAATCTGACTTACGACAATCTCGCAATTCCTGAAATTCATACGCAGTCAGACTCGGATTCGAATGACGCTGACGCTTCGAATCCTGTACATACAAAATCTTTCGAGGAGGAAGCGAACATCTCCTATGATGTGGCCATCCCGGAAGTTCATATCAGGAAGAAAAAATAAAAAACTCCCTACAGACAGCATATATATTTTATGTAGCAGACCTATCTGAACGTCGGTTCTTAACGAATCACTGTAAAGTGATGAGTTTAGCACCGCTACGTGATAACTGAGACCTTACCGAGGCTTAGCCGGGGTTAGTTCGAAGTTATACAGAGTAAGATAGAACGAAAGTGTTCTGCGAAATAAAGATATATATGTCGTCTACAGGGAGTCTTTTATTTATTCTTCTCTTTTCATATAGACCTGCTCGAAGGATTCGATATTCACAGGCTTGCTGTACAGATAGCCCTGAATATGGTTGCATCCCATTTCCTTCAGGTATTCTGCCTGTTTCTTGGTCTCTACTCCTTCCGCAATACATTCCACTCCAAGATCTGTGCACATCTCAACCAGATGTCTTAAAATCGTTCTGCTAGCTATATTCTTGTCTATATTATAAACCATACTCCGATCCAGCTTGATCACATCAAACTTCATAGAAGAAAGAATCGATACATTGGAATATTTTGTTCCAAAGTCATCCATGGCAATCCTGAAGCCTGCAGTATGCAGTTTATTTGCAATTCTGGTAACCATCTCATGTTCCATCTCACCAACAGACTCTGTAATCTCGATCTCGATCATATCCTTTGGGACTCCATAAGATTCAACAATCGCATTGATACGCTCCGGCATATCTTCTTCCAACAGAGATATTCTGGAAAAATTACAGGAGATCGGGATCAGATTATACCCTTCTTTTTTCCAACGTATAAGCATTTTACATACATTTTCAAGCACAAAAAGATCCATATACTTTATATTTCTGCTTTTTTCCAGACGATCGATCACATTTGCGAGGTTATCCGGTTTGGCATATCTCACCAGTGCTTCCGCACCATAACAATGATCATTCGAATAGTCCACCTTCGGCTGTAAATACACAAAGAACATTCCGTCTTCAATGTCTTTTTTTACAAGCTCTCTCGTTAATGTACTCCATTTATAAGAATGTTCATCCTTCTGATCGTACCACTTCTGTTTCTCCATATAGAGCATATCATACGCATGGTTTTCCATCCGCTTGATATCTTTCTCATAATCATCCCATACATATCCGATACATGCCGTAAAATCGCCAATCTTAATCTGACCTTTCAATGCACGAACCTGATCCAGAAAATCACACTGTGAAATATTCTCACAAATTACAGCAAAATCATCATCTCCAATCCGATAAATACAGGATTTCGGAAATACCTTATCTAACAGTCGGTAATAATCGATCATCAGATTATCAACAAAGAACTGTCCAAATTCATCATATATGTTACGCACTTCATTGATATCAATAATCACTATACCCACTGATTCCAGATTCTGTCTGCGGTTTATGTAATCCATATAGCAGATACGATTATATGCTCCCGTTATACGATCATGCGTTACTTCATAATTTCGTTCTTCTGCAAGTGCCCGGCTGACAATATCATTTCCAATATACAAGGATAAAAGATTCATAAGCTTCAGGTCGCCACTGTGAAGCTGCGGATTAAAGATAATGATCCTTCCAATAATCTCAGACTTATTGTCTTTGATCGGGACAGAATACATTGACCATATCCTGTTTTCCAAAAAAAACGAATACAGATCCGAAGTTTTGTATGGGTAGTCCGGAATATGATTAATGATCAGTGCACCTTTTTTGCTCGATATACTCTGCAGTTCCCTCCGGACAGTTTCTTTATAAAAGATCTCCAGTTTTTTCCCAAACGAATTACTATTTGCTGATTTCCATTCATGATATTCACATAACTTATTGGAATCACATTCCACCAGGCAAGCATGTTTTGCGCCATAGTATTCTCCAAGTGTTTCTAACAGTTTGCTGTAATTTAAGGAATGCTCTCCTCCTGTAGAAATCTGTGTAATACTGGATACCAACGCATCCTCAATATCATAACGGTTAGAAAGAACCTGTGTTACTTTATCGGCATCAGAAATATCAACAGCCATCTCCATACGACACTTTCTTCCATGCCAGTTTACAATCCTGTCTTTTAAAACATATTCTTTTCCGTTATTGAGATTCTTATGATGCGAGATAAAACTCTTCTCCGTTGATAACAGCTTATTCGTACAGAAGCTGCACGGAAGATCCATACCCTGAAGCACCTTATAACAATGCTTGTCAATATAAGAAGTATCATCTTCAGCCAGACCGACACCAAGCTTGGCTGCCTTATTCATATATTGCAGCTTATAAGAATTCATCTCCGTTACATATACAACATCCGAGATATCATCCAACAGATAATCCTCTTCATCCGAATAACTGCTGAACTTGGAATTTAATACCGGTTTAGCTTCATCCATCTTCTCACAAAAAAGCATACAGCGGTCTTTGCCCTGCCGTTTGGAATAATATAACGCCTGATCCGCTTTATAATATAAAGAATCGAATTTCAACGACTTTGATATAGTATCAACTGCAATACCGATCGATGCCGAGTGCTCCGCCTTACATTTAATCGCACGAATTCCTTTATTAAGTGTCTTCGCAACCATGTATGCCGTATCTTCATCGACTACATCCGGAATAAACATAGAAAATTCATCTCCGCCGAGACGACCACTAAATCCACCATATGTATTTGCAACACTTTCCAGAACAACTGCTGTGTCACACAACAAATCATCCCCGGCATAATGTCCCAGTGCATCATTTACTAATTTAAAATCATCCAGATCGATCATATAGAGTGCACACAGCGTCTCATCAAATTCCGCAAGGAACCTGGATACTTTAGACACAAAGGTGCTATGATTATAAACCCCTGTAAGAGAATCTCGTTCCGCACGTAGAATCAATTCCTGACTCTGCAGCTTCTCTTCATGAATCGAATACAATTTACCTACAATCTTTTTTACCACACCATTTGTATCAGCAACGCTGACAAGCGTTGCACGATGCCAGAGATACATACCATTACCGATAAAATCGACCCTGATTTCAACGGTTTCGGTATCCTTAACAGCTGTCAATTCAGCCAATACATCTGATACCGTTTTTTTGTCTTCCGAATAGATCAACTGACACTGAGCAAGGTTTGCAGCAAAATCTTTATCATCAAAAACAGTTATGGTTCTGCCGTCCATATACTTAGATATAACCATGCTGTCATCTTCTACCGTATAGGAAAACAAGAGTTCATCACTTCCCTGCGCCACTAACTTCAGCATCTCGGTCTGTGCACTCTTTTCCAGTTCTTCTTTCTTTTTATCCGTAATATCTACACAGACAGCGCATATGGAAAAAACGCTTTTTCTTGCCGCAAGAAGCGACAGGCATACCTGCACCCAATAATATGATTCCGGATTATTTTTATTAATAAAGCGATATTCACCAATTGTCATCTTATTTGACAACAAGGTCTCCTTAATCTGTCGTTTCAGTTCTTTCCGATCTTCTTCAAATGCCAGATTGATATATTCATTTCCTTCTGTACCAAGCTGACCTTTTTTCAGGTCGAACATCTTATAAAAGCTCTCACTGATATATTCTACTGTGATCTTCTTATTTCCGATATCAAATACTCCGACACCGCCCGCCAGATTATTGAGAATAGACTCCAGCATACGGTTCTTATCCGCTAATTCCATATTTAGTTCAGAATTGATATCGGTCAGATTTTCAAGCTGCTTCGACAACTTCTTGGTATTTGTTATATCTGTAATAAGGATCTCCCCGCACATTTCTCCTTCTTCCGACTGAAATGCCCTCCCAAAACAAAATACATATATAATTTCACCATTTTTCTTTTTTAACCGATGTCCCAGATATGCTTCTCCCCGGCTCGACATCTTTGCATAGATGATCTTTGTATAATCCTCCCAATCTTCATCCAGCATAATATCCTTTACATAAAGCTGTAAGCGCTCTACATCTTCCGCGGAATAACCAAGGATCTGTTCAAATCCCTCATCTACCTTTAGAATCTTCATATCTCTGATACGTGCCTGATATCTGGAATATATAATTTCTTCAAATTGTTTTTCCATAACCAACTAACTGCCTCCCCAATACATCCTATAAAGCAGACAACCCAATATCTTTTATTTTACACACCCAATCAACTCATTTATATCATCAATCTGATTCTCGATCAGATACTTCTCAATTCCATCTGTAATCTCCACTGTTGCATATGGATTATTGAAGTTTGCTGTGCCAACTGCAATTGCCGATGCACCTGCCATGATCATTTCGAGAGCATCCTCAGTCGTAGCGATACCGCCCATGCCTATGATCGGAAGCTTGACAGCATTTGCGACCTGATACACCATCCGTACTGCGATCGGATGGATCGCGGGACCTGATACACCGGCAGTCTTATTCTTTACAGCAAATGTACGACGCTTAACATCAATCTTCATGCCTGTAAGTGTATTAATAAGTGACAGCGCATCTGCTCCGCCTGCTTCCGCAGCTCTTGCCATCTCTGTAATATCTGTAACATTCGGACTGAGCTTCATGATCACCGGCTGCTTTGCAACCTTCTTTACTGCCTGTGTTATATCATAAAGAGCTTCCGGCTTCTGACCAAATGCAATTCCTCCCTCTTTTACATTCGGGCAGGATACATTCATCTCAAGCATATCAATATCTGTATCTGCCAGCCGTTCTACGACATCTATATAATCTTCCTTTGACTTTCCGCATACATTTACGATCACTTTTGTATCATATTTTGCAAGGAACGGAAGATCCCTTTTTATAAAAGTATCAATACCCGGATTTTGAAGTCCGATGGCATTCATCATTCCGCCATATGTCTCTGCAATTCTGGGTGTCGGATTGCCCGGCCACGGAACATTTGCCACACCCTTTGTCGTAACTGCTCCCAGACGGTTCAGATCGACAAATTCCGAATACTCCATACCTGAACCAAATGTACCGGATGCAACTGTAATTGGATTCTTCCATTCTACTCCTGCGATGTTTACCGCCATATTTACTTTACTCATTACAGTTCCACCTCCTCAGCATAAAAGACAGGACCATCTGCACAGATCCTTGCATTGTGTACCTTTGAATGCTCGTCCACATTCTTTGTCTGACAGACACAGGCAAGACAGGCACCTACACCACATGCCATCTTTTCTTCCAATGAAATCTCACAACGGATATTCTGCTCTGCCGCATACTGTTTGATTCCACGAAGCATCGGAGTCGGGCCACAGGCATATATGATATCACCGGTTACCGCACATGCTTTGATCGCATCTATTACGTTTCCCTTTGTTCCATGCATTCCATCTTCGGAAGACAGATACACGGTACCATATGGTTCAAATTCTTCATTTAAGAAAAGCTCATCCCGGTATCCAAGTACGATGGACTTCTCACAGTCCAGCTCCTTTGCAAGCTGCAGCATCGGCGGAATACCGATTCCACCACCGATCAGAATTGCTTTTCCGGACTCCTTCATAAAGCCATTTCCAAGCGGACCAAGAATATCCACCATATCTCCTGCCTGTAATTTTGAGAACTCATTTGTTCCCTTTCCTGCGATACGATATACCAGACGAAGCGTACCTGCTTCTTTATCAATTCCACATAAACTGATCGGTCTTGGAAGCATACGGCTTCCATCCTTTGAATATACAGAAACAAACTGACCTGCAACCGCCTGCGATGCAATCTCTCCTGCTTTCAGGATCAGACTGTATATATCTGTTGCTATACAGGTCTGGCTCACAACCTCTGCTGTTATCTTTACTTTACCCATGTATCTATGTCCTCCCGTGATCTCTTCCATATGATCTGTACGCCTCCACTATCACCACACATCGTGTACTGCATACTGTTTTTCTGATAAATCCGATATTTATAATACGCTGTTGATATCTTCGATCATATCAACAACTGCCTGACGGGAAGCATCTGCATAATTTGCTTCGCCAAATGAAGCATATTTCTCCTGCTTGTATGCTGCAATGATTCCTCTGGATGAATTTACGATCGCACCAAGTCCGTCTTCATTGAAATAATGTACCAGATCAGCAGCCTTACCGCCCTGTGCTCCGTAGCCCGGAACAAGAATAAATGACTTCGGCATGATCTTACGAAGTACCTTACCCATCTCTGGATACGTTGCTCCTACAACAGCACCGACACTGCTGTAACCGCTCTCACCGATCGTATCTTTGCCCCATTCATTAACCATAGCGCCAACCAGCTCATATAACGGCTTGCCATCGATCAGACGATCCTGGAATTCACCGGATGAAGGATTTGATGTCTTGACCAGTACAAAGATTCCCTTCTTCTCTTCCTTACATACATCTACAAAAGGCTTGATTCCATCGGTACCAAGATATGGATTTACAGTTGCAAAATCTTCACCAAATACGGAATATGTCTTACTTCCGACCGCAACCTTTCCAAGATGTCCGACTGCATATGCTGCAGATGTTGATCCGATATCGCCTCTTTTAATATCTGCGATCACAACCAGATCCTTTGACTTACAATAATCAACCGTCTTCTGGAATACCTTTAAACCCTCGATACCAAACTGCTCATACATAGCAATCTGCGGCTTAACAGCAGGGATCAGATCATGAACTGCGTCCACAATACCCTTATTGTACTGCCAGATGGCTTCCGCTGCACCCTCTAAAGTCTCACCATATTCATCAAATGCTGTCTTCTTTATATATTCCGGCACATAGGAAAGCATCGGATCCAGTCCAACAACGATCGGTGCCTTTGTCTCTTTGATTTTTTTTACTAATTTGTCTATCATGTCTTTTCTCCCTTATATATAAAAATTTATTGTTCACAAAAATAGCTTCCAAGTATCTTAAATGTCTCTGTTTCATTTATCAACTGGAATACAAGTGCCTGGATCTCTTTCTGAAGCAGGTTGCCGTTTAACTCGATATAAAACCGATAATTCCATTCTCCTCCACGGAACGGCACCGAATGGATCTCGGTCAGATTCACGCCATAATCGGATATCATCGATAACACACTCGCCAGACTTCCGCTCTTATTCTTACAGACAAAGACGATCTTTAACCGGTTATGCTCCGGCAGAACTACCAGTTGTTTCCCGAATGTAACGACCTTCTTCCGGTGTCCCTCGTCCAATACCTCATCGCACCTGTAAATATAGAAATCATTCATGGTAAGTGCCTCATGCAGCGAATCCGACACACCATAGCTGATATCCTCAAATATACCCATTCCGGCATCTGCTTCATCCTTCCGGATCAGCTCCATGACCTGTTCATAATCACTGACTGTATTTACCAGATCTCTGGAATAGCCCTGACATATGTAAAGTTCATGCTTCAGCATGGCAAGCTTCTTTACCTTCGGTTCCTCCGTCACAAACGATACATCCAGACAATTACGAAGTTCTAATGTTCTCCCATACTGATACTTTCTGCTGACCTCCATAATACGCTTGATCAATGCCGTATATTCTTTCTTTATGCTGTCGTCTACATCCCCGGTCAGCTTCGTTATGATCGCTTCTTCCCGATCCGGCTTATATATAGCATCCTCTGATTCTGCCTTTACCCTTGCGACCTGATCTGCAAGTATCATTCGTTCCTTAAACAGCACCTTGATCTGCTTATCAACCACGTCGATCTGCTTTCTAACTTCCTCTAATGTCATTTCTCCGGCTCCTTTTGGCATAACATATATTCATTAATATATCATTTTTTCAGCATGAAGTAAACCGCTGCACACGGAAATGGTCGAAGTCCTGCGTCAGTTTTTCAAAACGGGACAAATAGCAGAGCGACAAATGCTGCAACTAACAGCACTCCCAAAAGTACTCCACAAATGATCTTCCATTTCGTATTCTTAGACAGAATCATACATATTAGAACAATCAACACTCCTGCCATATCGATCCCGACATCTATCATTTTTCCGCTCCTGCCCGGAACCAATAACTGATGCATCTCGTCCGAACATGCATATAATAACGAAATTAAGACAGCTATGCTTCTGTTATAAAATCTGCTCTGGCTCATGGATATCTTCACCGTTGCCAGATATGAAAGTAAGAACAGGATCGCATATTCTGTCATATGTGCAGCCTTTCTTATAACAAGCTCCAGAATATCCTGTAGATTCTGCATCTCCTGTGGTGAATCCTGCCGTACCTTTTCCAAGAGATCAGTTATAAACAAACTGATCTTCCCACTCTGTCCGGAGGATTCCTGTCCGGTCTTTCCTGACATATAGAATATAAATATCATCCATATGATAACCGGAATCAGATACAGGAAACGTTTTTTACTGTCTGCTGTATTGTGTTTTCTTTTTGCTGATGATGCCATGCTGTTTGCAGATCTGTCTGTATTTTTATTTGCTTTTCTATTTGTTGTTCTTGGTCCGCCTGAATTTTTATCTTTGTTTATATTTGTGGATTTTACTTTATTTGTTGAATAATTCTTCTGCATCTCTGTCCGAATCCTTTTCTGATCTGTTTATTTTACTCATTCTTTATTCTTTTACCTTACTGTTCTTTCATTTTGCCATTTCTTCTCCCGTGTTTTTCTGAAATAATTTACTCTGGTCAAATTATCCAAAAAATAATATTCAGACATCCCGCATACCTTTATAATAGCTGCTTTTTTTCAGCAGATTTCACATTGTCGAAAACTGGCGGATTTGATAAAATTTCAAAAGAGCGTAACTTGTACTCTATTGTACTACAAAAAGAAGATTTTTGCTCACAAAAACAAAAATGGGAGGACATTACATGTTTAAAAACAATTCAAAAAGAAAGAGACTTTCAGATCTCCTTATTCCCGGCATTATATTCGCAGTCATTGGTACTGTATTTGCCTTTCAGGGGATTCGTGATTACAACAATCTGAACGGCGATCTTCTCAATCTAAATACTGCATCAGTAAGCGATCTGGCTGATGGCAAATATGTAGAGATCAATGTTGAATATGCCAATTATTCATTCTGTGAAAATGTCGAAACTACCAATTACGTATTCAAAAGAACTACAGAACAATATTATCTGATCAATGCACTTGAAAATAATGATTACTATCTCGGACTGAATGTCGCAGAATCGAAGAAAGATGATCTCGAAAAATTATCGGACTATACCTGGTATCATTCAGATACCAATCCGGGACCATTGCACTATACCGGAAAGCTATGCAAATCAAACAATGAAATCATGGGGTATATGAGAGATTTTGTCTATGATATGTATGCATCCTCTTATGACATCACCCTTACCTCTGAAGACAAAACACTATTGGATTCCTATATACAGCCATACTACATCAAGGTCATGACAAAAGAAGGATGCCGCACGTCTATTATCATAGGACTTGTATTCTTTGTCATTGGAATCCTGCTCGCCGTATTTGCTTTCATCAGACATAAAAATATGGTCTATACACCAGAAATTCCATCAGCACCTTATCCGGATGCATATGGTGATCCAAATACTCCTAATATGAATACCGGTATAAATTATACAGATTCCGGCGTACAAAATCCGGGTATGAACTATACTGGTTCCGTTGCACAGAATCCGGGTATGAATGATACATACAGCCCTTATAATGGAACAATGCAGTACGGTGATCAGGCATATGCAAATACAAATCCTGAAACATCTGAGCCAACCACTCCATTCTCAAACACAGATGGCACAAATACAGATACTGCAAGTGGCTTAGATCCTAACACCTTTAACGGCAATGGTAATTCATCTTTTAAATTAAAAGATGAATCAATATTATAAATATAATCTCTATATTTAAAAGAAAAATTCAATAGAAAATTAATATCGAACGAACTTCTAAAAGAGGTTGATTCCGTATAATAAAAAATCCGACTGTCAAAAAATTCTGACAACCGGATTTTTTATTAGAGTGTATTATATATTTACTTCATAATTATTTTGCCGTGCCATTTCTCATGCACGCTCATTCATAGAATGATTAACCGAAGTATCTCTTTAAGAGACCTTCAAATGCCTTTCCATGTCTTGCCTCATCTCTTGCCATCTCATGAACAGTGTCATGGATTGCATCCAGATTCAGTGCCTTTGCACGTTTTGCAAGATCTGTCTTACCGGCAGTTGCACCATGCTCTGCTTCTACTCTCATCTCAAGGTTCTTCTTTGTTGAATCTGTAACTACTTCACCAAGAAGCTCTGCAAACTTAGCTGCATGCTCTGCTTCTTCATAAGCTGCTTTCTCCCAGTAATTACCAATCTCAGGATAGCCTTCTCTGAATGCTACACGAGCCATTGCAAGGTACATACCAACTTCTGAACATTCGCCCTGGAAGTTTGCTCTTAAATCTTCCATAATATCTTCCGGTGCACCCTGTGCTACACCTACAACATGCTCAGATGCCCATGTCTTATCATCACTCTGTTTGATGAACTTCTCAGCAGGTGCCTTACATACAGGGCACTGTGCAGGAGCTTCTTCTCCTTCATATACATATCCACATACACTACATACAAACTTTGCCATAATTAAAATCTCCTTTGCTTTTTTCTATTATTTATTCTTATTGAGAAACGTTATCAATTTCTATAATTCTATTTTACACACTTTTTGATAAATGTCAATAGTTATTAGGAATGATTCTCAATTATTTTTTTAATCAACCTTTGTTCCGGCTATCCTTATTCTGTAAGATGCTGTTTATCTGTGTTCTCCAAGGAAGAACAATGCCAGTGTTCCCGGACCCGAATGTGCTCCGATCACTGGACCGACATAGGATATCGTGATCCTGTCATTGCCGAATCTCTCTTTAATAATAGAAGCAAGTTTCTCTGCATCTTCTATACAATCACCATGACTGATAAAAATATCCTGGTCTTCCGGATGTACCGCCAGCTTCTCCATCCGATTTACAAGTTCTGTGATTGCTGCTTTCCGTCCTCTGACCTTACTTACATTGATCAGATGTCCCTCGTCGTCCACATGCAGGATTGGCTTGATCGACAGCATCGTTCCAACCGTTGCTGTCACACCTGATATACGGCCTCCTCTTTTTAAAAAGAAAAGATCGTCTACTGTAAACCAATGGCATAGCTTTAACTTGATATCTTCTATATACTGTGCATTCTCCTCCAGACTTTTTCCTGCATCTTTTGCCTGACATGCTTTGTATACCAAAAGTCCCTGTCCCATAGATGCCGCAAGGGTATCAACACTGATCATCTTTCGTTCCGGATACTCCTCCATTAATTCCTGACCGGCCATATACACGGTCTGATAAGTAGAACTAAGTCCGGATGAAAAGCCCAGATATAAGATATCTTTCTTCTGATTAAATAAAGCTTCTATCGCCTCCGATGCCTGCGAGATATTCGCTGCAGAAGTCTTGATATTTGCCCCATTCCTTAATTTGCTATATACTTTCCCAATATCTGCCTGATCATTATGAAAGCTTCCCTCCCCCTCAACAATAAAATCAAGCTGTAAGATCTCCAGTTGATATTTCTTCACGATATCATCCGGCAGATCACAGGATGAATCTGTCAATATAACATAATCATTCATTTTAACATCCTCCATTACCTTTTTATGGCAAATATGGTTTTTAAAACCACATGATATATTTTACCAAATCGCTATGTAAAGTATACCACACCTTATAAACAGGTACAACAAAAAGGTGCTGACATATAATCTCTTCTGATATATATATCAACACCTTTTCATTAATTCTATATTTTAATTATCTGTATGTTACCATTAAAGACTCTGTAAGTCCTGTACTCTTCTGATACATAGTAACGAACACATCTGCATATTTCTTGTTCAATGTGATTTTCTTGGAAAAACTGGATTTATTTACATCGTAATGTTTACTCTTACCATTATATACACTTACTGATTTAATCGTCCAACCCTTTTTAGCCTTTATGTTCAGTGCCTTCTTTGATACTTTTTTTGAAATGTAGATATAATCATTTTTCGCAAATTTCGAAGTATATTTCTTGCTTCCAATCTTGATTGAACTTACAGGATTGGTATATTTCTTTACAGTAAAAGTTGTTTTAAGTTTAACACCTTTTACTGTACAGGTAATTGTTGCCTTACCGGCTTTCTTTCCGTATTCTACACGAATATATCCGTCTTTTGCCGATACCTTCATATCTTTGTTTGAACATTTTAACTTTTTGATCTGAGATGCCTTTGTACATCCCATGATACTGATAACACCGGATACCTGAGTTACACGTCCCGGCTTATAGGAAACGACTCTTTCACTATACGGGTTAATATACACAGTCTTACTGGTTGCAGCGCTTACATCCTTCATGCTTGTTGCAGGTACCGCTAATAATGTGAATACCATTGCAAGGGCTAAAAATGCAGCTAATAATCTCTTTGTTGCTTTTTTCATTTTTTTACTACCTCCATAAAATCATCTTTTATCCGGCGGCATTCTGACCTCTCATCTGTATGCCCCAAATTTAGTTTTATTTTATACTATTTCCCATTTTTTTACAATAGGAGCAACGCATTTTAATCCTAAATTAATGTACCTTATTCATCTTCTCCATACCATTTAAAGAAACGTTTTGCATACTTCTCTGCCTTGTTTCTTGAGAAGTTAAATCCACGGATCGCACCTTTTTCTTTATAGGTATCCCGAATTCCATTAAAATACCATTCCATTCTGTCATACGAGAAGCCCTTGATATCCTTATAATTATTATATTTGTTATAATAATCGTCATATTGGTAGTTATCGTACTCGTAGTAATCATCATCCTGTCCCGTCATATAGTTATCTACAATGAACTCATATACTTCTTCCGCTCCATCTGCACCAAGTGACGTCACATACCGGAAATCCACATCCTTTGGATCCTGATTTTCCAGATTATATCTGGCAACCAGATAAGCCGGTCGAAGGAATGATACGATGATATATACAGTAACGATCACAAACATCGAATAACGCACCAGTGGAAAACGGTCAGCATAGATTCTGACGATCATGCCTGCAAGCACCACAGCAAGAACAGCCAGTGCTGCAAATACCAGAATCCTCATATAAGTAAGATCATATGCTTTGATATACATTGTCATACGAAGTGCCGAAGATGCGATCATCACGTAGGTACAAGCCGACATAATAGTCAGTACGATATTAAGCACCGTACTTTTACTGAAAATTGCATGACAGATCAATACCAGTATCACATTCAGCACCGATACGAACATAAGCTGGAAGAATCCCTGTCTGGCATATTCCGCATAAGTCATATCATCCGGCAGTGACATATTATTTGTAAACAGATATAGGATCTGGATCACTGAAAACAACAGATACACCAGGGTAAGAAGCCCCATTGCCGTGATCGCAATGATAGGTTCATGTGTTCCTTCTTTTGTCTGTCTGTGATGTCTGCTTCCAAACGGTGCTGACACAATGATACCATATGTAAATAATAACGCCGCAAATGCAAATACAAGAAACCAGATTGCATCCCATGACAGGAAAATATTTCCAAGTAATGTTTCAACTGCATCTCCAAAGATCTGATCTGCACTGGAAAGCAGGCTAATCATTACGAACAGCAACGGAATCGCAACGACAACACCGATCAGAATATAGACAAATTTCGCACGTTTTCTTGCATTTTCATGTTCTCTGTTATATTGTCTGTAGTCTGAGAAAAAACGGTCAAAACAGGTAAACGGCTCTGCCATCTTCTCGATAACCGTAAGACCATATTCCACAAATCCCATGTTTTTAAGATCATCAAAATACCGGAGAAGCCCTGCACACACAAGGAATAAAATGCAAAGATGATCCAAAACTATCAAAAATGAATCATCGGTCCTGCAAACTGATACCCCAAGCAAAAGGATACCTGCATAATGCGGAATCAGCTTCGTCTGCTTTCCCAAAAGTTTCCCAAAAGATAACGATTCTCCGTCATTTACCGGCAGATTCTTCTCATGGCGCATGATACTGAAGCTCATAAACAAAACGGTCATAACCGCCATGAATACAGCACAGATACTTGCATAATTTCGATACATCAGCACACTGTAGATCATGGCATAACCAAACGCAAAACCGCCAAAAATCTCAAACCGTTCGGGCGATACCCCCGGTCTTGATCTTCTCAGCTTATAATCGTAATTTGACTGCCATCCAAAATTTGGCGGTGTGTTAAAATTCTGCTGTCCTCCAAAGTTTGGCGGCACGTTATTATAATTCTGTTGTTCACCGAAGTTTGGCGGCACGTTATTATAATTCTGCTGTCCTCCAAAGTTTGGCGGCACGTTATTATAATTCTGTTGTTCACCGAAGTTTGGCGGCACGTTATTATAATTCTGTTGTTCACCGAAGTTTGGCGGCACGTTATTATAATTTGGCTGTCCGTCATAATTCGGTGGTGTTCCATTTATATCCATATTAAGTTACCTCCCATTCCATCCTGTAACAAAAAATCCTACATCCATAGTTTCATGTTACCTGTTTTTTGTCAAGTGAATATTTCTTAACAACCGATTCTCTTTTTAATAACCAACTCTCTTCGCCAATCCTACTGTCTGAGATCTGTGTACATACCAAACAATAAAAAGATACAGATCATTAATCGATATAATAAAATATCCCCGAGTAATGAATCATATATCTTGAACGTATGTTTCATCACCCGGGGGTATATTATATTATTACGAGCATAACTCACATCTGTTATCTATACTTTTACAAATTGCAGATTTCCTTTACACTTGATACAAGAATATCCAGACCCTTTACCAACTGATCATCCGGAATCGTAAGTGCAGGCATTAATTTCACTACATCATTATCGCGACCTGCGCGTTCAATGATAAGTCCCTTCTCAAAGCATCTGTTAGCGATTGCAAGTGCCGTCTTTCCATCAGCAACCTGAATACCCCAGATAAGACCGATTCCGCGAATCTGAACCGCATCCCCCTGCAAATTATCATTAAAGTATGTTCTGACAATTTCCTCTTTACGTTTTACTTCTGCTTCTACATTATTTTCAAGCATATACTGAAGACCGTATCTGGCAGCAACCATAGAGAGCTGATTTCCACGGAAGGTTCCATTATGCTCGCCCGGTGCCCATATATCCAGTTCCGGTTTGAACATTGTAAGCGCAAATGGCATACCATATCCGCCGATTGATTTGGACATTACGACCATATCCGGTACGATTCCTGCACGTTCAAATGAGAAGAAAGTGCCGGTTCTTGCACAGCCAACCTGAATATCGTCAACGATCAGAAGGATACCATATTTATCACATAATTCTCTGACAGCCTTTAAGTATTCAACCGAGAATACCTGAACACCGCCCTCTGCCTGAACGGTCTCAATAAATAAAGCCGCCGGCTTCTCAACGCCTGAATGGTCATCTGTCAGTAACGTCTCCATATATTTGATCGTATCAAATTCAGGAAACATATATGGTGCAGGAATATGTGTAACATCGTTTAAACATACACCGCCTCCTTTTCTGCTTCCGGAATCACTGGTAAGAGCCAGAGCTCCGAGTGTCATTCCATGGAAACAACCCATAAGTGCCCATATCTGATTTGTCTTTTTAACTTTCCTTGCAAGTTTTAATGCTGCTTCAACTGCATTTGTTCCTGTTGGGCCGGGGAACATGATCTTATAATTCAAGCCTCGCTTCTGAAGAACTTCTTCCTCAAAATAACGGATAAATTCTTCCTTTGGCTCTGTCATCATATCAAGAGAATGGATAATGCCATCATTTGCAAGATAATCGATCAGCTTTCCTTTAATAAAATCATTGTTATGACCATAATTTACCGCTCCCGCTCCACAGAAGAAATCAATATAATCTGTACCATCCGTACTGGTAATGATCGATCCCTTTGCTTTTGTAAAGATTGCAGGAAAACTTCTGCAATATGATCTTACCTCTGATTCGTATGTTTCAAATACCTCTTTACCATTCATTGTCTTTGTGCCTCCTTAGCTGTTAAGACTCTTATTCGTATCTCAACTTTTCATCTTCAAATTCTGAAAGCCTCTGTCTGTACGCCTTCATAATGACTTCTTCATATGCAAGCTTTGGTTCCTTGATTCCAAGAAGTGTCATCAGATATTTAACAAATAACGGATTTAATACAAGAAACGGTCCTACCGTATAAGTACCGAAGAAATTGTTTCTCTTTAATCCTTCTGTCTGTACACCCGGATGAAGTCCATCACCACGGATCACATCATAAAAATAACTGTTTGAATTATCTCCATAGGAATGACTGAACTGTGCTTTAAATCCTACCAGTTTGATATCTTCATATTTTCCGAGGATCAATGAATTATAACGATGCATCATATCTCTCTTCGCATAAGTATCAAAGAAGCCCAGTCCGGTTATCTTACTTCCATCTTCATTCTCAATGTACATTTCCATAATTTCCATGGCATTACCCGTGAATAAAAATACTGTTCCTGCATCAATCTGTGCTGCAAGCTCTTCCTTATACGGCATTAATGCTTCTATCGCCAGCTCCTGCTGGTTCTCTGTCATGGAACCCATATATACAAAATCCGCTCCGCCATCCGCAAACGCCGGTTTGTCATGCAGTCCAGTGTAGATCACCTCTGCATCAGGAATGCATGATTTCAGATAATTAACATTCTGCAGCTCTCCGAAAAGATTGGCAAATTCACCATAAAGAACTTCGATCTTAATACCTGTTCCCATTTTTCTATGCCTCCTTTTCGTTTATATACTGCTTAACACTGTCTCTGAGTTTCATAGCCGTATCTGCTGCATATAACTCATGAAGTATATAGATACTGTCTGTATCATTTAATTCCAGAAGTTTATAAGCACCTTCTTCATCAGAAGTCTCTTTTAACTTCTCTTCAGGCACACCCGCCATCATCAGACGAAGTTTATAATCTGTCGTACGGACACCCGCAATAACAATATTTGTAATATTCGGCTGATTTAAGAATTCAAAATCGCAGTCAAAAATCCATGTCATGTTTTCGGATGAACCCCGTCTGTCAAAGATATCATCCAATAACAAGATGATCTCTTTCTTACCCGGTTCCTTTGCTACATACTCAAATACACAGGAGCATGCGATCGGATTCTGACCTTTCGCCATATGGGTAATTACATTAATGCCCTTTACAGATTCCTTTGAGTAACGAGACTCTACAATATTCAGATTGTCAAATGATTTCTGAACCTGTTCTTCTGTAAGTCCGGCTTCCCGAAGTGTCGTAATCGCTGTTAACTGGTTATACAGATTAAAGATGCTGTTGCTTACCATATGGTAATTTTCTGTCTTATCTCCATGTGCAACAGCCATAACATTTTTATCAAAATCAAGCTCTGCCTTATAATCTCCAACCGGTGATGCATAGCCACAAAATTCACACTTTGCATTTCCGATGTGGTGATATCTGACGTAGTTATATTTCAATTTGTGATGACATTTTGGACAGATTCTCATATCATTGATCAGATTAATGCTCTCTTCCCTGTCCGAAGGCAGTCTGTTAATTGAAAAATATGTTTTTTTATTTTTCTCTCCAAGGTTACAACTGATCAGATCATCTGCATTTAATATCAAATGAGATTCTTCCGGCAGACTGCTGTTTATAATATTGAATATAAATTCCGGATTAGCATTTCTGTGAATGGAATCACGGAACAGATTCGTACATACTGCAAATGTCGGCTTTATATATGGATATATCAGTTTTGAGCTTCTCTCATCGATTTCAAATACTGCGATCTTTTTCCTTGTTTTTCCTGAAAGCTTGCTTTCAGCGATCAGGGCACTTGCAACTCCGGCATTAATATTTGATCCGGCACGATTACTTAAGACATCGTAACCATTTTTTTCCAGTGCATCAATGATCATATTACATACTGTAGTCTTACCATTTGTACCTGTAACACTGATGATCGTCTCCGGCTTTTCTATTCTTCCAAGGAAATCAGGACAAAGCTTGATCGCCAGCTTTCCCGGAAAATAACTTGCGTTCATCTTCAACATTCTCTGCATGGTTCTTGCCAGCTTACTCATGAACAAAGCAAAGAAGAACCTTACATTCTTTTTATACATCTAGCTACCTCGTTTCGTATCTGTAAATTATCATTAGTATGTCCATTTAAGCCACATATAATATAACCACTTATTCAAAAATATGTCAATCAATTTGAACTATTTATTCGGTTTATTTCTCCAACACCCTCTTTTACTTAAAAATGGCATCTGCCGGATCAGGCAGATGCCAACTTGTTTTTTTCAATATCGAGGGTTTCTTTTATTCTTCCTCATTTACCTGAGAAAGCTTGGCTGCCTGATCTGCTGCGATCAGACTGTCGATAATCTCATTCAGATCACCGTTTAAGATCTGTTCCAGCTTATACAAGGTGAGTTTGATTCTGTGATCGGTTACACGGCCTTCCGGGAAGTTATAAGTACGAATCTTCTCTGAACGATCTCCGGTTCCGATCTGGCTCTTACGGTCTGCAGCTTCTGCATCATGCTGTTTCTGAAGCTCCATATCATACAGCTTGGAACGGAGCAGCGCAAATGCCTTCGCCTTATTCTGAAGCTGGGACTTCTCGGTCTGGCTGTAAATTACGATACCGGTTGGTATATGTGTCAGACGAACGGCTGAATCTGTTGTATTGACACACTGACCACCGTTACCGGATGCTCGCATGACATCGATACGGATATCATTTTCATTGATCTCTACATCAACTTCCTCTGCTTCTGGCATAACTGCAACTGTTACAGTTGAGGTATGGATTCTTCCGCCAGACTCTGTCTTCGGGATTCTCTGTACACGGTGAACTCCACTCTCATATTTCATCTTGGAATATGCACCATCACCTGTAATCATAAATACCGCTTCCTTGAAACCACCGATTCCATTCTCATTTACACTCATCAGTTCTACTTTCCATTTGAACTGATCAACGTATTTCTGATACATTCTGTAGATCTCATATGCAAATAATGCGGCTTCATCTCCGCCTGCACCTGCACGGATCTCGACGATAACATTCTTGGAATCGTTCGGATCTTTTGGAAGAAGCAGAATCTTTAATTCATTTTCCGTCTTTTCTACTGTTGCCTTTGCTTCATTTAATTCTTCCTTCGCCATTTCACGAAGCTCTTCATCATTTTCTTCTTCAAGCATAAGCAGACTGTCTTCGATCGTCTGTTTTGCATCTTTATATTCTTTGTACTTTTCTACGATAGGAGTCAGTTCACTCTGCTCCTTCATTAATTTGCGGAATTTGTTCTGATCGGATACGATATCCGGATCTGTCAACTGGTTATTTAATGTATCAAGTCTGTCTACTAAATCTTCTAATTTATCAAACATAATAATCCTCCTGCAGCACATGCTCATTTCCTGTTCATGTGTCTGTTAATATATCCAGCCTTTTTTCAGGCTTTTCTTCCAATTACAACCCTGTCATTTTCTGCGAGGTCTTTCACCACGCGTACATCTTCGAAATGCTTATCTACAAGGAGCTGCTGCACATCATGTGCCTGATGATTACCAATTTCAAATAAAATATATCCTTTTTCATTTAAATAACTCTCCGCATTCTCTATAATTGCTCTGTAAAACTTCAATCCGTCCGCATCGCCGTCCAATGCCAGCCTCGGCTCATAATCCCGAACCTCCGGCATTAATCCGTCAATCACTTTGCTCTCTATATATGGTGGGTTGGACAGGATCATATCATATCTTTTATCTATCTTATCAAATAAATCTGATTTTATAACAGTATAATCAGATACCTCTAATCGTTTCGCATTTTTTGTCGTAAGTGCGATCGCGGAATCTGAGATATCACACAGATCTATATGAATATCCTGATTCATAAGTGCTACCGACAATCCGATGCACCCGGAACCACAGCACATATCCAGCACAGACATCTTATCAGAATGTATGTCCTGAATCAAGCGGTTTGCCTGTTCCACCAGAACTTCTGTGTCAAATCTTGGAATCAGTACATCCGGTGCAGTCTCAAAATCATACCCCATAAAGCACTGTATGCCTGTTATATATTGTAACGGAATACGTTTTGACCTTTTATCGATCAACGCTTCATAGGAAGAACGGATCGTTTCGGTAACATCTTCCTGCCGGTTCATAATATATGCCATCTTATCCTGCTTTGATACAAAGAGCCATAATAACTCTGCATCGATATCTGCATCCGGCACATTATGTTCGTTCAGTTTTTCTTTTCCTGCTGTTACAAGCTGATACTGAGTCATACGTCTATTTCCCTTTACATTCACTGGCATCATTTCAACTTCTTAATCTTCGATCTCTCCACGCTTCATAGCGTCCTGATAAGCACGCCAGTCGATCACCGCTTCTACCGAACGAATTGCCACCTCACACATCTCAAGATCCGGTTCCTTCGTCGTGAGACGCTGTACCCACATACCGGGTACACTTAATATATTCGCAAGCTTTGAGTCACTTCTGCCTGCAAACATGATAAATTCATACGAGATTCCCGCAATAATCGGAACCAGAAGTACACGCGACAGCAATCGCAGCCACATAGACTTCACATTTATAAACATAAATACAATAATGCTTATGATCATAACGACTACCAAAAAACTGGTTCCACAGCGTTTATGGTATCTGGAATGTTTCTTTACATTTTCCGGAGTCAGCGGATCGCCTGCTTCAAAACAGTTGATCGTCTTATGCTCTGCACCATGATACATAAATACACGTTTGATATCCTTCATCAATGATATTAATACTACATATGCAAGAAAGATCACCAGGCGAAGCACACCTTCCGCTACCGCTATCAATGCACTGCTTTTTGTCACATGCTCAAGCAGTCCTGCAATAAATGCCGGAAGCAGCATGAATAATGCGATCGCAATGGCAAGTGATACAATAACGGTCCCGATCATCATCAGATCATCTCCTGTACTGCTTTCTTTTTTATTGTTTTTACTGTCGTTCTCACCTGAACCGCTTCCATTATTACTTTCTGTATCTGACAACCTGGAATCATCTTTATTTTCACTCTTTCCAGCCGGTTCTTCCTCTTCATAAAAATCGGCTGAATATGTCAGCGTTTTAACTCCAATTACCAGCGACTCAAAGAAATTAACCACTCCACGAAGGATCGGCAATTTCAGAATTTTATATTTTTCACCTATCGGTGTATAGCTTTCAACTTTAACTTCAATTTCCTGATCCGGCTTTCTGACTGCTACTGCGTACTGATCCTCGTATTTCATCATTACGCCTTCGATCACCGCCTGACCACCTATTCTGGCTCTTTTCAAATTCTATACCTCGTTAAATTGTTTCCTAAAACAAAAATAGGCTGAGATTAAAAGCTTTAACCTCAACCTATCATCCTTTTTATTAGTTTGACTGTGAAACACCGTACTTACGGTTGAACATATCAATTCTACCACGAGCCTTAGCTGCCTTCTGCTGGCCTGTATAGAATGAATGACACTTTGAGCAAATTTCTACATGAATTTCTTCTTTTGTAGAACCTGTAACAAATTCGTTTCCGCAGTTACATACAACCTTTGCCTGATAATAATTTGGATGTATTCCTTCTCTCATTTAATCTCACCTCTTTATTATATTATTGATATATGAGAATAGGCCATCAGCCTCACTTCTTCATAAAACACAGCTTTTGTATTCTAACACAAACCGACATAGAAATGCAAGTGTTTTTTTATTTTCTTAACAATGATTTTTTAACATAATAGATAAACTCTTTATTATTCTTGGTTCGGACGAATAATTTCAGTACATCCTCCAGCATATCCTCTGCCTTATTGCCGGATAAGATCTTATGAAGTGCATATACAACTTCCTGTTCTTCCGGTGATAATAACAGATCATCCCGTCTGGTACTGGATTTTGCAATGTCGATTGCAGGGAAGATTCTCTTTTCTGCGAGCTTCCGGTCAAGCACCAGTTCCATATTACCGGTTCCTTTGAATTCCTCGAATACAACATCATCCATCTTGCTTCCTGTCTCAACCAGCGCTGTCGCAAGGATCGTAAGACTTCCACCCTCACGCATATTACGGGCAGCACCAAAGAATTTCTTCGGCATATGTAACGCCGCAGGATCAAGACCACCGGATAAGGTTCTTCCACTTGGTGGAACTGTAAGGTTGTACGCTCTTGCAAGTCTTGTAATACTGTCTAATAAGATCACGACATCTTTCTTCTGCTCTACCAGTCGTTTTGCACGTTCGATCACCATTTCCGATACACGCTTATGATGCTCCGGCAGCTCATCAAATGTCGAATAAATAACTTCTACATTTGGTCCCTCTATGGATTCCCTGATATCCGTTACTTCCTCCGGTCTTTCATCGATCAGAAGTACAAGCAGATGGATCTCACTATATCTGGTACTGATGCATTTTGCAATCTGTTTGAGTAATGTCGTCTTACCTGTCTTTGGTGGGGAAACAATCATTCCACGCTGTCCTTTACCGATCGGTGATAACAGATCGATCATACGGATCGGAATCGGACTGTCTTCTCCATCCATATTGATGCGTTCATTTGGAAAGATTGGTGTCAGATCTTCAAATGCTTTTCTTCCTGCTATACTTGCAGGGCTTTCTCCATTTACAGAAGCCACATATAATAATGCACCAAACTTCTCTCCCTGCGTCTTTACACGGATATTTCCGGTTATGATATCTCCGGTCTTAAGTCCAAATCTACGGATCTGCGCCGGTGACACATAGATATCCTGATCTCCCGGCAGATAATTTGCACTTCTTATAAAACCATAGCCTTCCTGCATTACCTCCAGAATTCCATGTGCCATCTTGCCACTGTCAAGCTCCGGTCCGTTTGATTCCTGCTGAGAAAGCGAGTTCTCCTGTCTGTTCTCAGATTTTATCTCCGTTCTTACCTCTGTATCAAAGCCCGGATTTCTTTCTTCCATAACCGGCTTTTCATAAGTCTCTTTCTTATCCGTTATTGCAGTTTTTTCATAAGCTGTCTTCTTGTCTGCCATCACAGATTTTTCAACAGCCGTCTTTTCCGTATTAACTTCCTGCTTTGTCTGTTCAGCTACAACCTGCTTGTTCTCCTGATCAGTGTCTTTTCTTGCGTTATTCGTATTTGATATATTACTTGCACGATTCAAATTATTATTTCTGTTATTATTTCCCTGTGACCGATGATCACGTTCCTGCCTTTTACCGTTCCGATTGGTCTGTCGTCCGGCATTATTTCTGTGCTGTCTTCTACCGGCTTCTCCGGATTTCTGACTATTCTCAGATTTGTTTCTGTCTGATTTTTTTACTACATCTGCCTCTGATTTTTCCTGCTGTTCTGTCGCTTCCGCATTCTTTACCTGCACAGTTTGGTCCGGGCTTGCGGATTTATCCGTATGCTCTGTTTTCCCTTTTTTCTGTGTTTTTCCCGGCCTTCTTTTCTTTTCTGCATCGGCTTTTTGTGGTTTAGCTTCGTTTATTTCTGCTGTATGATCTGTTTCACCATTATAATTCTTCTCAAGGAATTCGATCAGGGCAGATTTGCGGAGTGCTGATACACCCTTTATCTTATGTTCCTTTACGAATTGCTTCAATTCATCTAATGATGCATTTTTAAAATCCATCTTCTACTCCTTCCGATTTTATCCATTCTATTCAATTCAAATATTATTTGGGAAATATTGTTATCGTAATGAATTCTCTTCGAAACAGGCATATCAAATACTATATATGATTACCTGTGCATCCTGTCATGTCGATATCCGGATGCCATGTGATCGTTTAAATTGATAGACTTAGTATAGCATAAAAAACAATTTTGTAAATCTTTTTCTTTTACAGGAATATTACTACATTTCTTTTGTAGAATATTCTTATATAGAAATATTACTTCATTGATTTTATGCTTTTCTTGTGGTACATTTATTCTTACAAAATATACAAAGGATATTATATGAATACAGATTCTATCGTCTTATACAAATTAATTATATTATACATGCTGGATCGGGTGGATTTCACTCTGACTAATTCTCAGATTTCAGATTTTGTTCTGACAAAAGGATATACGAACTACTTCACACTTCAGGAAGCCATCAACGGGCTGATCGAGTGTGATTTTGTCTGTGTATCCATGATACGGTCATCTTCCCACTACAAGATTACAGATAAAGGGGAAGAAGCCTTAAGTATGTTCGAAAATCGTATCCCGTATGCGATCAAGCAGGACATTCTCGACTATTTTGATAATCAGAAGATCAATCTGAAAAACGAATCCGAAATCTATGCAGATTACTCTCTGAATGACTATGGCGAATATTCCGTTAAATGCATTATAAAAGATCGCAAGGAAACCCTTGTCGACCTGAAATTCAACGTACCGACAAAAACGCACGCCATAGCTATCTGCGATAACTGGCGTGCGAAAAGTGCCGAAGTATATGACTATCTCATCAATACTCTCTGGCTGTATTCTGATAATAAGGATGAAAAACAATCCTGATCATTTATATGTATTTCTGTAATACATATAAATGATTTTTTATTTCTCTGATCATATATTATTCAAATTCAGGTTCTGATTCTGCGATCCGGTCTTCGATCAACTGCAGAATCTCTTCTTTCCCCTGCTTGGTCTGTGCCGAAAACGGAATTATAATTGTTCCCTCTACAGGCTGGATCTTCTGTCTGATGATCTTTAAATTCTTCTGAATCTGGCTTCTCTTGATCTTATCAAGCTTTGTCGCAATAATTACCGGTTCGTATCCATTTTTTACGATCCAGTCATACATGATACAATCATTTTCCGATGGCTCATGTCGAATATCGATCAACAGAAAAACCAGTCTCAGTTGCTTTGAGGTATGCAGATACCGTTCTACCATCTTACCCCATTTTGCACGGATCTCTACGGATACCTGTGCATAGCCATATCCGGGAAGATCGACAAAATACAGATCATGATTAATATTATAATAATTGATCGTCTGTGTCTTACCGGGCTGTGACGATGTTCTGGCAAGTGACTTACGATTTAATAAACCGTTGATCAGTGAGGATTTCCCTACATTGGACTTACCGGCAAATGCAATCTCCGGCATCTCTGTCTCCGGAAGTGTACTTGTAATTCCACATACTGTTTCAAGTTCAGCACTCTTAATTATCATTTCTTTTCTCCTTTTGCAAGTGCGAGGTTCAGCACCTGTTCCATTGTTTTCACACAGGTAATATCCAGTCCGTCTGTGATCTCTGTACTGATATCGTTAAGATCTCTGCGGTTCATCTCAGGGATCAGCACCTTCTTAATACCGATCGTTTTTGCTGCCAAAAGCTTTTCTTTTAAACCACCGATCGGAAGTACGCTTCCTCTCAGGGTGATCTCTCCTGTCATCGCAAGATCTCCCCTTACCGGCTTATTAAATATCGCAGAATAAATGGCGGTTGCCATCGTGATTCCCGCCGAAGGGCCATCCTTTGGAACTGCTCCTTCCGGAATATGAATGTGAATATCATGCTTTTCAAAATAATCTTCACCAAGTGTCTCTGATTCCTTCATCGTACGGATATACGATAAACCTGTAACAGCCGACTCTTTCATAACATCACCTAATTTACCGGTAAGCTGTATACTGCCATTTCCGGGCATAATATTTACTTCTATATTAAGTGTTACACCACCTACAGCTGTCCATGCAAGACCTCGCACAGAGCCTACCTTATTGGTCAAATCGTAGCTGTCATCCATATACTTCTCGGTTCCGAGAAGCTGCGGTATCATGTCCTTTGTTACCTTTACAGTCTCCACCTGTTCTGTAAGGATCATTCTGCAGGCTTTTCTGCATATCTTGTCGATATTCCGCTCCAGATCACGCACACCTGCTTCTCTGGTGTAATGACGGATGATGTATTTGATCGCTGATCCATTGATCTTGAACTGCTTCTTGGTCAGTCCGTTTCTCTCGATCGCCTTATTGACCAGATACAGCTTCGCAATGTTGAACTTCTCATTTTCCGTGTATCCGCTGATCTCGATCATCTCCATACGATCGGCTAACGGTCCGGGGATCAGGGATGCATCATTTGCTGTTGCGATAAATAATACCTTGCTCAGATCGATCGGTACTTCAAAATAATGATCGTAAAATTTATTATTCTGTTCACTGTCCAGAACTTCTAACAGGGCAGATGATACATCTCCCTTGTAGTCGCTGCTCACCTTATCTACCTCATCAAGCAACACCAAAGGATTCTCTGTCTTTGTTTTTGCGATCGACTGTGCGATCCTGCCCGGCATAGCACCGATATAAGTTCTTCTGTGCCCACGGATCTCTGCTTCATCCCGAACGCCGCCAAGTGACATACGTATATATTCTTTTCCAGTCGCGGTAGCAATCGATCTTGCGATCGAAGTCTTACCGGTTCCCGGTGGTCCAACCAGACACAGAATCGGCATATTCCCTTTTTCATTTAAAATATGAACCGCCAGATAATCTATGATCCGTTCCTTGACTTCTTCCAATCCATAATGATCCCGTTCCAGAATCTTAATTGCCTCTTCGAGATTATTGTTCTCCTTTGAGGATTTACCCCATGGATAGTCGAGCAAAGTCTCGATATAATTTATAAGAATGCCTGATTCCGCAGCCATCGGTGGTAATGCACGAAGTCTGGATATCTCTTTCGTAAGCTTCTCTTTGACCTCATCCGGAGCCGTCAGTTCCTGCAAACGCTCCATGTATTCATCTGCCGCTTTTTCTGTATTATCATCCTCACCAAGCTCTTTCTTTATAACCTTCATCTGTTCCCTGAGAACATATTCTCTCTGGTGCTTATTTACACAATCCTGTAATTTCTCCTGAATCTCCTGGCGGATAGCTAAGATCTCCATCTCCTCATCCATCGTCTGAAGAATCTTCATTACACGTTCTTTTACATCGAGGGTTTCCAGTATCTCCTGCTTCTTCGTATATGGCGCAGGAATGAATTCTGTCACTCCATCGGCAAATTTTGCAAGATCATCGATCGTAAGCAGTCTTTTATATAACAGCTTATTTGTTCCCATGCCATTTGCAAATGCCTGTCTGAGCTTATCCGTGAGCATACGGCTCAATGTTTCTTCCTCTGCAGCATCCAGATGGTTTGTTTCTTCTGTATCTATATATTCAAAATCCGCATTATATGCTCCGTCTTCCTTGTAAAATGATACGATCCTGGCACGTTTTTCTGCCTCGATAAGAATTCGGACTGTTTTGTTCGGCATCTTCAGATATTGCTTGATCTTTGCTGTAACACCGATCGGATACAGATCAGGAGCTTTGGCATTCTCCTTCACTTCCTTCGCTGTAACCAACAGGATACTGCAATCACCCTTCATCGCATTAGCAACTGCTTCACAGGACTCCTTACTGATCACATCCAGATGTGAGGAAGTATCCGGCATAATAACAATATTGTTCAAAACGATCATCGGTCTGTTCCAGACGATATTATCCATACTTTTATCTCCTTTATATCAAAAAACCGGGATGTATAACATCCCGGCTCCCTGCTTAAGCTATTTCATCACTGTTTTTTACTGAACGCTTCTTCTTTATCTGCTTTTTCTCAGCCGGATTATCAGAATAAGTGATTTCTGGTTGTGCTCCATCCGTTATAACCTCTTTTGTGATCACGCACTTTGCAACTTTGTCATCCGACGGAATCTCATACATAAGATCAAGCGTTGCTTTCTCTATGATGGAACGAAGTCCTCTGGCTCCGGTCTTTCTCTCCATCGCCTCTTCTGCTATAGCGTAGAGCGCATCTTTATCAAATTCCAATTCCACGCCATCTAATTCAAATAACTTTTTATACTGCTTGCAGATCGCACTCTTTGTATCTGTCAGGATTCTTACAAGTGCATCCTTATTCAACAGATCCAGCGTAACCGTGATTGGCAGACGTCCGACAAATTCAGGTATCAATCCATATTTTACAAAGTCTTGAGGAGTTACCTGCTTTAAAAGTTCTCCGATATCCTGCTCTGTCTTATCTACAACCTCAGCATTGAAGCCGATAGCTTTCTTACCGATTCTGTTATCAATGATCTTTTCCAGACCATCAAATGCTCCACCGCATATAAATAAAATATTCGATGTATCAATCTGTATAAATTCCTGATGTGGATGTTTTCTGCCGCCCTGAGGTGGTACTGATGCAACCGTACCCTCCACGATCTTTAACAAAGCCTGCTGTACCCCTTCACCGGACACATCTCTGGTAATAGATACATTCTCACTCTTCTTCGTGATCTTATCGATCTCATCAATATAAATAATTCCATGCTCTGCACGTTCTACATCATAATCGGCCGCCTGGATCAGCTTCAGAAGAATATTTTCTACATCTTCACCAACATATCCGGCCTCTGTCAATGCAGTTGCATCGGCAATGGCAAACGGAACATTCAGGATCTTTGCAAGCGTCTGTGCCAGATATGTCTTACCGGAACCGGTTGGTCCGACCATGAGAATATTACTCTTTTGAAGCTCTACGTCAAAATCTTTATCTGCCATGATACGTTTGTAATGATTGTATACCGCAACAGATAAGACCTTCTTTGCTTCTTCCTGACCGATTACATACTGATCCAGAAATTCACGGATCTCCTTTGGTTTCAGTAAATTAATGGAATCTTCAGCACCTGTTTCTTCCAGTTCTTCATCAACGATCTCTGCGCATATCTGTACACATTCATCACAAATATAAGCGTTTGGTCCTGCTATAAGTTTTCTGACCTGATCCTGCGTCTTATTGCAGAAGGAACATCTAAGTAGTTTTCTATCTTCACTACGATTTGCCATTCCAATACCTCTTTATACTATCTTTTTGCGATCACACTGTCGATCAGACCATATGCACATGCTTCTTCTGCTGACATCCAGTTATCTCTCTCTGTATCAGCAGCAATTGTCTCATATGGTTTTCCGGTATTCTCGCTTAACATTCTATTTAATTTCTCTTTTGTCTTTAAAATATGCTTTGCAGCAATTTCAATCTCTGTAGCTTGACCCTGTGATCCGCCGGATGGCTGATGGATCATGATCTCGGCATTTGGAAGTGCAAATCTCTTACCTTTTGCACCACCTGCAAGCAGGAATGCACCCATACTTGCTGCCATTCCACAGCAGATTGTAGATACATCACATTTGATGTACTGCATTGTATCATAGATTCCAAGTCCTGCTGTTACAGAACCTCCCGGACTGTTGATATACAATGAAATATCCTTGGATGGATCTTCGGACTCCAGAAACAGGAGCTGTGCGATCACTATACTTGCTGATGTATCATTTACTTCTTCTCCCAGAAAGATAATTCTGTCTTTCAGAAGTCTTGAATAAATATCATATGAACGTTCACCGCGGCTGGTCTGTTCAATGACATAAGGTACTAAACTCATATTTACACCTCCAAAATATCGCAATCAGAAATTATGGATTAAACTTCCTTTGCGTTATCTACAACAACCTTAACTGCCTTTTTAACAGCAAGATCCTTTTTAATGCTATCCTTTTCTGCATCACCCATGAAGCCTTCGATATCTTCTACATTCATCTGATACTGTTTTGCCATAGCTTCCAGTTCTTCGTGTACTTCATCGTCTGATACCTCAATGTTTTCAGCAGCAGCAATTGCTTCCAGAACAAGACGGGATTTGATTCTCTTCTCTGCGTCCGGTTTGATTCTCTCCATTAATGCTTCCTCTGTGATATTGCAGATCTGCATATACTGCTCAAGGTTGATTCCCTGATACTGAAGATTCTGAGCGAACTCATCTTTGATTCTTTCCTGTACATCTGCAACCTGTGCATCTGCAACGTCCATCTTTGCATTCTCGATTACTTTCTCGATCAGCTTGTTTTCTTTCTCGTTCTCAGCATCCTTCTGCTTCTTCTCAGCAGCCTTACTCTTGATATCTTCTTTGTATTCATCTAATGTCTCAAAATCTGAAACTTCACTTGCAAATTCATCATCTAACTCTGGTAATTCTACAGCCTTGATCTCTTTGATCTTGCATTTGAATACTGCCGGCTTACCTGCTAAATCTTCTGCCTGATAATCTTCCGGGAATGTAACATTTACTTCTACATCCTCATCGATGTTCTTACCAACAAGCTGATCTTCGAATGTATCAATGAATGAATGAGAACCAAGAACGAGCTTGTAGTTCTCAGCCTTACCGCCTTCGAAAGGAACACCATCAACAGATCCTTCGAAGTCAAGTGTAACTTCATCATCCATCTGTGCAGCTCTGTCTGTTACAGGGTTATATCTTGAGTTCTCTTTCTGAACTTTTAAAAGCTCTGCCATAACTTCATCATCTGTTACTTCTACGTCAGCCTTTTCTACTTCGAGTCCCTTATAATCTCCAAGTTCAACTTCAGGCTTAACAGCTACTTCTGCTGTAAAGATGAAATCCTTGCCCTTTTCGATCTGAGTTACATCGATAACCGGTCTTGATACAACATCAACATCTGATGCGCTTACTTCCTTTGGATAATACTCATTAATTAATGAATTAGCTGCCTCTTCATAAAATACTGCAGGTCCATACATCTTCTCAATAAATGCCTGTGGTACATGACCCTTTCTGAAACCAGGTACATTGAATTTACCTTTCTGCTTATTGTAGGCAGTTGTCATTGCCTTACCAAACTCCTCTGCCGGTACTGTGATTGTAAGTTTTGCCATACTGTGTTCCAGATTTTCTACTGCTAAACTCATTTTTTATTTCCTCCTTAAAATTATGCAAATGATGCCTTATGCCATCATCTTTTAATAATATATAAGGCATTATTTAGCATCCATTTATCATTTCGTTTTTATTGTGGGCATAAAAATACCCGCATCAATCATCCGATTATACCATATATACCGGATATATGTCCAGTCCATTTTCTATAATAACGCAGAAAAAGGTTATTGTCTTTTCGACAATAACCCCTTCCTGCTAAGCAAAAGCTATAAGATTTCTCTTATTTTACTGCTTATCTGCCTGACATCTGTTCTTCCTGTCTCTTGATCATCTGACGAACCATCTCGCCACCGATTGATCCGCTCTGAGCAGATGTTAAGTCACCATTGTAACCATCCTTGAGGTTTACACCAATTTCCTTAGCAACCTCCATTTTGAACTTGTTCATAGCGTCCTTAGCTTCCGGAACACTCATCTTGCTTGTTCCTGTTGAATTTGAACTTGCCATAATACATTTCCTCCAATACATTTATTTAAGACTTTGTTGTCTTGATTCTATTATGTGTATTATAAGAAAAACTATTATGCCAATTTTTGTATTTTTACAGTTCACAGGCAAAATGTCAATCAAGCATCAAATTAATATGTCATCGGCTCTTCTTCGCCATTCATAACTCTTAATGCGCCCTGTGCAAGTGCAAGAAGTTCATCCTCACCAGGATATACTGTAAACGGAGCGATAAATCCGGCTCTCTTTTCCAGTTCCGCACATGTATGCTTGGAATATGCGATACCACCTGTTAAAATGATCTGATCTACTTTGCCGCAAAGTACGGTTGACATAGCACCGATATCCTTTGCTACCTGCTGATGGAATGCGTCCTGAACAAGCTTTGCATGCTCATCACCTTCCTGAACGAGCTTCTCGAGATCTCTTGCATCATTGCTGCCGATATATGCATTAAATCCGCCGTTACCGACAAGCTTCTTTGTAACTTCCTGCTGTGTATATTTTCCTGAAAAGCACATCTTAACAAGATCACCTGATGGAACTCCACCTGCTCTCTCCGGTGAAAATGCACCTTCACCATCCAATGCATTGTTAACATCAACGATACGTCCGTTTAAGTGAGCACCGACAGATACACCACCACCCATGTGTACAACTATCAGATTCAGATCTTCATATTTCTTACCATGCTCTTTTGCATATCTCTTTGCAACTGCCTTCTGGTTTAATGCATGGAATACACTTCTTCTTGGAAGCTCAGGTACACCGGATAAACGGGAGGATGGCATCAGCTCATCTACAACAACCGGGTCTACAATGTAAGATGGAATTCCCAACTCATCGCCGATCTCTCTTGCAAGGATACCACCAAGGTTGGATGCATGCTGTCCCTGCTTACCGATCTTTAAGTCCTCTAACAATTCATCACTTACAGGATATGTACCGCCCGGAATCGGCTTTAACATACCACCACGGCCTACACATACATCTAACGTCTTGATGTCAAAGTTCTTCTCTGCAAGAATGTCAAGGATAACTTTCTTTCTGAAGTCCTTCTGCTCAACGATAAGGTTAAAGCCTGCAAGTTCCTCTGTTGTATGTCTTAATGTTTCTTCAAATAATAAATTCTCGTCTTCAAATACACCTATCTTTGTAGATGTTGAACCCGGATTGATGATCAAAATTTTGTATGACATGTTCTTCCTCCAAAATTCTTATATATTTATTCCGTAACCATAACGGTCTGATTACTGCTCGTTCTTGATTGCCTCTGCAACAACTGCTGCAAGAGCGATAGAATTCATCTTTACTTCAAAGCTGTCTGATCTGGATGTCAGGATAACAGGAGCCTTTGTTCCTGTCAGGATACAACCGTTCTTACTTGCTGTTGTATGTGTCAGACACTTATATACGAGGTTTCCTGCATGGATATCCGGGAATAAGAGGATATCTGCATCACCAACGATCTTACGGTCTTCTGCTCCTTTATGCTTAGCTGCTTCCGGATCGATTGCAAGGTCAAGTGATAATGGTCCGTCAACGATACAGCCTGTTATCTCGCCATTCTCGTTCATCTTTGTAAGCTCTGCTGCATCTACAGTTACAGGCATCTTAGGATTTACAACTTCAACTGCCGCAAGCGGAGCAACCTTGGGACATGGAATACCACAAGCATGAACAACTTTTACTGTATTTTCAATAATTGCTTTTTTATCCTCAAGAGATGGATATGTCATGAATGCTACGTCTGAAAGATATAATAATCTGTCAACACCCGGAACCTCAAAAACTGCTACATGTGATAAAGGCTTACCGGTTCTTAAACCTACTTCCTTATCCAGAACGCTCTTTAAGAAGTTTTTTGTATCAATGATACCCTTCATATACATATCTGCTTTATTATTATGTACCAGCTCAACAGCCTTATGTGCAGCCTGAATACTGTCCGGTTCGTTTATGATCTTATACTCATCCAGATTCATATCAAGTTCAGCAGCGATCTTTCTGATCTCAGCTTCATCACCGACGAGGATCGCATCTGCAATACCCTTTTCCTTTGCTGCCTTAACGGCTTCCAGAACAGGCTTGTCCTGAGCACATGCTACTGAAACTGTCTTCTTGCTGCATTTTGCAACCTTGGCTAATAAATCTTCAAAACTCTTACTCATTCGTTTACACCTCTCGCGATTTTTATTCTTTTTCCCATAACTCATGAACTTATTATGGGTTGCCGCTCTCTTCCGGCAATCTTTATCTGTTATCGTATCACTTTGAAAAAAAAAGGTCAACCCTCCGGATAGTTCAGGCGATCTTCGCCTATATTATAAAGAACCTCTTTTAAGAACTTCTCTGCAAGGTAATTTGCCATGTTCAGATTCATGTCCTGATAATTTCCACATTCTCTCGGATTTGCACCCGGAATCGGATCATGATAATGACGTATAAATTCAAACATTGAAATCATCAAATCTACGATATCCTCTGACTTATAATCACCTGCAAGTATCAAATAAAATCCGGTTCTGCATCCCATCGGTCCAAAATAAATTACTTTGTCCTTATAATCCTCATGATTTCTGAGATAAGTAGCTGCGAGATGCTCGATCGTATGAATCTCCGCCGTATTCATGACCGGTTCAAAGTTTGGCTTTGTCATTCGGATATCAAATGTGGTAATAACAGAATCCCCTGCCTTATCCTTTCTGGATACATAAATTCCGGGATTTAATAATAAATGATTAATCTGAAAACTTTTAATCTTTTCCATGGTTTCTTCAGTCTCCTCCTGTTTTATATGATAATTCATCACTTATTTATTTTTACTTCAAGCTTTCTGCTGTCGGTTTTAGCATAATTTTATAAATTCGGTCATAAGCGCTACGCTATTATCGATTGCCATAGCCGCAAAAGACGGATAATCCATTTCCGCACTGTCGTCTGCTTTATCTGAGATCGCACGAATAACCAGATATGGAACCTTATTCATGGTTGCGACATGTCCGATTGATGCTCCCTCCATCTCCGTACAGGTTCCGTCAAATGTATCAACTAACCATTTTTTCTTATCTTTACTTGATATGAACTGATCTCCGCTTACAACGCGTCCAGTAAAGATATTGACGGAAAGCTCTGCCTGCTTTGCTGCGGCAAGAGCAATCTCCAGCATTTTGACATCTGTCTTGAAGATATTCTCATCTTCTTTTAAATCCGGATTGATTCCCGGTCCATATCCCAGCGCCGAGACATCCATATCATGCTCTAACGCATCCTTTGCTAATACAATATCGCCGATATTGATCTCTGCATTTAATGAACCGGCGATTCCGGTATTTACAATTCCATCTACCGGAAACAGATCGATCATTGCCTGTGTACACATCGCCGCATGAACCTTACCGACACCACATTTTACTATAACTACTTCGCGATCACACAAGGATCCTCTGTAAAACTGCATACCGGCTTTCTCAACAATATGCACCTGTTCCATTTTTTCTTTTAACTTTGCAACTTCTTCATCCATTGCCCCTATAATTCCAAGCATGTCTTAATTCCTTTCTTACTGCTTTTGATCTTTTTATCCTGCTTATTCTTCACCGATCAGCTCGATCTGACACATCTTCATCGTTTCGAATGCCGCCGCCTTTGATTCAGGCGTAACTCCTGCCGTACATCTGACATCGACTGCCACGCGAATCTCCGGATATAACGCCTTTATGATAAGAGCATTTGAAACTACACAGATATCGGTACAAAGCCCGATCAGACAGACATCTTCAAATTCATACCGATCCCAACCTGTATATCCAAAGGATGGCTTATCTATGATCTCGCAGCCGGCTGCATATATTCCATCTGCGATCTCCCATCCGTTTGTTCCTTTTATACAGTGTTCCACCGGCAGATGTTTCCCCTCATTCGTCTGCAGATAATCTGCCCCATGGGTATCTCTGGTATAAAGCACCTCATCTCCCCTGTTTTTATATTCCTGTATCAACTTCTTGACCGGTTCTACGATTACTTTTGCTTCTTTTGTCCCAAGTGAACCATCAATAAAATCATTCTGCATATCAATTACGATCAGGGTTCGTCTCATTCTTTTCACCATATGACCAGTTCAGGTCACCTTTCCATACATATTTCCATGCGATTACTTTTCGCCAGTCCGTTATAAAAGTCTGATCTGAAAATTTGATCACAAACTGTCGTTTCTTTGATATATATTCTCCGATCTGCCATTGATATATCCCGTTTTTTGTTTTCCAGATATAGATGCATCTGGTACCATTATCCGGGTAACCGAACTTATTTACAAAATTAAAATCCGAAAAATCCAACTGAAAATCGATTGGATCATCTTTTCTGTTATCATCTGTCTGATTTTTAGATTCATCATCTTCCTGCTTATGAAACACATAACGAAATGCTCGTGCTACCCGTGACCAGAATCCCATTTTCCCTGTTTCATTCTTTTTCTGTTCCAACATCGCTTCCCGTTCATGCACCCGATGCATGCTCCACGAATATGTTTCAATATTTTCGATAGCATATTTAATCTTTGTATTAGAAGTAAATTCGCTCTGGATATGAAAACCTTTTTCAAATTCCCTGTGTTCATCCACTATGTGATAATTATTATGCAGAAGTCTGACATTTCCCGGACTGTCTAAATATACGATCTTCCATGTATCTTCTTTGTGATGGATTGTAAGCGTATCCCCATTTATCCTTGTCTTCATATCACAATCAATATACATATGCCGGATCATCTCTACAGACATCATCATAAGTCGGAATAACGCATCATATTCTGCCAATTTGTCATAATCCTCTGCCCCATATCTGAGATACGCTTCTATCGCACACTTTGGGCACTGTTTCATCCACTTCGGATAATTTACCAGATACTTCAGATCATTGTCTTTAATATTCCTTGTAAGAATACAGCTTTTATCATGGATCACATCTTCATTTCTGGAACAGATAAACTTCACATTATCATCCGCCATAATCTTACGTCTGAGCTTCGAATCATTCATCTGTCTGCCGGAATTTCCCTGCTGTCTCTTATCATAATACATTTTCTGCCTCAAGTTCTGTTGTCTGTTATTTCCATTTCGGTAATTTTTCTTTTTTTCATAAGTATTTCGTTCCCCATATACAGATTTGTTCTCTCTCTGGCGGTAATTATTCCTATACTCTGCCAAGTTTCTCTCTCACCACCTTCCCTATCGTTTTTACTTTATAGGACAAATGTACCGTAAAGTAAAAATCGAGCTTATTGTAACATTTTATTCAAACATCTACAATAAATCTAAAAAACTCTTATTCGCCAAATACTGCCTTATAATCTGCCTGAAATTTTGCAATACCCTGATCTGTTAATGGGTGCTTTGTCATCTGCTCGATTACTTTGTATGGTACAGTTGCGATATGTGCGCCTGCCAGAGCACAGTCTGTAACGTGGATTGGATTTCTTACAGAAGCTGCAATAATCTCTGTGTCTAAATCATAATTATCAAATATTGTTACGATATCTTCGATCAGGTTGATACCTGTTGTGCTGATATCATCCAGTCTTCCAAGGAATGGAGATACATAAGATGCGCCTGCTCTTGCTGCAAGAAGTGCCTGATTTGCTGTAAAGATCAGAGTTACATTTGTCTTGATTCCTTCTGCTGATAATACTTTAACTGCCTTTAAGCCTTCTACTGTCATAGGGATCTTAACAACCATGTTTGGATGGATCGCTGCGATCTCTCTGCCTTCTTTGATCATGCCTTCTGCATCTACAGTTGTTGCCTTAACTTCTCCACTGATAGGGCCATCTACGATCGTTGTGATCTCTTTGATAACTTCATTAAAATCTCTGCCTTCTTTTGCGATCAGGGATGGGTTGGTTGTTACACCACAGATAACTCCCATGTCGTTTGCTTTTCTGATGTCATCTACATTTGCAGTATCAATAAAAAATTTCATATTTCTTTACCTCTCTTTGTTTTCCTTTTCATCCACTGTATCTTTCTGCTGATATTACCGTCTCTGCTTATTCTCTCTCAGTTTTTGTCTGTTTTATATAACCTTTTCTAGTTTTCTTTATTTGTGACATTTTTCTTGGTTATCTTTAATAGCGACAGGATTGTCTGGCTGACAACTTTTCGGCTGGCTTCGTCCATCTTCTTGATTGAAGTCAGGATTCTTCCGATATCCTTATACCAGTTATTTTGCAGATCATCCGTGGTCTTCGCATCGCATTCATCTAACAGGTCGAACAGAGAATTTACAAACTGTCTGCGCTGGTCGTAGTCCATATTGTCGATCCATTCTTTTAAAGAAGCATTTAATACACGGCATTCATCTGTGATTCCATCCTCATGGATCAGGGATGGTCCAAGAACCTCCCAACTATATACATCATGCTGCATCAAGCCCTCCTGCATACTTCGGATCACAACATATTTCTCTCTGTGCTCAAGCAGCATTCCCACTACGGAATTCTGTGGTATGTATGTGATCATCCGTGATAGCATTCGGTTGTAACCGGCAAGCTCTAACACATTTGGTTCAAATCCCGGGCCATCCATACTGCATACCTTCAGAATCCTATCCTGCAGAGTACGTTCACAGGTTGCTGCTGCATAGATCGCAAGATTTCCGCCTTTGGAATGTCCGCACAGCAGGAATGTTCCGGGTATCTGTTCTGCTGCCTGCCGCAGATACTCGACTGCTGCCCGCTGAGACGGAACCGGTGAAAGAAATGCCATATTACAATCCTCCCGCCAACCGACAACTGTTTTATCGGTTCCTCGATATACCACGCAGCTTACATCGTCAAATAATTTTACTGTGACTGCTGAAAACTGCTTCTGTATCTCTTCATCCAACTGATTCTCATAACCGCATAAGAGCAGATCACCAAATCGTCTGCTCGCTCCCATTGCAGCAAGCAGCTTCAGATCATCTTCATAAATCACCTGTGTCATGCGTTCCGTATCCCCTAAGAAACGCTCTGCAGCCTCCGCTACCGTGACCGTATGACTAAAATCATCCGGCACGATCCCCTCAAACGGTATATATGAAAATCTTGAAAATACAACTGCATCCACCTCATTAAAAGCCGATGCCTCAAACGGCAGATCACCCCGCCATTCCAGATAGTCTAATATATTTGCCATATTCACACCCCCGGCTTTATCTAAAAACCTTCTTTACGTCTCTGTCCTCTGAGTTCTCTCCGTTTCTCTCCTGCCAGCCATTCTGCTTGTTCACTTTCGTTCTCAAGTGTCAGTCCCGGAACCGGTCTTGGTTTGTCATTTTCATCGACAGCCACCAATGTCAGATACGCCCGATTGATTGAACGCCGGATTCCTCTGTGATCCTCGATATAAGTATCCACACGGACATCCATCGAGGTATGTCCGACATAGGTAATACGGCCTACTAATACGATCAGATCCTTCAGATAAGCACCTCGCATAAATTTCAGATTATCAACCGAAGCTGTGATCACATCTCCATTTGAATGACGGATCCCTACAAGCCCTGCAACCTCATCGATCCATGCCATTAACTGTCCGCCAAATAATCGTCCGGCACCATTTAAATGTTCCGGCCGTACCTGAAAGACCTGCTCTACCATTGAATCACTGACTTTTTTCGTATTTCGCTCCATACACACCGTTCCCTTTCTGTATTTTCATCCTGTTTATAATTGGAGTATTCATCCGTTATTATTCCTGTTCCGCCCATTTTACCATAACAGACGCAAATACACAATCAGCAGTCAGTCTGTCCGACAATACTCTTTTATTCCGTCTATCCTGCAATGCTCTCTTGTCCGATCTGTTTAACAACAGGTTTTCTTCTGTCGCGTACATCCATACTTATACACAGTATAAAGCATATAAATCCCGATATCGTGATAATAATTCCCGGTATAAACAAAGGATATACAAAGGAAATCTCTGTGTGCTTCTCATGCACAACAAGAAGATTCATCTGCTCGGAAATCTCCTGATCAGATGTAAATATATCCTGTGCCGCAATCGACGTATTGACGCCTGTTTCCTGATCAAAATCCGCATCAACATCGATCGATAGTCCATCTTCTGTGTATGATATCGTGATCGGTACAAGTTCTCTGTCCGGAAGCTGTTCATTTGATATCCCGAGCACATCATTTAAGATATCGGTCAGTGCCGCATCCTTCCTATTAACAGCTTCATACATCAGATTCAGTCCGAGGAAATATACATTTGGCAGATCATCTTTCATACCTAAAAACGTCAGCTTCTGTTCACCCATCTGAAACGTTCCGATATCGATATCGGTTCCGGTTATATAAGCTGTACTAAAATCCCTGTCTTTCTCCGCAAAGTCATCACTTCGGATCTCGCTGTTCTGATAAGAAAGGACCGGATATCGTTCATCAAAATGGATCTGCTGTGCAAATACTCCGAGAAACATTTCCTGCTTATTGCTCTTATTAGCCGGAACATGAGTACTGTCGATCACAACTCTGGTACCTGCTGCCGCCACGTCCGTAAGTATCGCTTCTGCCTTACTCTGATTCCTATATTCAAATCCGGTTAAGAACAAAGTATCATACCTGCTCAGTTCTTCCACTGAATAATCCTCGATCACATCCGAGCTTCCTGCCACAAAGGCCGGATAAAGCAGGGTCATTTCATTTGCATATTTTCCGATTGCAAGCCCATAGTATCCGGTGACCGTTCCAAAGTTCTCCGGTGTCTCCCGTTTATAAATATACGCTGTCGTCGTTTCCAGCACCATAGAATAACCGCTAGCTGCAGCATCCTGCTCAATATCAGAGATTGTAATGTCCTGTTTCTCAAGATCAATCTTCCGTATCAGAACCGTATCAGCTCCAAGCTCTACTGCCCGATCAAACAGAAAACGATAGTATTTTCGGTCAAGTGCTTCATTTAACAGAACAATATTATCTCCTGTCTCAGCACCCTGCCATGCCCAGCCATACGTGTACATCGTATGACTGCTGCCACTGATTCCATAGGATGGATAAGAACCGTAAGAGCTCTTATCAATGACAGCCGTCCGCTGGTCTGTCAGTTCCGCGAGCTGATGCATCTCCATTTTCGTTTCATCTGATGTAGCAACGCTGTAAAAATCCAGATTCATACATGATATGCTGTCTACACACAAAAGCGCAGCCAGAAGCACACAATATTTTTTCTTCAGACGAACCCATTCCAGACATGCACTGAAGAAAAAACCATAGGTCATCGGCGCAAACCGGGTCATCCAGAACAACTGGCTGAACGGAAGCTTTACCAATATCTTATATGCAGCAGGCGTTGTACAGGCAAGCATAACCAGTAAAAATACAAAACCGGCTTTCTTTCCGCCTGTTGCAAGCAGGATCCCGGCTATCGCGATCAGTACTGCTGCCAGTCCGAAATAAAAGCTGTCATTTCCTGCACTCAGACGTTTAAATGGATTTAATGAAGTCGCAAGGGGATAGATCAAGGTTGACATAACACTTCCATCTCCACTCTCCGACGTCACAAGCCCGCCTTTTAAAGAAGGAATCACCCATATACCCGCTGCCAGGATTCCACAGATCATATAGATAAGAGCAAATATTTTTCTTCTAGTATCCTTATTCCATATCTGATCGATCAGCAAATATAAAAATGCAGATACACCCATGATCGCAGTAACCATTAGATGCGTAAAACTCATCAATGTCATACAGACAAACAATCCGACAGCTGCACGATTGTTCTTTTTTCTTACATAGAGCCATAAGAACCAGATCACATATGGTACAAGCATCGTCGTCACCATCTGTGGCAGATTTCCCGCTGTAAAATAAATCCTGATATGCTCCGGCATAAAGAACCAGAGCAGTCCGAAGAAGGTTCCAATCACTCTGCGGTTCTCATGGATCCCCCAGAAAATCCACGGAAGTCCACCGACTACGAATATAACAAAGGCAAGCAGCCTGTAAGCCAGAAGAAGATCGCCCCCTGTAAGAAACATCAGTCCCGCCATAATATAATAAGAGAGCGGTCCCCAATATCTGAAAAGCTGGATTCCGTTATACCAGTATGGGGAGAACAACGGAAAGACGTTTCCTTTTTTCAGGCTCTCATACATTTCCTGCGACTTATAGAGATGTCCCCAGATATCACCACCGGACGGCTCATATCCTGACAGCACAAGATACAGTGCAAGCCCTGCACCTGCAAGTAACAGGATGCTTATACATATGCAGTTTTTCCGGATTCTCTTATGACTGTCTGTCATATCTCTTACTCTCCAATATGTTTTATCTCATCTAAAATCAGGTCTGTAAGCGTCTGCACCGTCTGATTCTGCTCCATCTCCTGCTCATCCAGCATACTGATCACATATGTTCTTCCCGGTGTCTCACTCATCTCGATCATCAGGAAAATCCATCCCATTGCATTTAATATCTCCTGCAATTTTTCTTTAAAATAAAGGCATACGTTTTCGATCGTTGGATTTAATATATCAAACGGCTTTATATCATTCAGATAATTATTCTGAAAAGGTTCCAGAAATTTCTCAACTGCCTTTTCAAGTACATGAAATGGTTCAAAGTTCTCCTTTCCCTTTACCACATGCAGAACGATCTCCCAGGTATGCGGATGTACTTCGCCTAATTTTCCACCGATATAGATAGCATGTCTGGCATCCATATAGAATTTGAATTTATACTGTTGATATCTCATTCCGCTACGCCTCCTCCTGCTTTCTGGTATAAGCATCGTACACATCCAACGGCTTTTTCACTCCAACATCAATTAAGTCATATCGTATCGAGCGATATGCATTCTCGGACTTTCTGATACAGTACCGGTAAATCTCATCCGCCCTGTCTTTTGCCTGCTGTTCATCCAGCCTGTAAATCAGAATAACAAAAAAGCCTTTCTTCACCTCACCCATGATCTCATTTTGATAAAGTCCGGAACGAATCTTTCTCATAAAATGAAAGATCTCCTGTCTGCTGTAATAACGATCCAGCATATCCAGATGAATAAACATATAATGGATCGGTTTTAACGCTTCATCATCCGATTTCTGAAGCAGAATACGAAGAAAATTATTATCATAGAATTCATGCGAACTGTTATATTGATTCTGCACATAGATATTCTTTGCTACCTCGTCATCTGAAGTCTTTTCAAACCCCATATTTCCGGCATTACTCGTCACCTTTTCAAGCTTCCTGTTACGTTTGTCCAGTTCTTTTTTCGTACCCTTCAGATTTTTCTCTGCCTTGTTCCATGATTCCAACAATGCAATCAATAGACCGAGCAGAACGACACTTACAAGTCCTGTTGCAATTACAATATAATATCCATGCTTTATTGTAGATGTCCGTTCCAGAATACTATCCATATCAGACACCACACTGATCGTACATTCTTCCTGTCCGACCGTCCATCTGACTGTATTCACTACAACATCCTGTTCTTGTATCATCTTCCAGAATTCTGTGATCTCTGAATATTTACCTAATGCATTCGTTGTATTCTCATTCTTGGCCCACAGCACTTCCGAACCTCTTGTATATACAAAGAACCGTTCTCCTGCGGAAACTGTCTTCTCTTGTAAAAAAGCAAGAACCTCTGTATCTTTTCCTGACTTCTGAACTGACTGAATGTTGTAGGCTAATAACTGTAGATAGTCCTCCTGATCATCCTCATATGCCTGTATCACTGCTTCCCGGTTCTGTAATAACTCATAACAGATACATCCCATAAATATCATAATAAACAGGATCACGGTTGCGGATATCGAAAAAATCCTATGATTCGGTGATGTATATAATTTTTTTATCCATGATTGTTTTTTCTCTTTATTCACTGGTATTTACCTCATCTCTGATCTTCTCCAGAACCCGGTGTGCTCCTGCAAAATCATGCATCACGACCTGTTTAAAGTCATTCCATTCTTCATGCAGGTCTCTTGTCCGCCATGTTCTTGTTTTTCTGGTTGAATTAATAATTCCTGCAAACCGGAACCAGAATACAATAAAATTAAACAGCGGAAGTAAAAAGATCAGATACCATTTCCTTGCATAATATTTTCTCAAATATGGAAAATCCTTTAAAAACAGAATAATACAGATATACAACAGGGAGTTGGCCATACTGTATAAAAAGAATAAGAATACGAGTGATGTCACAATAAGCTTCATCGGATAATTGATAAATGCCAGACAGATAATCGCAAAATACCAGATCATTCGAGGAAACGCAAACGTATGATCATACACAAGGATCCGCATGACGAAATCTTTAAAGAAACTCCTGCCAATGTTCATCTTGTCCTTTCGGAACATATGAAGCACTTCCAGTTCACCGCTCTGCCACCGCTGTCTTTGAACATATAGTTTATTTAAGCTCTCGATTGGATCTACAAAAAAGATCGCATTCGGACAAAGCGCCACACGCTTCTTCATCTGAAACCGTACCTGAAAAGTTACATGAGTATCCTCGCACAGGGTATCCGTATTATATAACTGCGTCTTCATGATCGCAGATTTACGGAACGCCGAAAAAGCACCCGACAGAGTAAAGATACTGTTCAGCTCCGACTGGAAATTACGGCCGGATAGAAATGCCTGACAATATTCTCCAAACTCCATCTTCTGCAGTAACCGTAAAGCGCACCGATTCGTCTGATCGATCAACTCCGGATTCGTCAGTACTGTTCCGGTCAGGCTGTGAACTTCCGGTTCATTCTCAAACATTGTAACAATATTTCTGATAGCATCCGGTTCTAACATTCCATCACTGTCAATATGGATAATATATTTACCCTGGCAGTTAAACAATGCCAGATTAAGGGCTTTGGATTTTCCCTGCTTCGAATTCATCCAATTGATCGAGAGATTCGGGAAATCCTTCTGACATTTGCTGTATATCTCAAAGCTGTTATCCTGACTCATATTATTGACAAGCAGAACAAATATCTTATCCTTCGGGTAATTCGATTGATAGATTGACTGCACACAGGCATACAGGGTTTCTGCCGAATTGTAGACCGGAACGATCAAAGATACCTCCGGATAATGAGATAACGGCTTATATTTCTTCTTCATGATCCTGCGTTTTAACAGGATGATAAAATTCCCGACCGTCGGAATCACTTCCATGATCAACGGAATGACGATCCATGCCACCCAGAAGATCACGGAAGACATAAGCATATTTTTAATTGCTGTCATAACGGAATGCACCTACCTTCTGTCTGACAATCTGTGGTTTCGTGAATACATAGAAATACAGGAATACTGTACATCCATAGAACAGGATTCTGGCAAATATCGTATGTGCAAAGAAATACATATCGATGCCCCATATATGAACTAGCAGGCAGATAAAGAAGATCCGAAGCACATTTGCAAGGAAGATCGCCATCACTCCGATCATACTTACAACCACTCTCTCATATTTGTCATAGACCGGGAAGAACCAGAGCAGCGCAAGAAACGCCAGCATCTCGATCACACCGGAACACTCAAAATCAATATATAAGGACAGACTGGTTCCGCCATTCTGGATAAACAGAATTCCCTGCTGAAAATAAGAATCATAGAGATGCGTCAGCCCACCGATCACACCGGCAACAGCAGAGACAGCCTTTTGAAGCGGAACTACGACATACGGTTCTATCAGTATCAGACTGAAAATAAACAATCCCACACTTCCGCAGATATAATACCAGAAATTCAATTTTGCCCGATATAATACTGTTAATATATAGATCCAACCAAGAAGACAGACAAATACCAGCCAGTTCATCTTCTACCTTTTACCCTTTCTTTTCTTTGCAACATAGCCTGCTGCCAGTAACAGAGCGATCAACACACCTACGACCGGTCCTGTAGAAGATCCGGCAATCGACACACCCTGACCTCCGATATTCGGATTCTGGATCGTGATAGTTCCCATCTCATCCGCAGGAATACCTGTTAATTCTGCCAGACGTTTCAGACTGAGCGAGAATTCCACCTCATCTCCCGGCGTATTATCCTTATGTTCTGCATCATACACTGTATATGCTACTTTACTGTCACATTCATTATTATTTCCATATCCGATAAAAGCTTTCAAGTTGGTATGGATTCCTTCTGATCTCGGAACCTGCGTACTCCAGTCGATATTTCCGTTCTTTTCCGGCTGGATCTGCATGGCAAATGTCTTGCCGTTGATCGTCAGATACCAGATCTGAAGCTGCATACCGGAGGTATATAATTCATTCATCTTAAAATGGCCATATAAAGTATCCCCGTCTAATGCAAGCTGACCATAATGATTACACTGTTTGTTATTACTGGAATATGTAATCTCCGTCTTCGGTCTTCCTTCCCAATCATCATAATATCCATCGATCTGGATATTGCCGCCTACATGGATTCCGCCTGTTGTTTCTGTTGTTGCCTCGTCCGTCATTTCTCCGGTAGTGCTTGCATTATTGTTATCCTCCGATGTAGTCTCAGAAATTGTTGCACTGCTGTCTTCTGATTCCGTACCGGATATCTCTGTTGTATCATTTTTTTCAGTTTCAGTTGTATCTTCGGTCGTCAGAATTTCTTCCGTTGAGTCCTTCTCTGTAGCAGATGTAATTTCTTCCGTATTTTCTGTAGAAGCTTCTTCCGTAGTATTCTTTGTACCAATCGTAACTTCCGTGCTCTGCCCTTTATATGTTACCTTCAGCGTATCAAGATTAAAAGCCTCATAAGTATCAAGTGGGACCTGAATCTTCCATGTCATAAATTCATATCCGTAATATTGTTTTTTCCCGGTATTTGTAACTGTTCCGGAAGCCCCACTGATTTCCGAACTCCATGCATCCTTTACTGAAAATGAACTTCCGTCTCCATTATTTTCATTATTCAATATGATCGCATTCAATCGATCCAGTGACACTCCGTCTGCCGACAGGTCAAAGTGCTCATTCAGATATCCTGACCAGCTTCCATTATAACGGATACACAAATAATTATTATCCGTATATATATCCACTGTATTTCCATTATCCTCAAACGTTGCTGCCTGACTCCTCATTCCTGTCATTGGCATACAGGAAACAGCAATCAATAATACCACTATCCCTACAGTTATTAGTTTTTTACAGATTTTCTTATGTCTCATCATACATGCCTTCTTTCTGTCTGTTTTATGACATTCCACACAAAAAAGACCCATCTTATCCGAATGAGTCCCTATCTATTTTTTCTGGTCAGGCATCTGTTTCTTATAGAACAAGATTGCCTCCAGATTTTCTCTGCTCCGTTTCTCATTAACCGTCGGTAACAAAATGCGATCACACACCTGATACACCCCAAGCGGTGTATCCCCTATATCAAGCTGCATCAGCTCCGCATTCAATTCCGATAATTTTATCTTTAATTGTTCGTAAAAATAATCTCCGATTGCCTCTATACTTGCATTCCCTGCAAAACAGGGAAGTTCATTCAGATACATGCCCTCATATCTGCCGAGAAAAATCTCAATCATTCTGTCAAGCCGTTTAAAATCCATATCTCGGCCGGAATAATTACGAATATACAGTATCATCGTAAATGTATGACTGTGTGCCTGTTCTTTATTTCCATCAAAGCTATGACTGGCGTTAAAATGATACTGACACTTATAATAATCAATCACATTATCACCTCAATCTTCTAGCCGTTTGGGCATTATGCTACCTTTTCGACTGCCATTTTAGTATAGAAAACAAGCAAATTCAAGGAAGTACAACGTTTTTTCACATTTTGGAATAACGAATTTTTTCATCTGTTTCAGTCATTTTGCACAATTTACATGTAAAATCCATATTCTTATATTTCATCTATCAAAAATCTCTGATTATTTCTGAAAAGGTTCAACATTTTGCCTAAAACAAAGCCATTATACAAGAGGTTTTTATTCGATCATTCAAAATTCAAAAAAATCACATTTTTTCCTTGTCTAATCGGCACAATAATATTAAGATAGAGATAATTTGTAAATAAAATAAAAATGCAGGAGTTTATTATGAAGAAAGTTGTTAAATTTGGTGGAAGTTCCCTTGCAAGTGCAGAGCAGTTCAAGAAAGTCGGTAAAATCATCCATGCAGATGATAGCCGTGTATATGTTGTCCCTTCTGCTCCGGGAAAAAGATTTGATGGAGATACTAAGGTAACCGATATGTTACTTCATGCATATCAGACCGCCAGCGAAGGCAATGATGTTGACGAAGAATTAAAGGCGATCAAAGCAAGATACGATGAGATCATCACAGGTCTTGAGCTGAAGGATTTCAGTCTGGATGACGATTTTGCGGAGATCAAAAAGAACCTCGCCGAGAATCCTCAGAGCGATTATGCTGCATCCAGAGGTGAATACTTAAACGGTAAAGTCATGGCAGCTTACCTTGGTATTCCATTTATCGATTCGGCAGAAGTCATCTTCTTCAACGAAGAAGGAAATCTGAATGATTATAAGACATACAAGCGTCTGACCGAGCGTCTCGCTCAAAATGAACGCGCCGTTATCCCCGGCTTCTACGGAATGGGTAAAGATGGAAATGTTAAGACCTTCTCTCGTGGTGGTTCCGATGTAACAGGTTCTATCGTTGCAAGAGCCAGCCGCGCAGATGTATATGAGAACTGGACAGATGTATCCGGTTTCCTTGTAGCTGACCCAAGAATCGTTCCGGATCCAAAGCCGATAAAATATATCACATACCGCGAGCTTCGTGAGTTATCCTACATGGGTGCTTCCGTTCTCCACGAAGATGCAATCTTCCCTGTAAGAAGCTGTGGTATTCCTATCAATATCAAGAATACAAATGCACCGGAAGATGCAGGAACATGGATCGTTGAAAGTACCTGCCAGAAGCAGGATTATGTCGTAACCGGTATTGCCGGAAAGAAAGATTTCTGTACAATCTTCATTACAAAAGCAATGATGAATTCAGAGATCGGCTTCGGTCGTAAAGTTCTTCAGGCATTTGAGGAAAACAACATCTCCTTTGAGCATATGCCATCCGGTATTGATACTATGACCATCGTTGTTCATGCAGACGAATTCATCGATAAGGAACAGAGCGTTGTATCTGCTATCCATCGTCTGGCAGAACCGGATTCTGTTGAGATTGAATCCGGTCTTGCACTGATCGCAGTTGTAGGTCGTGGTATGAAGTCAGCCAGCGGTACAGCAGGCAAGCTTTTCACTGCTCTCGCAAACAAGGGCATCAATATCAAGATGATCGATCAGGGTTCTTCTGAGCTTAACATCATCATCGGTGTTGAAAACCGTGACTTCGAGACAGCCATCAAAGCAATCTACAGCACCTTTATTACAAAATAATATTTATATCGTGGGCAATTATCAGAGCACATTGTATAAATACAGACTTTAGCTTATTGTCCTCGCACAGGTAATACAAACGCCTGTCATTGGTTCTTATTCAATCCAATGACAGGCGTTTGTATTCATATTAAATATATTCCCACTTTACCAGACATCATTATAATTCTGATATGTAATTTTTTTAAACTTTCCTAATGATTTTACTTTTTTCTGATAAGCTTTTTTTGTTGTTCTCTTACCATTTACATAATACTCGTTTATTGTTTTATACGTTACCGGATCCATCCGTGTGCTATATTTCGCGACCTCTGTTCCACCCGATTTGGTCTTTTTAAAATATGTTTTTACATATAAACCCATATGTCCACCAAATTCATCTACAAATGCTTTATCAGACATTTTTGTTATACGTGTATATATACCATGTTGGTCACTCTTTGTACTTTTGCTTCTAAGCTTTCCTTTATAATAATATTTAAACTTTAAAGGTTTCCCATTTGTCTTATATGCTGCCCTCCACTGCCAGGAAGCTCCTGCTGCACTGTAAACCAAAAGTTCTTTTTTCCCATCATTATTAATATCCGCAAATGCTATCTCCGTATGTTCCTTTGTATCATTTACATACGAAGTCCACCAAGATGGCCAATTTGTCTTATAAAAATATTTATCCAAACACTTCTTGTATGTTGCCTTTTGCTTTTTAGTAAGCTTAGATGCTGCCTCGCTTCCACTACATGGCAGTATGAGTGCAACGATCAATAATGCACATAATAATATAATACTTCTTTTTCTTTTTTTCATTTGTAAATGTCTCCCTCCAAATACTTGATATATAAATAATAATATATATTATTTATAATTTCAACCAACTCATTTTCATTTAGCATTTACACAATAAAACATTTGCCCACGACTTCAATAACAGTTATAAAAATTTTATCTCTTACTGTACATCCGGCTGGCACATCTTGATCCGTTCTGCTGTATCCTTAGTAATCGCAAGGCATCGTCCGTGTACCCGGACGATCACATTTCCGAAAAATGATGATACCACCTGAACTTCGTCCCCTGTATCAAGCTGACAATCTCCAAATAATGCTTTATCTGCACAGTTCCATGCGATCGTTGAACAAAATCCATCCGCTGCATTTGATAATGACATCATAACAACCACCCTTTCTTCTAACAAATATGTGTCAATCATCTGCTAAAATATGCTCAGTATATCCCCGCTTATATAAATTATACTTCCGTACTCCCTGTGCAAGTCAATGCTAATTATTGTTCAACAATCTAATCTTTCTTATCAGAAACTAACTATCTGGTCAACCATGCTTTAGAAACCTTTTTGTTCACAAGTTCTCCTATTTATATTTTGTGTGAATAGTTCTCAAGTCGATGGAAAAAAACTTCAATTATCATGATACATCGCTATTCGCTTCATGGTATTTTCGTAATTCTCCATACTCATAATAACCATATTACCATATCCATTTTTTGTAACATAAATTGGTTCTTCAGACTTGTGACACATATCCGATATCTCTGCTGTATTCTTTAATTGGTATGATCTGTGGCATAATACCCACCTCCTGCTTTATAATGGTATTATTCCATAATTGTATTCTTTACAAAAGTAAATAACCGTAAAATAAACTAAATTCTCTCTTGTTCCTCCTTCTTCAAAAATCACCTTAAATTCAAATCGTTTTCTTTTCACATGACTTTTGACTCCTCCTTTGCTTAGTTTCCCTTATATACAATGAAAAGAGTCAGTTACTTTTACATAACTGACTCTCATAAAGGTTTATATTATTTAGTTGTTGACTTATTTATTTTTCTGTATTGCACCACAAGTAGTACACTCTGAATATAAGTACTCGTCCCATGCAGGTTTATCTGTTACTGTTTGATCTTCATAAACGGCGTCATGATGTACTGTTTTGGTTACTAGAACATCATCACCATAATATGAACTACCACCCTGACAAGATCTAGAATGTATGATAATATAATCATCAGATGAGGAGTAACCTGCTGCAGTATAATCCATACCACATCCTGCACAAAAAATATGACCTTCTGTAGTAGTTACCTTCTCATCCCAAGCATCCTTAATCTTAACACTCTCCTTATGAGTTACAGCATCATGATGCTTAGTAACATCTTTCCATGTATGTTTCGCACATTTTATTTTCACATTACATACATATGTTTTTCCATTTGTTCCCTGAACTTTTATCTTTACATTTCCAGACTTAACTGCTTTTACTGTAACAGCATTCTTGCCATTCTTTTTCACAGTTGCAATACTTTTATTTGTAGAAGAACATTTCTTTACATTTGTTCCATGCAATACCAGTTTATATGTTGAACCAGCTTTCACAGTCTTTTTCGTTGCAGATAAATATGGTTTCTTAACTGTTACTTTGCATTTATATTTTTTACCGGATACCTTTGCTGTGATAACTACTGTTCCGGCTTTCTTAGGTGTTACTTTTCCCTTTGCCGATACTATAGCAATCTTCTTATTGCTTGATTTCCATGTTACTTTCTTGGTTGTACCAGTGACTTTTAATGTCTTTGGAGTACCAACATACATAGTTGTCTTTGTCTTATTAATCTTTACCTTGCTCGCTGCCTGTACATTTACAGATGATAAGGATATCATCATAACAAGCACCATCATACATGCAAGTAACTGACACAACCCTTTTTTTCTTTTGTTCATTTGATTACCCTCCTAAGTAATAAATATCATTTTGTTATATTTTACGATAAAGAATTACACAAGTCAAACGTGTACGGTTAATGTTTGGTGACAATATTTTGTATACTTATGTTATTAGGAGATATAAGTATACGACATATTCCAGCGTGATTATTTACAGAATAACTTACCTGTGTAAACAACAGAATATCACAGTCAATAAATTAGCCACGCTTTCTGGTATTACCCAAAGCACATTGAATAATTTAATGCAGGGGAACACAAAAAATCCTAAATTAAAAACTCTGCACAAAATAGCTACAGGCTTTGGCATGACATTATCCCAGTTCTTAGATTTTCCTGAAATGAATGAAACAGTTTTTGAAGATGAATAAACCCACATATACCACCTCTGGTATATGTGGGTCATTTTTCAATCCCAGCAATTTTCCACTTGTTATATTATTCTAAATTATAAACCATACTTTTCTCTCGTTTCTTGGAGTGAAATTCTTGCATCCCCTACCTGACCATTTCTTATCTGCTGTTCCGAAATTTTTATATCATGATACATTGCCACTCGATTTAAGTTTTTTTCGTAACTCTCCATACTCTTTATAACCTTATCGCCATACTCATTTTTTGTAATACAAATTGGTTCTTTAGATTTGTTACACATATCAGATATCTCTGCTGTGTTTTTTAATTCTTTAATTGGTATAATCTGTGGCATAATACCCACCTCCTTTATAATGATATTATTATGCCATAATTACACTCTATGTAAAAGTAACTAACTGTAAAATGCATTCTCTTGTTATACACAACTTTAATATACATGTCTACACAAGTTTTACACAAGTTTACTCATGAAAAATGTTGATTAAAAGTGAAAATAGGTCGTTTAATCTAATTTATTTTATCTGATTTTAAACAAAGAAAAACGCTAGAACCGTTGATTTTACTAGCTCTAGCGTCATTAATTGTTAGCAGGGGATGAGAGAATCGAACTCCCACCAAAGGTTTTGGAGACCCCTATCATACCATTTGACCAATCCCCTATACTGCTTAAGTGTCCTAAATTGGGACACTTCACAGGTAGATGAAATATTTACTTTTCATGTACCTTCAGAATTTCATACAGAAAGTCTTACGACCTCATTCTCTCCAATCTCTTCCGCTTATCTTTCGAACCTCTCAGGATAAGTCTTCGACCTATTAGTATCTGTCAGCTGAATGCGTTACCGCACTTACACCTCAGACCTATCAACCTCGTAGTCTTCAAGGGGTCTTATTTCTTTAAAGAATGGGATATCTAATCTTGAGGGGGGCTTCACGCTTAGATGCCTTCAGCGTTTATCCCTGCCGGACTTGGCTACTCTGCCATGCTGTTGGTCAACAACAGATACACCAGCGGTCCGTCCATCCCGGTCCTCTCGTACTAAGGACAGCTCCTCTCAAATATCCTACGCCCACGCCGGATAGGGACCGAACTGTCTCACGACGTTCTGAACCCAGCTCGCGTACCGCTTTAATGGGCGAACAGCCCAACCCTTGGAACCTGCTACAGCTCCAGGATGCGATGAGCCGACATCGAGGTGCCAAACCACTCCGTCGATGTGAACTCTTGGGAGTGATAAGCCTGTTATCCCCAGGGTAGCTTTTATCCGTTGAGCGATGGCAATCCCACGTTATACCACCGGATCACTAAGTCCTACTTTCGTACCTGCTCCACCCGTCGGTGTCGCAGTCAAGCTCCCTTCTGCCTTTGCACTCTTCGAATGGTTTCCGACCATTCTGAGGGAACCTTTGAGCGCCTCCGATACCCTTTCGGAGGCGACCGCCCCAGTCAAACTCCCCGTCAGACATTGTCCCCCAGCCGGGTCACGGCTGCAGGTTAGAAACCCAGTACTGTAAGGGTGGTATCCCAAGGTCAGCTCCATGACAACTGGCGTCATCATTTCCTAGCTTCCCACCTATCCTGTACAGACAGTACCGAATCCCAGTATCAAACTGGAGTAAAGCTCCATGGGGTCTTTCCGTCCTGGCGCAGGTAACCAGCATCTTCACTGGTATTTCAATTTCACCGGGTGTGTTGTCGAGACAGTGCCCAAATCATTACGCCTTTCGTGCGGGTCGGAACTTACCCGACAAGGAATTTCGCTACCTTAGGACCGTTATAGTTACGGCCGCCGTTTACTGGGGCTTAAATTCAAACCTTCGCTTGCGCTAAGCTCTCCTCTTAACCTTCCAGCACCGGGCAGGCGTCAGCCCATATACCTCACCTTTCGGTTTTGCATAGACCTGTGTTTTTGCTAAACAGTTGCTTGGGCCATTTCTCTGCGGCCATATCTCTATGGCACTCCTTCTCCCGAAGTTACGGAGTCATTTTGCCGAGTTCCTTAACAACACTTCTCCCGCCGGCCTTAGGATTCTCTCCTCATCCACCTGTGTCGGTTTACGGTACGGGCACATACAAAACAATAGCGGCTTTTCTTGGCAGCTAGCTCACCAGCTTCGTTACTTATAGTTCACTCCGCATTACGTCTTCTCCTTGCAAGGGGGTTTTGCCTCCCTTACGGATACCTCGCTTGCACCGGCTTTTCCATTTCCGGCTCTGGCTTTCTCTCTGCGTCCCCACAGTTCTGTTTGTATGTGGTACAGGAATTTCTACCTGTTATCCATCGACTACGACTTTCGTCCTCGCCTTAGGCCCCGACTTACCCAGGGAAGATCAGCTTTACCCTGGAAACCTTAGATATTCGGCCTTTAAGATTCTCACTTAAATCTCGCTACTCATTCCGGCATTCTCTCTTCTTAACACTCCACTGCTCCTTCCGGTACAGCTTCGTCACGTTAAGAATGCTCCTCTACCAATGTGTTCACATTCCATAGCTTCGGTGGTGTGTTTTAGCCCCGGACATTTTCGGCGCAGGACCTCTCGACTAGTGAGCTATTACGCACTCTTTGAATGTATGGCTGCTTCTGAGCCAACATCCTAGTTGTCTTCGAAATCCCACATCCTTTACCACTTAACACACACTTTGGGACCTTAGCTGATGGTCTGGGCTCTTTCCCTTTTGACTACCCAACTTATCTCGTGCAGTCTGACTCCCGTACATCATCTCTGCGGCATTCGGAGTTTGATAATCTTCGGTAAGCTTTGACGCCCCCTAGGATATTCAGTGCTCTACCTCCGCTAGACTAATACGAGGCTAGCCCTAAAGCTATTTCGAGGAGAACCAGCTATCTCCGGGTTCGATTGGAATTTCTCCCCTACCCACACCTCATCGCCACCCTTTTCAACGGATGTGCGTTCGGTCCTCCATTGCCTTTTACGGCAACTTCAACCTGGACATGGGTAGATCACCCGGTTTCGGGTCTTCTTATACTGACTTTACGTGCTATTAACACTTGCTTTCACTTCGGCTCCGTACCTGAAGTACTTAACCTCGCCAGCACAAGAAACTCGCCGGACCGTTCTACAAAAAGTACGCGGTTCTGCTTTATTCGCAGTTCCACAGCTTGTAAACACAGGGTTTCAGGTTCTCTTTCACTCCCCTCCCGGGGTCCTTTTCACCTTTCCTTCACAGTACTATGCGCTATCGGTCACTGAGTAGTATTTAGCCTTGGAGGGTGGTCCCTCCGCCTTCCCACAAGGTTTCTCGTGTCTCGTGGTACTCCGGATCCTGCTAGGCGTGTTTCTGATTTCATGTACGAGGCTTTCACTCTCTCTGGCGGGACTTCCCAGACCCTTCTACTATCTTCCACACTGCCATATCGCAGTCCATACCCCGTCGTGCACGCACAACGGTTTGGGCTCTTCCGCGTTCGCTCGCCGCTACTTACGGAATCGATGTTTCTTTCTCTTCCTCCGCCTACTTAGATGTTTCAGTTCAGCGGGTTCCCTCCGTATACCTATGTATTCAGTATACGGTGACTGAGGTTTGCTCAGCCGGGTTTCCCCATTCAGATATCTGCGGGTCATCGGATATTTGCTCCTTACCGCAGCTTTTCGCAGCTTATCACGTCTTTCTTCGGCTCTCAGTGCCAAGGCATCCACCCTGCGCTCTTTCTAACTTAACCTTACAGCATACGTAGCTTGATATGCTGTGGTCCGTTGCTATCTTTCGATAACTTGATTCGCGTTTGTTTCAATCTCTTGAAACGTTTCTTGGATTATTTGATGTCTTGTTAATTATTAATGGCTTATTAATAATATCTCTATTTCTTTCTGTATGAAATTCTCAAGGTACACATTGAGCACTTAGCGAGGTTCTTTCGAGCTTAGTGCGAAAGTGGTTCCCGACACTTGACGAGCGGTTCAACCGCGAGTCTTAGTGGAGTGGAACATTCCTCTCTTGTACTCTATTTTTGTTAAAACATAAGATTCAATATATCGGTCTGATTCGTAAGCTTCGCTTACTTCATCACGGACATTCTACGAATGTCCTTCTGTTTTCAAAATCCTTCATCGAAGAACAAGTTCTTCATGAACGCTTTTAAAAACAAGACCGCTCGTCCTATGTTTTCGTGGAGATAACGAGATTCGAACT